>JAISVI010000133.1 GCA_031271665.1 Oscillospiraceae bacterium
CGCGCGATCGACTCCCTTACAATCGAGCGCCGCGCCGCCGAGCGCGCGGCCATCCCCGCCCAGACGCTTGGCGAGCTTAAAGAGTGCCACGTTATCCTCAAGGGGCCCACCACCACCCCCCGCGCGGGCGACAAATGGCCGAACATAGAAAGCGCGAATGTCGCCATGCGCAAAGAGCTTGACCTTTTCGCGAACGTGCGCCCCGTCAAGGTTCCCGACCAAGGCATAGACTGGGTGTTCTTCCGCGAAAATACCGAAGGGGCTTATGCAGCCGGAAGCCTTGGGCTTGAAATCGGCGGCGTAAGCGTGGACTTTACCGTCGTCACCGACGCGGGCTGCGCGCGCATTGTCCGCCTTGCGTTTGAACACGCCAGGAAGACGGGGCGCAGGCGCGTTTCCGCCGTGACCAAGGCCAATATCATCAAAACCACGGACGGGAAATTCCTTTCCGTCTTCAACGAAACGGCCAAGGAGTACCCGAATATCGCGTCAGACGACTGGTACGTGGACATTATGGCGGCCAAGCTTGTTGACGAGAAGCGCCGCCGCGACTTCCAGGTGTTCGTGCTTCCAAACCTCTACGGCGACATCATCACGGACGAGGCGGCGGAATTCCAGGGCGGCGTCGGCACGGCGGGAAGCGCCAACATCGGCAAGCGCTATGCCATGTTCGAGGCCATACACGGCTCTGCGCCGCGCATGGTGGAAGAGGGGCGTGCCATATACGCCGACCCATGCTCGATGCTGCGCGCGTCGGTCATGCTGCTTGAGCATATCGGACACGCGGACAAGGCGAAAAATCTTGAGCGCGCGCTTGACATCTGCATGTTCGAGGAAAAGAGGCTTAAAATCACCGGCCGCGACACCGGCGCGACCTGCGAACAGTTCGCGGACTACGTCATCAGTCAATTGACAATGAACAATTGACAATTGTTTTCTCGGCGCGATTCCATAATTGACAATTGTTCATTGTCAATTGTCAATTAGAAAGGGCGGTTCATTTGCGAAGAACGATAACGCTTGCGCTGTGCGCCGCGATGCTTGCGGGCGCGGTTGGGGGCGTGTTGGGGTCGGCTTCCGACCCGGCGGTCACGAAGAGTTATGTGGACGAGGTGTTTGTACCGGGCGTCAGGGACAAGGCGGGCGCGGCGATTGACCTTGCCATTGAAGAGGGCGCGGGCGCGGAAATCGACGCGCTTTTCGCGCGCATACAGGCACTGGCTCTGCCGTCTGATACGGATGCAAGCACACTTGCGCGCGAGGCGTCAAGACAGCTTGTCTTCCGCGCGGGCGGCTTTCTCTCGCTTACTCTTGAAATGGGCGAAACGCTTCAGGGCGGGGACGGTACGATGTTTGTCGTGCGCGCCGGCAATATGCAGTCCGGCGGCGAAATAACCGACCTTACACAGGGGATGGCGCTTTCCGCGGGCAACCTTGTCCCGCGCGGAGCCGCCCTTTTTGCCGCGGACGGCGGAAGCCTTACGGCAAGAACCCGGTGCGAGGTTCTTGTTAAGGGCTACTTCCGCTATATACTGCCGCCCGGCAACGTGGCCGCCGAACGCGCGCAGGCGCTTCAGACGATGGGGCTTCTGGCCGGAACAGCCGCCGGGATGGAGCTTTCGCGGCCCGTCACCCGCGCGGAGGGAATCACCGTTATGCTTCGCCTGTTCGGCGAGGGGGACACGGCGCTTGCCTTTACCGGGACGCACCCGTTCGCCGACGTCCCCGCCGGAAACTGGGCGTATCCCTTTGTGGCGTACGCCAACAGCAAGGCGTACACCGCCGGCACCGGGCCCGCTACGTTTTCGCCGGAGCTTGCCCTAAGCGGCGACATGTTTATAACCTATGTGCTTGTGGCGCTGGGCTACAGCTCAAGCACGGATTTTTCGTGGGACAAGTCCATGGAATTTGCCGTAAGCATCGGCCTTATCACACAGGCGGACATGGCGAAGGCGCGCGACCTTTTCACCCGCGACCAGATGGTATACTTCGCGTACAGCGCGCTTAACGCGAAATATAAAAACACGGACGACACCCTGCTCCGGCGTCTTGTCGCGCTTGGGATTATCGACGCGGCGGCGGCAGAAACCGCGATGGGGGAAACATGAACATCACTGTATACGGAAGCGGGCGCTGGGCCTCGTTCCTTGCGTGGTACGCGTCAAGCGCGGGTCACAGCGCCCTGCTTTGCGGGCGCGGCGGCTCGGCGTCCTATGAATCGCTTAAGGAAACGCGCAGAAACGCGTTTCTGAAACTGCCCGATTCGGTCAGTTTTACCTCTGACCCACTGGAGGCGTGGGAGTTTTCCGACATCGCCCTTGTGGCGATTGGCGCGCAGCAGCTTCGCTCTTTCTGCGAAACGCTTAAAGACGCGGTTCCGGCGCTTTCGCGCGCGGCGGAGGCGGGCGAAGGTGCCGGGAAGACTTTTGTTTTGTGCATGAAGGGTCTTGAGGAAAACACCGGACTGCGGCTTACGCAGGTGCTTAACGAGACGCTTTGCGGCGCGGTTGACGCGGCGGTATGGGTCGGGCCGGGACACCCGCAGGATTTTGTCGGCGGCGTCCCGAACTGTATGCTTATCGACAGCGTTTCGTCCGCGCTTACACGCCGCCTTGCCGACGCGTTGGCAAGCCCGCTTATACGTTTCTACTACGGCGAAGACCTTATCGGAGCAGAGGTGGGGGCCGCAGCCAAGAACGTGGTCGGCATCGCCGCCGGGATGCTTGACGGCCTTGACGTCGGGGCGCTTAAGGGCGTGCTTATGGCGCGCGGGGCGCGCGAGGTGTCGCGGCTTGTCGGCGCGCTGGGCGGAAGCGAGCTTACCGTATACGGCATCTGCCATCTGGGCGACTATCAGGCCACGCTGTTTTCCCCCTACGGGCATAACCGCGCGTTTGGCGAGTGCATAGTAAAAGAGCTTCCGTACCCCTATCTTGCCGAGGGCGCGGCCACCGCGTTCTCGCTTCTGCGCCTGTCCGAGCAGACCGGGGTCGAGCTTCCTATATGCCAGGCCGTTGCGCGCGTCATACGCCGCGAAATGCCCCCGCGCGACATACTAAGCGGGCTTTTTTCCAGAAGCACCAAGGCGGAATTCTATTAGAAAAAAGCGAAATACAAGAAAGGGAACGGGATTATGGGGCGCGTTGACAAAGAGAACTATTATCTGAACATCGCGGAGGCGGTGTTGGAGCGCAGTACCTGCATACGGCGCAAATACGGGGCGGTCATCGTCAAGAACGACGAAATCGTCTCCACAGGGTATAACGGCGCGGCGCGCGGGTGCGGGAACTGCGTTGACATGAACGAGTGCCTGCGCGAAAAACTGGGCGTCCCGCCGGGCGAGCGGTACGAGCTTTGCAGAAGCGTCCACGCCGAGGCAAACGCCATTATCGCCGCGCCGCGCGAGCAGATGCTTGGCGCGACGATGTACCTTGTCTGCCATGACCGCAACGGGCTTGCGCCCGCGGAGTCCTGTCGGATGTGCCGCCGGCTTATGATAAACGCGGGAATCCAGCGCGTTATCAACCGCACGTCTCCGGGCAAATACAGCGTTATCCCCGTGCGGGACTGGGTCGCGGAGGAACGCTGAGATGAAGATAACATTTCTCGGCGCGGCGCACGAGGTCACGGGAAGCGCCACGCTTTTAGAGGCCGGGGGCAAAAAGATACTTGTGGACTGCGGCATGGAACAGGGAAAGGACACCTTCGAGAACCAGACCCCGCTTCCTATCGCGCCGGAGGTTGACTGCGTGCTTCTTACCCACGCGCATATCGACCACTCGGGCAACCTGCCCCTTCTGTACAAAAACGGGTTCAAGGGGCCGGTCTACGCCACCGAGGCGACCTATCACCTGTGCGAGATAATGCTTATGGACTGCGCGCATATCCAAATGGCCGACGTCGAGCGACAGAACCGCAAGGGCAAGCGCTCGGGCGACGCGCTTTTGGAACCGCTTTACGATACAGCGGACGCGCAGGGCGTTTTGGCAAAATTCCGCCCATGCGACTATAACCGCGAGGTTCAGGTCTTTGAAAACCTTACCGTGCGGTTTCTTGACGCGGGGCATCTGCTTGGCTCGTCAAGCATAGAGATATGGCTTAGTGAAAACGGCCAGACGCGCAAAATCCTTTTCAGCGGCGACGTGGGCAACTCCGGCAAGCCCATCGTCGGCGACCCCCAGACTTCGGACGGGGCGGACTTTGTCATAATCGAGTCCACCTATGGAAACCGCCTTCACCACAAAGAGCGCCCGGACTACTATAACGAGCTTCTTACATATGTCGAGCGCACGCTTTCGCGCGGCGGCAACGTGGTGATCCCGTCCTTCGCGGTGGGGCGCGCGCAGGAGATGCTTTACCTGTTCCGCGAGATAAACAACGAGCGACGCGCAAACGGCCTTGCCGCGTTCCCCGTCTACCTTGACAGCCCCATGGCCGGGGACGCCACCGGCGTGTTTTTACAGTGCGACATATCCTATTTCGGCCCGGAAACCCGGTCGCTTTTAAGCAAAGGCGTAAATCCCCTTATGTTCGAGGGGTTCAATATCTCCGAAAGCACCCAGGATTCCCGGGAAATCAACGACGACGCCACCCCGAAGGTGATAATCTCCGCAAGCGGCATGTGCGAGGCCGGGCGTATACGCCACCACCTTAAACATAACCTGTGGCGCGCCGACTCGCTTATACTCTTCGTGGGGTACCAGGCGAACGGCACCCTTGGCCGCCTTATTCTGGACGGCCTTAAAAAGGTAAAGCTGTTCGGCGAGGAGATAAGCGTACACGCCGAGATCGGCTTCCTTAACGGCGTAAGCGGCCACGCGGACAAACAGGGGCTTTTGGACTGGATAAACGCGATAGGGAAAAAGCCGGGATGCGTCTTTGTCAACCACGGCGAGGACGAGGTCTGCACCGAGTTTACTTCCTGCCTGCGCGAGGAGTACGGCTATAACGCCTTCGCGCCCTACAGCGGTTCCGAGTTTGACCTTGTAACCGGACTTCCGCTTGTAAGCGCGCAGGGCGTCCCCGCCGAAAAGCGCGGCGGCCGCGACACCCGCGCCGCAAAAGCCTTCGCGCGCCTTATGTCCGCCGTCCGCCGCCTTTCAAATATAGCAGGCGGCTGCGAGGGGATGCCGAACAAGGAGCTTGCGAAGTTCGCAGACCAGATTGACCAGATAAGCAACAAGCTTTCAAAATAACAGGGGGGCGGGCACTTTGGAGAATATTCACGGACACTGCGTTTGCGGGGCGGTTGAAATCGTCATTAAAAAATACGGCGACGTCGTCTATACCTGCCACTGCGACACCTGTCGCCGCATGAATTCGGGGCCGGTGCTGTCGGTTGACCCCGGGCCGAAGGAGAATGTGATCTTTGCCGCCGGTGTCGAAAAAATCACGATATACAACGACGAAGACGTCGAGCGCGGCTTCTGTTCGATCTGCGGAAGCACGCTGTTTTGGCACGACCCGGAGAAGAACCACTACTGTATGAACGCCGAGCTGTTCGACGATATTGTCAAAGCCGCCGCGTTTAATTTAGAGCTGTTCTACGACATGAAGCCCGGGTATTACGCCTTCGCGGGCGAAAGGAAAAGACTTGACCGGAATTTCCGCGAGATGTAAGCGCCGGAATTTCGCGGGGGACGCGTAACGTCTCCCTCCGTTTCAGTCTGACGACAAATCCGTAACCTCAGACGCCGCCGCCTTAATAATCACCGCAATCTTTGACGCCGCCCTTACGCGTCCTTGCGCAGCACCTCGAGAACGCCGGATATCTGCAAAATGCGGTTCATGATATGGGTAAGCTGCTCTAGGTTCTCAACGACAAGACGCAGGCCGACAATCGCAAAACCGTCCGCGACCGACTTCGCGCCGACGGAATGGATTTTAATCTTAAACGCGCTAAGGGCGTTCATAACGTCAACCAAAAGCCCCGGCCTGTCGTGACAGCGCGCGGTAAGACTTGACTGGAAAGTCTCTTTAATGCCGTCGCACCACGATACCCGTACGCTTCTGCCCGAATCCGCGGCAAGCGACTCGATTACGTTCGGGCAGTCGCGCCGATGGACGCTTACGCCATAGCCGCGCGTTACGTACCCGATTATCGGGTCGCCCGGAACCGGGGCGCAGCAATGCGCGAATTTGACAAGGCAGTTATCCAAATCCTCGACGATAACGCCGGATACGGCTGTCCTTGGTTTTTTTGGCGCGGCTGCGGCGGTCTTTTCAATCAGGTCTTCGTCGGTAAGCTTCCCGCGGCTTTGGCGCGCGATCTCGTCGCGCAGACGCCCCAGCACACGCCGGACGGACACGCCGCCATAGCCTATCGCGGCAAAAAGGTCGTCGGCAGAAGCAAAGGACATCTTTTTAAGCGCCAGAGAGAAAATGTCCTCTTGCATCACGCCTGCCATTGTCATGCCGCTTCGCTTAAGCTCGCGCTCGAACTCCGCGCGCCCCTGGACGACATTGTCCTCGCGGCGTTCTTTTTTGAACCACTGCTTTATCTTGCTTCGCGCCTCGCTTGTTCTAACAAGCTTCATCCAGTCGCGCGAGGGGCCGTGGGTGTTTTGGGTAAGCACCTCGACAACGTCGCCGCTTTCAAGCCGGTAGTCAAGGCTTACAATGCGCCCGTTGACCTTCGCGCCGGAAAGGCGGTTGCCCACGGCGGAGTGTATGGAATAGGCAAAGTCCACCGGCCCCGCCCCGGCGGGGAGGTTTATAACGTCGCCCCTTGGGGTGAATACGAACACCTCGTCGGCAAACATATCGACCTTGATGGCGGGAATGAAATCCTCGGCTTCGGTGTCCTGCTGACTTTCCAAAAGGCTTCGCACCCACGCCAGATGCTCTTCCGCGCCGGAGGAGTCCGGGCGGTCTATGCCCTGTTTGTACTTCCAGTGCGCGGCGATGCCGTATTCCGCCGTTGCGTGCATTTCCCATGTGCGTATCTGTATTTCAAAGGGCTGACCCTCTTTACCGATAACGGTGGTATGCAAGCTTCTGTACATATTGGGCTTGGGCGTGGATATATAATCCTTGAACCGCCCCGGGATGGGGCGGTACAGGTCGTGCATAAGCCCAAGCACGTTATAGCAGTCGGACGTATCGGAAACAATGACGCGGAAAGCGTACATGTCATATATCTCGGTGATTTCCTTATGCTGTCCCATCATCTTGCGGTATACGCTGTAGACATGCTTTATGCGGCTTTCGATGTTCGGCTCTTTTATACCGCCTTCGGCAAGCTTTTGGGCAATCTGATTGCGGGTCTTCTCTAAAAAGCCACCGCGCTCGGCGCTTATTTCGTCAAGCCTGTGCATAATCTCGCCGTAACCCACCGGGTCAAGCTGGCCAAGCGCGACATCCTCAAGCTCCCACTTGATTTTCTGCATACCAAGGCGGTGCGCTATCGGGGCGTATACCTCCATTGTCTCAAGCGATATCTCGCGCCGCCGCCGCTCGGGCTGGAAGGCGATGGTGCGCATGTTGTGAAGGCGGTCCGCGATTTTAATAATAATCACGCGGATATCCCGCGCCATAGCAAGGAACATCTTGCGCAGATTCTCCATCTGCGCCTCTTCAAGCGAGGGATAGTTCACGCGGGACAGTTTGGAGACCGCTTCCACAAGCTCGGCGATGGTCGTGCCAAAACGGCTTTTTATATCCGCGAAAGTGAATTTTGTATCCTCGATTATGTCGTGCAGCAGCGCGGCGGCAATCGAGGCTATGTCCATGTTCATCTGCGCGATTATTATCGCGACCTCAACCGGGTGGATAATAAAAGGCTCGCCCGAACGGCGCGTCTGCCCGGAGTGCGCCTCGACGGCAAACTCAAAAGCCTCCAGAAGGAAGCGCTCGTCAAGACTTGGCATATACGCGCGCGCAAGACCAAGCAGCGTCTGGTACCGCCGTTCCAGAATCGCGCGGTATTCCGCCTCCACCAAGAACACTCCCTTCACTGTCTGCGGGGACGCGCGTTGCGCGTCCGCCGGGTTTCGCCGTATACATCGGGCGGCGCAACGACCGCCCCTGACTGACGACATAGTCGTGCAGCCATGCGCCGTTTTGCCCGGCAAGTGTGAAAAACTTCACAAAACTGCGGTTTTGCTCCAGTTTTCCAAACTTGACAACTCGCTGCGCTCGGGGCAAAACGGCTTTGTCCGCAACCTGCTACATCAATGCGTCCAGTCTTTTTAAAATCCCGGATTCCGACGCGTCTGTCTTCTCCTCCGGCTCCGGACGGGCGCAGACGCGCCAGATGTCCCCTTTTTCAATCATTATAAGATTATATTCCGCGAATACGTCAAGTGCCACCCACACCATACCAAGCGGCACTCGGTGGTCATACGACCCGGCAAGCTCCCGCGCGAGCGCGAGCGCCGTTCCCTCGGCGTTCTTCCTTTCGCGTATACGACGCCACACCGTCCCAAGTTCGCGCCGCGAGGGGCGCAGAAGGCGCGCTTCCCCGGTGTCAACGCAACCCCCGCGGCAGAAGCGGGAATACGAATCCCATTCCTGTGTATCCCGTTCAAGCTGTACGGCCGACGGGCGTATATCCACAAGATGAAGCTGTACAACCTCACGCGAGTAGTATTTGTTAATTTCCGGGGTAAACAGTATATCCGCCTTCTCGCCGGAGCCTATGTCAAGCGTTTCCGCTTCGACGCCGAACCATACGGCGTGGAACAGCATACCGGCGCAGTCAAGCGTAAAGCGCGTGTGTTTTCCGCTGCCGATGGGCGAAACCTCGCGCAGATGGACGTTTTCAAAGATAAAAACAGGCTTGGGATTCTCCGCGCCGAACGGTTCAAGCTTGTCAAGCCTTCGCACCGCGTCCGTCACGGCCCGCGAGGGGTGTATCACGGCGTCCGCGGAGAAGACGCGCCTGCCCGCGTCCGCCGCGTTCTTTTCAAAAAACGCGGTAAGCGCGTCCCGAAGAGGCGGTATGTTTTCCCTTGGCACGGTGAAACCCGCCGCAAGTTCGTGTCCGCCGTAATCCTTAAGCAGCCCGGCGCTTTCAGACAGCGCGCGGACAAGGCTTTCGCCCCGGGTACTGCGCGCGCTGCCTTTACCCGTGTCCCCCTCCAGAGAGATCATAAACACCGGCACACGCAGCTTTTCCGCCAAACGCCCGGCGACGATGCCGGTGACGCCCGGATGCCAATCCTCGCCGGCAAGCACCGCCACGGGAAGGGACTCCGTCTTTTCAAGCGCCGCAAGCGCCTGGGTAAATATTAAGTCTTCGGCGGCGCGCCTTTCCGTGTTAAGCTCGCCAAGCCGCGCCGCAAGAACCTTTGCCCGTTCCCCGCCGTCGCAGAGCAAAAGCTCCAGGGCAAGCTCCGCCCTGCCCATACGCCCCGCGGCGTTAAGCCGGGGGGCAATGCGAAAACCAACATCATGGGCGCGTATACTCTTAATCCCGATATCCGTTATAAGCGCGCATATCCCCGGGCGTCCGCCCAAGCGCATCGTCTCAAGCCCGCGCCGTATCAGCCGCTTATTCTCGTCAAGACACGGCATAATATCCGCCACCGTGCCAAGCGCCACCAAATCCCCAAAGCGCGAAAGCATGGCTTCCTGCGTCTGTCCGCTTAACGCGCAGGCAAGCTTAAACGCCACGCCGACGCCGGCAAGCCCGTCAAACGGATATGTACAGCCGGGCGCTTTCGGGTCTATAACCGCGCACGCGCGCGGAAGGCTTTCCCGGCACTCGTGATGGTCGGTTATGATAAGGTCAAGACCCATCGCGGCGGCTTCCCCGGCCTCGGCAAGGGCGGTGACGCCGGTGTCAACCGTGACGCACAGGCTTGCGCCCTGCTTTCTAAGAGCGTCAAGGGCTTCCGCGCGCAGACCGTATCCGTCTTCAAGCCTGTTGGGGATATAGGTTATACAGTCCGCGCCCATGTCCGTAAGCTGAAGGTACATAAGCGCGCAGGCGGTAAGACCGTCGGCGTCGTAATCGCCGTATACCGCGATTCTTTCCCCTGCGGCTATGGCCGCCTTAATCCGCGCGACCGCCTTGCCCATGTCCGAAAACAAAAAGGGATCATGCAGACTTTCCGGCGGGCAGTCAAGAAACGCGGACTGTTCCTCGCCGCCGATAACTCCCCGCGCGGCAAGCGTGGTTTTCACAAGGAAATCCGCGTCTGCGCCCCCCGGCGGACGCTGGCTTAAATCGCGTATAGCGGCGAACCATTCGTCATACTTCACTAATCGCGCCCTCGCCGTCTGCTTTAACATCCTCGTCCTGCGCTTCGGGTACCGGGGGCAGTCGGCGGTAAACATCCGTGACGCGGCGGAGCATACCCGCCACATGGGCGTTAAGCGCCTCTTGGCGTATACGCCAGCGCCAGTTGCGCCCGCCAAGGGTGGAAGGGGTATTTATGCGCGAGTCCGCGCCAAGCCCAAGCACGTCCTGAAGCATGGCCATGGAAAGCCACGCGTGCGTCCCCCACACTGACTTCACCGCGCCCCAGCCGACGCCCTCGTTTACGTTAAGGCGCATGTACTCGCGCGCAAACTCGCGCTCGTCGTCCGTCGCCTCGTTATGGAACCAGTTTACGAAGGTGGGGCTGTCGTGCGTCGAGGTATAGGCCACGGTCTCGCGGCCGACGTTATGGGACATATAGACGCTGTCGCCGCACGGGTCAAAGCCGTAAAGCGCGACGCTCATTCCCGGCATACGCGTTTCGCGGATAAACTTAATAACGCTTTCGTCAAGGTCGCCAAGATCCTCGGCGAAAAGCGTAACGTCTGGAAGCTCTTTTCTCAGTGTGTCTATAAATTCCATGCCCGGCCCCGGTTCCCACCTGCCGCCGGATTCCGCGGACGCGTCGGGCGCGCCGCGGGGGACGCTCCAGTAATTGTAATAGGCGCGGAAATGGTCGATACGTATCGCGTCGAACAGGCGCGCCGCGTGACGCAGACGCCCTATCCACCACGCAAAGCCGTCTTTTTTATGTACGGGCCAGTTGTATAAAGGGTTGCCCCAAAGCTGACCGTCACTGCTGTACAAATCCGGCGGCACGCCCGCCACCCGGACGGGGACAAGGTCTTCGTCAAGCACAAAAAGAGACGGAGCCGCCCAAACCTCCACGCCGTCTTCCGCCGAGTAGATCGGTATATCCCCAATGATTCCTATTCCCTTACCGTTTGCGTATGCTTTAAGGCTTTCCCACTGGCGGAAAAACAGCATCTGGACAAATTCATAAAACTCTATTTCTTTGGCAAGCAGTGTTCTGTAGGTTTCAAGCGAAACCTTTTCGCGCCTTAGTATGCCTTTGTCAGGCCACTCTTTAAGCGGAAGCATGTTGAAATAGGCCTTCACCGCCATAAAAAGCGCGTAGTCCGCAAGCCAGTCGGCGTTCTCCGCGCGGAACGCGTCAAGTTCCTTGGAAAGCGCGGACGCGCCGCGCTGCCAAGCTTTGCGCAGGATGCCCATACGCACGCGGTATATAGCGCCGTAGTCCACCAGGTCGGGATGCTGGCCGTAATCGGCGAAGCGGTAGTCCTCTTCAAGCAGAAGACCGTCCGCCTCCAGAAGTTCCAGATCGATGAAATAGGGATTCCCCGCGCGAGAGCAGCAGCTTTGATAGGGGCTGTCGCCAAAGCCTGTGGGCGACAGAGGCAGCACCTGCCAATAGCTCTGCCCCGCAAGCGCAAGGAAGTCCACAAAGGCAAACGCCCCCCGGCCCATCGTCCCGATACCCTGCGGCGAGGGCAGCGAGAAGACCGGAAGCACAATTCCCGCGCGCCGTCCGTTATCTTTCATTTTGATTTCATCCTTTCAGAACCCGGGGGTTAAACCTTTACCTCTAAACGAAGTTCGTCAAGCTGTTTCTTGTCCACGGGGGAGGGGCAGCCCATCATCGGCTCGATTGCCTGCTGGGTTTTCGGGAACGCCACAACGTCGCGTATATTGTCCGTTTTGCAAAGCAGCATTACAAGCCGGTCAAGGCCGAAGCCGATACCGCCGTGGGGCGGCACACCGTAGGAAAACGCGCGCAGCAGATGCCCGAAGCGCCGCTGCGTCTCGGCCTCGGAGAAGCCCAGAAGCGAAAACATCTTCGCCTGGACGTCGGGGTCGTGTATGCGGATAGAGCCCGAGCAAAGCTCATAGCCGTTGCAGACCATGTCGTACGCCTTTGCGCGGCACAAGGAAAGGTCTTCGCCGTCCAGAAGCGGCACATCCTGCTCCATCGGCATACAGAAGGGGTGGTGCTGGGCGACGAACCGCCCCTCTTCCTCGCTGTACTCGAAAAGCGGGAACTCTGTCACCCACAGGAAGCGGTAATCGCCCGGGTCAAGCAACCCAAGCTTCCGCGCGCATTCTGTGCGAAGCGCCCCAAGGCACGTTTTGACAAGCGCGTCCTTGTCGTCCGCCACGCAAAGCATAAGGTCGCCCGGTTTCCACCCCGCCCGGCCCGTCACGGCGGCAAGTTCGTCTTCGGAAAGGAATTTCGCGAAAGACGAGCTTTCGGCCCTGTGCCAAGCAAGCCCCTTCGCGCCAAGCCCCCGGACAAACGCGGTAAGCGCGTCGATGTCCTTGCGGGTGAATTTGTCCGAAGACCCGTCTATTACTATCGCGCGGACGCTTAAAGCGCCGGAAAACACGGCGAAGCCGCAGTTTCTGGTTACGTCGGTAAGGTCTTTAAGCTCAAAGCCGAAGCGCAGATCGGGCTTGTCGCTTCCGAAGCGCTCCATGCACTCTTTCCACGTAAGGCGCGGCATTGGGGGAAGCTCTTTGCCGAGTATGTCTCGCCACAGGGTTTGTATCATGCGCTCGTTTACAGAAAGTATATCCTCGATGTCAACAAAGCTCATTTCCATGTCTATCTGCGTGAAATCCGGCTGGCGGTCGGCGCGCAAATCCTCGTCACGGAAGCAGCGGGCAATCTGGAAATAGCGGTCGGCGCCCGAAACCATAAGAAGCTGTTTATACTGCTGCGGCGACTGGGGAAGCGCGTAGAACGCGCCGGGGTGCAGGCGGCTTGGGACAAGGTAGTCCCGGCTACCCTCCGGGGTAGAGGCGGTCAGCACGGGCGTTTCAATCTCCCAAAAGCCGTTGGCGTCAAAAAAGCGGCGTACGCTCATCATCGCGCTGTGGCGCGTGCGCATGGCGGACTGAAGCGACGGGCGGCGCAAATCCAGATAACGGTACTCAAGGCGCAGAAGCTCGTTTGCCTTCGTGTCGTCGGTTATCTCAAAGGGCGGCGTCTGCGCGCGCGAAAGCACGTCAATACTGTCCACCGCGATTTCCACTTCGCCCGTGGGGATTTTCGCGTTTGCCGTGGCGCGGGCCAGCACCGTCCCGGTAACGCAGAGTACAGACTCGGGTTTAAGGCGCTGCGCCCCGGCGAACAGTGGGCTTGACTCGCCGACCACGCACTGGGCGATTCCCGCGCGGTCGCGAAGGTCGATAAAAACAAGACCCGCGTGTACCCGCGTACGGTCCACCCATCCGCAAAGGGTCACGCTTTGGCCGATATGCGCGCTTCGCAGTTCCCCGCAGTAACATGTGCGCTTGTTGTATGGCATTTTCTCCCGCCTCCGTCAGATTTGCCGTCATTATACGCTTTTGGCGGTTCTTTGTCAATGAAGATAAGTCATGCGGCTGTTATACCGCAGTATATAGACATTGACGCGGCGCGGCAATAATGGTATTCTGAATCGGGCGGGAGTAACCCCGTATGACCCCGTAAACAGCTCGCGCGAAGCGAGAGGTGGGAGGATTTTTGGTTTTGGACACGGCGTTTAACAGTCATAACTTGGCGGATTTGCTTTTCCCGGACACAGAAGACGGGACGCAGGCGCTTGAGGCGCGCTTCCCCCCCCGCGCCTTGCCCAGCGGGGCGATGGTGACGCGCTTCGCGCCAAGCCCCACGGGTTTTCTGCACCTTGGCAACCTGTACGGCGCGCTTGCGGACGAGCGGCTTGCCCACAGAAGCGGCGGGGTGTTCTATCTGCGCGTGGAGGATACCGACGAAAAGCGCGAGGTGCCGGGCGCGCTTGAAAAAATACTGGAGATGTGCGGTGAGTTCGGCCTTGCCCTGGACGAGGGCGCGACCGCTGACGGCGACGCGGGCGTTTACGGCCCGTTCAGACAGCGCAGACGGGCGGAGATTTACCATATCTGCGCGAAAGAGCTTGTGCGCAAAGGGCTTGCCTATCCCTGCTTCTGCACGGAGGAGGCGCTTGACGAGATAAGGGAAAAGCAGGCGTCCGTCAAGGCGAACCCCGGCTATTACGGCGCGTGGGCGGTGCATCGCGATATGCCGCCGGGCGCGGCGGCAGAGCTTGTAAGGGCGGGGAAGCCCTATGTCCTGCGCCTGCGCAGCCCCGGCGACCCGGCAAGGCGCGTTAAATTCACCGACCTTGTCAAAGGAGACACGGAGTTCCCCGAAAACGACCAGGACGTTGTGCTTCTTAAAAGCGACGGCATACCCACCTATCATTTCGCGCATGTGGTTGACGACCACTTTATGCGCACCACCCATGTCGTTCGCGGCGACGAGTGGCTTGCCACGCTGCCCATACATGTCCAGCTTTTCTCCCTTATGGGCTGGCCGATGCCGGAATATCTGCACACCGCGCCGATAATGAAGATGGAGGGCGCGTCCAAACGCAAGCTTTCCAAGCGCAAGGATCCGGAGCTGGCGCTTGACTTCTACAGGGCAAAGGGCTTCTGCCCGGCGGCGCTTAAAGAGTATATTCTGACCCTGCAGAACTCAAACTTTGAAGAGTGGCGCGACCAAAACCCCGCCGCGCCGCTTTCGGATTTCCCCTTCTCCTTTAAGAAGATGAACCCCGCGGGGGCGCTTTTCGACATGGACAAGCTTATGGACGTGGCGAAAACGGTCATGTCGCGCCAAAGCGCCGAAGAGGTTTACGGCGGGCTTCTGGCGTGGGCGGAGGCGTACGAGCCGGAATTCGCGCTGATGCTGCGGCGTGACGAAGGCTACGCGCGCGGCATACTAAGCATCGGGCGCGGCGGCCCCAAGCCCCGGAAGGATTTCGGGACGTACAGCGAAGCAAAGGAGTATATGGCCTTTTTCTATGACGGGCTTTTTGAGATTATCGGCGCGTATCCCGAAAACATGGGCGCGGAGCTTCTGAAAACTGTGTTCGGGCGCTTTGCGGAAACCTATGACCCGCGGGACGACAACAGCGTCTGGTTTGAAAAGGTGAAGGCCGTGGCCGCCGGAATCGGCTTCGCGGTCAACATGAAGGACTATAAGAAAAACCCGGACGCGCACCCCGGCAGCGTGGGCGACGTGGCAATGGCTTTGCGTATCGCGGTAACGGGACGCGCCCAATCCCCCGACCTTTGCGAGGTTATGCGCCTTCTGGGCGAAGTGCGCGTACGGGAAAGGCTTAATACCGCACAGGGAGTGACGCACGAATGAGTGAAAACATGCCGGAGACCAACGCAAACTTCATACACGACATAATCGACGCGGATTTGAAAGGCGGCTTCAGCCGCCCCATCCACACGCGCTTCCCGCCCGAACCGAACGGCTATCTGCATATCGGAAGCGCGAAGGCGATATGGATAAACCACTCCACAGCCGTGAAATACGGCGGTTTGTTCAATCTGCGCTTTGACGACACAAACCCCGCCCGCGAGGACGAGGAGTTCGTCCAGGCAATCGAGCAGGACATACGCTGGCTGCTTGGCGAAGACCCAAGCGGCGGCGTTTTCTACGGCTCGGACTATTTCGATAAGTGTTACGAGTACGCCCTTAAACTTATAGGCGAGGGGAAGGCCTATGTCTGCGACCTTTCGCCGGAGGAAATGCGCGAGTACAGGGGAACCCTTACCGAGCCGGGCAGGGACAGCCCCTTCCGCAACAGAAGCGCGCAGGAAAACCTTGATTTGTTCACGCGCATGAAAAACGGCGAGTTCGCCGAGGGAAGCCGGACGCTGCGGGCGAAGATCGACATGGCCTCGCCCAATATGAACATGCGCGACCCGGCGATATACCGCATCGTCCGCACAAGCCACCACAGACAGGGGGACAAGTGGTGCGTCTACCCGCTTTACGACTACGCCCACCCGATTCAGGACGCCATCGAGGGCATCACCCACTCGCTTTGCTCTATCGAGTTTGAAAACCACCGCCCGCTTTACGACTGGGTGACGGAAAACATCGGCTTTGAGCATAGACCCCGCCAGTTCGAGTTCGCGCGGCTTAACGTGACGAACACCGTTATGAGCAAGCGCTATCTGCGCGAGCTTGTGGAGACGGGGCGCGTGGACGGGTGGGACGACCCGCGTATGCCGACGCTTTCCGCCCTGCGCCGCCGGGGCTATACCCCCTCGGCCATACTTGAGTTCGTGCGCCGCGCCGGGGTGTCGAAGACGTACAGCCTTGTTGACTTGCGCCTTCTTGAATACTGCGTGCGCGAAGAGCTTAACCTTTCCGCGCCCCGGCGCATAGCGGTGCTTGAACCTTTGGCCGTGACAATCACAAACTACCCCGAAGACAAAACCGAAACTTTCCCCGTCGCGAATAACCCCCTTGACCCGGAAAGCGGGACGAGAGAGGTTGCGTTTTCGCGCAGGCTTTATGTTGAAAAAAGCGACTTTGCCGAAGCGCCGCCCCCAAAGTGGCACCGCCTGCGCCCCGGGGGAGAGGTGCGCCTTATGGGCGCGTATATTATCCGCTGTGACGAAATTGTTAAAAACGACGCCGGAGAAGTCACCGAACTTCTTTGCACTGCCGACCTTGATACCGGCAACGGCGTCCCCGCCGACGGGCGCAAGGTAAAGGGGACTGTGCATTGGTTAAGCAGGGAAAGCTGTTTCTCCGCGGACGTGAACCTTTACGAAAACCTCTTCAGCCTTGAAAACGTGCAGGACGTGCCCGAAGGGAAAACTTATTTGGACTTCCTTAACCCGGATTCGCACAGGGCGCTTTCCGGCTGTAAGCTGGAGACGGCCCTTGCGCGGGCAAAGCCCGGCGACCGCTTCCAGTTCGTAAGGAACGGCTATTTCTGCGCGGACACAAAGCACCCCGGCGCGTATAACCGCATCGTGGTGCTTAAAGACGGATTTAAGGCTATTTAGGAGCGTAACAGAGCCACTGCTCGCGGGCTAAAGCGCCTTTTGCCCGCTTTTAGGGCATGTTGAAAATTGCCCGCTCCGGCTTGCGATGCCGCGCCATAGACGCCTGTTCGCAAGCGCTGCGCTCGTTCGCCTTGCAGGCGAACACGCAATTTTCAACACTTCGTTTTATATTTTTCGATGATGTTCCCATACCTGTCTACGGCGCGGGAAACAATATCATCCCACGAAACGTATACATGCTCGGCGGCGTTGTCCGCCACAAGGTTAAGCAAAGCTTTGTCGCTTACCGCGCGGCGCACTGTTTCCGCAACGCTTTCCGGGGTCTCTGCGGCAAAAAAGCCGGTTTCGTTATCAAGAAGGATTTCCGCCGTAGAGCTTCCGTTTATGACGACCGCCGGGCAGCGGCAGGCCGCCGCCTCGCGCACGACAAGCGGCGCGTTGTCGAACACGGACGGGAATATCATTAAGTCCGCGCGCGTAAAATACGCCCTAAGCCTTTCCCTGTCGCTGATACGCCCGGCGAAATGAACATGTCCGCCCATATCCATTTCGTTTGCGAGAAGCTCTATCGCGCTTAAATCCGGGCCGTCGCCCACCATAAGCATGTCAAAGGCAAGCCCGTTAGAGCGCAATATGTCAAGCGCCCGGAATATAAGGCGGATATTCTTGTACCACATCATGCGACCTACGAAAAGAAATACCGGTCTTTCGTCATTTAATCCGAAACGCCCGTTAAGCTCGCGCAGAAGGGACGGGTCGGCGTCGCCGCGCGTGAAATCGGTGCCGTTTTCCATTACAATCGACTTAAATTCGCCAAAGCCGCGCTCGGACATGTGTTTCGCGGTGCTGCGGCTTACCGACCACACCTCGTCCGCCGCCGATATATTGCCGTAGACAAGCCTTTCCACGGGCTTTCGCAGATAGCGCGGGAAAATACGCGCTATGTCATACTCCCATTTCGTATGCTGAGTGACGACAACCGGCACTTTAAGAAGCATTCTCAGCTGGCGCGAGATGGTCATTGCGGTGAACGGGCTGTGGGCATGCAGTATGTCTATGTTAAGCTTTTTAAGCTTTGCGGCAAGCGTCGGCACAAACGGGTATCCCGCGCGGTAGGCGACCTTTGGTATCGGCATGGACGGATAGGTCAAAACCGGATACGGATACTGGGAATACTGCCCCCCCGGCATTTTCTGCGTGACTACGGCGCAGGATCCGTCCCGGCGGAAATTGAGGATGCGCGCGTAGTTAAGCACGCAGTTGCACACCCCGTCGATAATCGGCGGAAATGAATCCGTTATCAATGCTACATTGGGCTGCATATCACACTTCCTTTAGAGCCTGTTGAAAAATTGCGTGTTCGCCTGAAAGGCGAACGAGCGAAGCGGTAAAAGCTGCAGCGGTCAGTTTTAACAGGCGCTTAAACATCCGCGTCATAGTCAACGCCGTCAAGCCCGAAGCCGAACAGGCGCAGGAAATCGTCCCTGTATCCCTGGAGATCGGCAAGCCGGGCGATGTTTTCGCTTGTGACGGCCTGCCAGCGCCGCTCGACCTCGGCCTGTATATCTTGGCGCATCTCCCAGTCGTCAAGGCGGATACGCCCCTGCGCGTCGGTCGGCGCGGCGCGGTCGCCGTACAGAAGCCCGAACAGGCGCGCTGCCTGAGCCTGGCAGTCCTCGTGAAGACCCGCGTCCTTCATAACGCGGTAAAGCAGCGAGATATAAAGCGGCACAACGGGAATGGCCGAGGACGCCTGGGTCACAAGCGCCTTGTTCACCGACACGAAGGCTCTCCCGCCCATTGGGGTCAGAAGCGCGTTTATTTCACGCGCGCAGTTTTGAAGATGCTCTTTCGCCTTCCCTATGGTGCCGTTCTTGTATATAGCATGGGTTTTTTCCGGGCCGATATACGAAAACGCGGCGCTTACGCAGTTTTCGGCAAGCACGTCTTCTTCGTCAAGCGCGCGTATCCACGCAAGCCAGTCCTCGCCGCCCATGACCTTTACCGTGGCGTCAATCTCGCTTTGCGTCGCCGGGGCGATTTCAACCTCGGACACCTGCCCGGTTTGAACGTCCACGGATTTCCCCCGGAAGGGCGACCCTACGGGCTTTATCACGGAATTCCACGTAACGCCGTTTTCCGTTCGGCGCGGCGCGGCAAGGGAATAGATTACAAGGTCAACCTTGCCGCCAAGCGATTTTACCGCCTGTATCGCCTGCGCCTTTGTCTCCGGCAGAAACGCGTCGCCGTTGATGCTTGCGCCCGCGATTCCCCGGCCTTTGGACATGCGGTCAAAGGCGGCGGTGTTGTAGAAGCCCGCCGTCCCCGTCCTGTCCCCCAAGGGCGCGCGCTCGAAAGATACGCCCACCGTCTTCGCGCCGCAGGCAAAGGCCGCCTGTATGCGGCAGGCAAGGCCATATCCCGACGACGCGCCGATTACAAGCGCAAGACCCGGGCCGCCCCGGATACCTCCCGCGCTTTCGGCCGTTTCGACGTCCAGGCGCACACGCTCGGCGCACCCGGCCGGATGCGCCGTGGTGCAGATAAATCCCCTTATTCGTGGTTTTATGACCATTACGGTAAATCCGCCTTTCTGCGGGGCGTTACCCCTTGACAATGCACATATGTCTTGCTATAGTGTAGAAAGTCACAATTAAGAGAAAGGAGCAAGCGTATGCCGGAGCAGGATATTAATCTCACCGAGGAAGAAATGCTTGAAAACACCTCTACGGATGAGATGAAGAACATGTACCTGAACTTCTGCGTTGCCGATGAAACCTACAGCATTGAGATCCGCTATGTACATCAGATAGTCGTTATGCAGGAGATCAACGAGATGCCCGAAATGCCCCACTATATGAAGGGGTTCATCAATCTGCGCGGCAATATTATCCCCGTTGTATCCATGCGTGTCCGTTTCCATAAGGAAGAGATTGAGTATACCGACAGAACCTGTATTGTCGTGACCCAAGTCGCCGACAACGAGGTTGGGCTTATCGTGGACGCGATACGCGAAACCCTTACAATCGAACCCGAAGACATCGCGCCCCCGCCCACATCCGGGGATTATTCGGGCGTTGGGTATGTCACGGGCGTTGCCAAGCTTGGCGAAGGCAAGACCTCGGTGGTTATAAATCTGCAGTCCTTATTCGCGGGAAGCGCGTTTTAATTAACTGTCGCCGGGCGGGGAGAATCCCCCGCCCGCTTTTTGGCTACTTTCTTCGGAATGCTTCAAGAACGGCGGACTCTACCCCGGCGGCGTTCGGGTTTATTGTTTTCGTGACAAACGCCATGTTGGCCACGGCCTCTAAAAACACGGCGTTTTGAACGGCGTCCGCGCAGTTTGCGCCCCATATGGCCGCGCCGTGTCCGTGTATAAGCGCCGCGGGCACCCTAAGCGGGTCGCCGACGGTTTCGATAACGCGCTCTCCGCATTTAAAGTTGAAATCGCCGTCCCCGATGTCCCCGGCGGTAAGCGGGCGCGTGACGGGTACCGGCGCGCCGAAGCAGCGCGCGTGTACGCTTCCAAGCGCGCCTATCTCCTGACCCGCCTGGGCGAACGCCGTGGCGTACAGGGACTGGGTATGTACTATGGCGCCGACCTGCATGGCCCACGAGCAGTAAAGCGCGCGGTGAAGCCCTTCGTCCGACGCCGGTTCAAGCCGCCCCTCGACCTTCTGCCCCTCCATGCTCATAACGACCATCAGTTCCGGCTGAAGCTCGTCAAAGGGGACGCCTTGGGGTTTGATGACGAAAACGCCCATAGACATATCGAACGCGCTTACCGAACCCCAGTCGAATTTCACCAGCCCTTGCTGAACAAGCTCTTTGTTGGCCTTGCAAACGGCCCGTTTCACGTCGTTAAGCATCCCGTATGCCTCCTAAAATATAATCAGCCGTTACATTATAACACGTCCGATACCGTGTTGGCAATTAAGAAAGAAAAAAACCTTTTGACATATTCCGAAAGTTAATGTATTCTATAATTATATAAAAAGGGAAAGGAAGTTTTTTATGCCTTTTTGCGGAAAATGCGGCACAGAACTTGACGCGACGGGAAAGTGTCCCGCCTGCAGTCCGGAAACCCAAACGACTCAACCCCAGACGCCTTATCAGGCGCCTCCGACAGCGCCACAAGCGGCTCAAGCGCCCCAGCAAGCGGCGCCAACCTACGGAAACGCGCCCGGCGCACAGCCCGCGCCTCCGCCGGCACAGCCCGCGCCCCCGCCGGCACAGCCTTCCGTTTTGGGCGGGGAGCTGAAGACGTACTTAAAGGCGCTGTTTTCAAAATCGCCGCTTGACTCGCTTGACGTGGTGTCAAACGCAAAAAGCGCGCTGTGGGCGCTTCTTCTGGGCGGCGCGTTTGTGCTTTACGCGTTCTCGACTTTCCTTTACAGGCTGTTTGGATACATTGGCAACTCCAGCACGATGTTTGGCGGACAATTCGGCAGTGCATTTGACGACTTATACGGCTTACTTGGCGGCGGAGGAGGCAGACCGCCCTTTTTCGAGAGCGTCCGTCCCGTTGGCATATTCCTGGAAACGCTGTTTTACGTCGCGCTGTTCGCCTGTGTGGCGATCATCCTGCACCTGATTTTAAAAAGAGGCGGCGGAATGCTGTCCGCGCTTAAAATCGCGGCGGGTTCATCGGCGTTTTTAATGATGTATTCTGCGGTAAGGATTGCGCTTTTCTTCACGGCTTTTATTTCCGGAAGCTTTTTTGGCAATTTCTTCGCCGTGCTTTTCACCGTTGCCATGATTGGCTGCTTCCTGTTTATGTTCAAGGCTTTTGAAAGGTCGGACAATAATCCCGGCAAGCTTATATATCCCTTTATTCTTACGGTGTTCGGCTCGCAGTTTGTTTACGAGCTCCTCCAATTGGCGTTTAACGAGATTCCGGCTTAATACATAACCGCAAGCGTATATCGCCCCCCTTTTCGGACAAAATGAGGAAACGGCGCGGCCGTGTCGCTTTTTGAGGAAAAGGGGGGCGCGTTTATGTATTTGTTCGGGATATGCGAAAAAAGCGCCGGGGCTGCCGCGCTGCTGCGCGGGGCGCGGCTTGACGGCGTAAGCTGGCGCAAGCTTGGCGCGGGCGGGCGGATTGGCGGCATGGACGCGGTTGCGGTGATGCCGGGTATACCGGAGCCTGCCTGCTTTTCTTCCCCGCTTGTCGTCGCGCCCGCCGACACACAGGCGGCGACCGCCCAGCTTATTACCTACGGCATGGGTGCGCGCGAAACCCTTACCTATTCAAGCATAAGCCCGGACGGATGCGTACTCTCGCTTCAGCGCGAGATCGTCACGCTTCGCGGCCTTCGCTTAGAGCGGCAGGATATACCGCTTGGGTGCGCGCCCGGCGTCTTCGGCGAAGTCCTGCTTGCCTTGGCCGGCGCGCTTCTTGCCGCCGGGATGCCCCCGGCGGCGCTGAACGCCTATTTCTCCGGCCGCTTTCCGCAAGAAGACGCTTGGCCACAGTCCTCACAGCCGTGACAGCCGCCCTTTTTGCGTTTGCGCACGATTGAAAACACTGCCGCCGCCAACGCGCAGACAAGCACAATCCCCACGATTACATCGGCAAGATTTTCCGTAAGCCAGTTCATGGGATTTCTGACGGGACACTTTGCAAATAGCAACTGTCCGGGCATATGTCAACCCTGTTGTTCCATACAGCGCCGCTGTCCGCATTCGGATCAACATCCCACGCAACGCCCCCGTTTTCATCAACAAAAACCCTTTTAAACGCCGCTTCAGCCAGAAGAGGTTTGAATACATCCCCCTTCAGATTTTCCTTCATATCGTAAGATCTTGTCTCGCGGTTATCAAACACCAGAGACAGTGAAAAATCATCGTTGGCGGTTACGGATACCACCCTTCGCCTTCCGCGCGAAAAATACTCGGAAACGTCATTTGGAATCTGCATTTCCCCACTTCCTTTACCTAAGCGGCTCAATCTCGAACAGCTCTTTTTTCTTCTCTGCCAAAACCCAGTTTTCCAACAACTCTTCTTGGTGCAACGCTGCCCACCCAAGCAGCATTTTCTGCTGCTTAGATGAGATAGCGCCTTCCAAAACTTCGATATCATTTATAGACACCAATACTTCATCACCGCCGTAAGTAGCATGAAAGTGCGGCGGACGGTGTTCGCTGAAATTCATGTATATTCTTATCCCCCGAAAAAAGCAAATAGTCGGCATAGTGCGCCTCCTTTACATTGAAAGACTATCGGCGCGGATTACTTTCTCCTAAACGCCTTGCGCCCGCGCCGCGACGAACGCACCGCCCTTTGCAAGCACTCCACACCCAGAGCATACTACCCCGGGGGGCGTATTGTCAAGAGCCTTCGCCCGTTTTGCGCCACGAGATACAGCCCATTTCCGCGCCGAATATCACAACCACGCTTATGATGTAAAGCCACACCGACAGCGCAAGAAACGCGCCGGTGGCGCCGTATCTTTTCGTATAGCTCGCGAAATAGCGTATATAGGTTCCAAAGCCGCAGGTGGCAAGCATCCAAAGCGCGGCGGCGACGGCGGCGGACACCGCGTTGCGGCGCGGGCGAACACGCTGCTTCTTTGGCGTGAAGCTTAGGTTGTAAAGCGCGAAAAGCAGAAGGAACACCGCGAACCACGACGCCGCGATTCCAAACCAGCGCCCCAGAACCATAAGCGACAGCGAAAGCGCGAGTACCGCTATAAAGCCAAGCATAAATGCGACGGCGGCGATACGCGCCCACGCCGAGGTAAGCCGCCTTCCCGTCTGTGCCGTGTGAACGGCGCGCATAAGCGCCCAGACCGCGGCGGAAGCCGCCCAGACCGAACCCATTATCAGAACTGGGCCGGAGCTTTCCGGGGGGCGTATGCCGCCGATCATGTCAAGCACTTCAACGGGCAGAAGCCCCTCGGCTCTTGGCATACCCAGATGAAAGCGGTTAAAGACAAGCGCGCCCAGAAGGCCAAGCGGGAAACAAGCCATCATAAGATAGTACGTTGTCTGCGCCGCGCGCCCGAACATATCCTCTTCCCCGGCAAGCTTATTGTATATCTTTATTACGCGCTTTGCGAAGCGCACGATTTTCTTCATAAGGGGGACATCCTTTGGATTATATAAAAGTCACCGTCCCGGCCTTGCCGGAGACGCTTGACGAGGTTGGGGCGGCGCTGTGCGCGCTGGGTCTGGACTCTTTCCAGACAGAGGACGAGCGCGACGTGCTTGCGCAAAGCCCGCACTGGGAAATGACGGACGAGGCGCTTCTCGCCCACTATAAGGGCGCGTGCCGCGTTATCGTCTATCTGCCGCGGGAAGACGCGAAAGCGCTTGCGGCGCTTCGCGCCCTTTTCCCGGACGCGGCAACCGAAACGGTGCGTGAGGAGGACTGGGCGGAGAACTGGAAGCAGTTCTATACGCCCATAGAAATCGGCCGCCTTGTAATCCACCCGGAATGGCTTCCCCTTGGGGACTACGCGGGCCGCGCGGTGTACCTCTCCAACCCCGGCGTAAGCTTCGGCACCGGGATTCACGCCTCAACGCGCCTGTGCCTTGAAATTCTGGCGGCGGCGGACGTATCCGGCGCGCGCGTGCTTGACGTGGGCTGCGGAAGCGGGATATTGGGGCTGTGCGCACTGCTTTTGGGCGCGCGTGAGGTTTCGGCGGTTGACATTGACCCGCTTGCCGCCGGCATCGCGCTTAAAACGGCGCGGCTGAACGGGCTGTCGGATCGCGTCAGGACGTTCACGGGCGACTTCGCGAATGACGCGCGCCTGCGCGGGGATGTCGGCGCGGGCTTTGACCTTATATTCTCCAATATCGTGGCGGATATTATTTTGGCGCTTATGCCGCATATCCCGCCCCTTCTGAATCCGGGCGGGATATGGATAGTTTCCGGTATTATAGACACCCGCGCGCCGGAAGTCGCCCGCGCCGCCAGTGACGCCGGGCTTGCCGCCGAGCGGCGCGAAAAGGACGGCTGGGTCGCGTTTAAATTTAAAAAGGGGAAAGCAACGCCCGCAATCTAAGAACCTGTATTCATAGATAAGCGACTCCGATACGGCGAGGGATTCTTTCGTCGGGCGAGGCAAATTTTCGCGGGCATAATTTGTTTATGGCAAGAAAATTTAACGAAGCGCGGCGGAATAATGCCCGCCGTAGCGGTGGCGCGTTCCGTGAATACAGGTTCTTAGATTGCAAAATAAGAACCTGTTCCCAAAGGCGCAAGCGCCAACGCGGCGGCAAAACCCCATCCGCGAACAGACGGCAAACAGGCTCTAAAGCTCCGCCATGTATGCCTGTGTAAGGCCGGTGCGGTCCGAGGCGAATATCACCTTGCGGTCGGTCCAGCCGAAGGTGGGGTGGCAGTGGGTGTACGAATAGCTCCACGACGTTCCGTGCCGCGCCAGAACCATGCGTTTGGGCGTGTCGCCGGAGATATCCAGAAGGACGATGTCGTCAAGCTCGTCGCCCACAAGAAGTTTTTCGTCGGTGGTCGCGTGGTAGTGGTTGCAGTAGAAGGGCATGTCAATAAGCCTTAGTATATTGCCCGCTTCGTCGGCAAAGCCGACAAGCGGCTTTTTTTCGCCCCCGTGCGCCGCGGTGACTATGGCCTGCGCGCGCGAGGAGGTTATGGTGCCGTCATGCCCCGCGCCGCGGTTATCAAAGAAGATGCGCCCGCCGCGCGTCCAGAACTCATGCCCCACGCAGTCCTGCGCGTCCTGGCGGTAACAGGGGATGATGCCGCCCGTATTTACGTTAAGAAGCCATATGCGCTGGGACACAAGATGCCACGGCCCCTCGTGGCAGTACATGGCGATTTCGGGGTTTGTCGGCGAGAACTGGAAATGCCCGCCGTGGCAGGACTCTATGCGCACGGTGCGGGAATTAAGCGTCGCGAGGTCTATAACGTCGATGCGGCATGTTTTTATGCGGTAGAACCGCGCCATAAACGTGCCGTAGTTGGGCTGGTTCTCCGCAATCGGGACGGGCGGTCGTTCGTTCATAAGTATGCCCACAAGCGTGCGGTCGCTGTTCATTGAAACCCGCCCGCCGGAAAACCCCTCGGGTATGGTGTAGATAATCTTCCGATTGCCCGTCTTTGTATCGTGCAGAAAAAGCTCGCGGTCTATGACGTAAAGCAGGAAGCGCCCGTCCCTTGTCTTGGTCGCGCTTTTAAGGGTATGCGGCGGCGTGACCCCGGTCAGGCGGTCGATCTCGCCCGAGCGCAGATCCATATGGAATATGTTGACGGCGGGGTGAGTATCCCTGCTTGAAAGGAAGTAAATCTCCTCGTCGCCGTCAATAAAAGAGTTCTCGGTGAAATAGAAGTGATAGTTAAGGGTGTCCTCGCCGGTAAGCCGCCAAAGCTTATAATCCGACTGTCCGTCAGAAATAAGCGTTTTTTCGGAAGGATACTGTCTTTGAAGCGCGCCGATATCACCGATCATTGCGCCCCGCCTTTCAGCGCTTGCGCGAAGTCCTCGCGGTGCGGCGTGAATATGTCAAGGCAGACGCTTGCGTCCTCAAGCGCGGTAAGGCCGTGCGGTTGGTTTGCCTGCGCGTAGAAGCAGTCCCCCGCGCGAAGCACGGCCTTTTCGCCGTCCACAACGGCCTCGAAGCTGCCGCTGAGTACATAGCCGCACTGGCGGTGCGGGTGGGTATGCACTTCGCCCGTCATTCCCTTATTCCAAGTAAGCTCGACCGCCATAAGGTCGTCTGTCCAGCCCTTAACGCGCCGCCTGACGCCGTTTTCAAGGATTTCCTCTTTGCAGTCACGCGCATATACAAACACGCCAAAACCCCCTTCTGTCTGCCGCCTGTCCCGCTTCGCGGAGACGAACAGGTGAATTATACACCAGACGGAAGGGGGTGGCAAGTATTTAAGAAAAATTTCCCGCGATTGTAGGGGGCGAGCGTCCTCAGCCGCCCGTGCGTACGGGATTTTCCGGGGCGGCGGGAACGACGTCCCGTTTTGTCAACTGCCGCGGCGCAAAAACGGCGGGGGACGCGTAACGTCTCCCGCCGCTTTTTTCGCAATCTCAGACGCCGTCTTCCACGCGGCGGGTTTCGCGGTCTCTGAAGAGAAGCGAAATGCACCACACGCCGGCCAGACCGATAATTGTGTAAACAATCCGGCTGAAAACCGCGCCCTGCCCGTTAAATATCCAGGCAATGACGTCAAAGCGGAAAATGCCGACAATCGCCCAACAAATCGAGCCAAGGATTACGAGCACCAATGCGACTCTGTCCATGATGACCTCCAAATTTTAAGCGGACTGCGTCGCAGAAGCGGTTGCCCCTGCAAGCACATGTTAGTATGCGCAATGCGACGGGGACTATACAGAGGGCGGAAACGCGGGGAAATCAGCCGCCCTTCATCGCCTTTATGACTTTAAGGCGCGAGAACTCCTCGCGCTCTTTCTCCTCAAGGGCGTCGGTTATGAACTTTACGCTTTGCGTAAATTCGGGGATCATAATGTTTTGAAGGGCGTTGGCGCGCTTCTGCGTTTTTTTGATGGCCACGGCAAGGCGGTAGATGGAAATCTCCACCTCGGCAAGCTCGCGGGTAAGGCGCTTTACGCGGACAAAGCCCGCCTTTGCCTCGTCAAGGCGGGAGTTTGTAAGCGCGAAGCCGTAGGGGACGGACGTCTCCTCGCCCTCCTCGGCGGTGACGGTGGGGATTTCCACGCCCATAACGCTTCTGAAGCGTATTGAAACGGAAATATCCGGCGGGATGCTCGCCGCGAGATCCATGTTCTGGCCAAGGGTTATGTTGGCCGAGCGCAGCGCGCCGTAAGCGGCGGAGAAGGTGGAGTCTATGCGCCCCTGGATATCCGCCGCGCGGCCGAGAAGCCCCATTATCTCGCGGATAAGGATATTGCGCTTGCGATCCATAAGGTCATAGCCAAGCCGCGCAAGCGCCAGAGAGCGCTTAAGCGTCATAAGGTTTCCCTTCGTGGGTATAACGTTCGGCACGGTATCGCCCCCTATACGTTCCCGCGCAGCGCGATCGCGCCGTCTTCCTGATAGTATTTGCGCAGAAGCACCTCGTCCACGCGGTCAAGCTCTTCCTTGGGAAGCACGCTTAAAGCCTGCCACCCAAGCTCAAGGGTTTGGTCTATCGAACGGTTTTCCTCGGAACCCTGACGCACGAAATAATCCTCGAAAAGCCGTCCGAACTCCATGTATTTTTTATCAAGGTCGCTAAGCTCGTCCTCGCCGATGACGCTTGCAAGGTTTCTTGCCTCCTGCACGCGGGCGTAGGAGGAAAAAAGCTGATTGCTAAGGGCGGGGTGATCCTCGCGGGTAAAGCCCTTGCCGATGCCGTCTTTCATAAGGCGCGAAAGCGAGGGCAGCACCGCCACCGGCGGATAAACGCCCGCCTGGTCAAGGCCGCGCTCAAGCACGATTTGCCCCTCGGTAATATATCCGGTAAGGTCGGGGATGGGGTGGGTGATGTCGTCGTTCGGCATCGTCAGTATCGGCACCTGCGTCACCGAACCCGCGCCGCCGTGCAGTATGCCCGCCCGCTCGTAAAGCGCGGCAAGGTCGGAGTACAGATAGCTTGGGTATCCCTTGCGCGAGGGTATCTCCCCCTTGGAGGAGGAGAACTCGCGAAGCGCCTCGCAGTAAGAACTCATGTCCGTCATGATGACAAGGACGTGGAAGCCGCACGAAAACGCAAGGTACTCGGCCGCCGTAAGCGCGCAGCGCGGGGCGAGAATGCGCTCGATAATCGGGTCGGAGGCAAGGTTCATAAACATGACAACGCGCTGAAGCGCGCCGGAATCCTCGAAGCTCTTCCTGAAAAAATCGGCGGTGTCGTTCTTTACGCCCATGGCGCAGAAAATAATCGCGAACTCCCCATCGTCGTCCGGCACATGCGCCTGGCGGACGATCTGTGCGGCCAATTCGCTGTGTTTAAGCCCCGCGCCGGAAAAGATGGGCAGTTTTTGCCCCCGGATAAGCGTGGACATTCCGTCCACGGCGGAAATGCCCGTGTATATGCACGAACGCGGGTACTTGCGGCTTACCGGGTTTATCGCGCCGGCGTTGATGCCGCGCCTTTCCTCGGGGTAAAACTCGCCAAGGCCGTCCGCCGGGCGGCCCGCGCCGCTGAACACGCGTCCGAGCATCTCGCGCGAAAGCGCAAGCTCCATCGGCCTTCCGGTAAAGCTTGTGCGGACGTTTTCAAGGGAAAGGGCGCGCGTACCCTCGAAAAGCTGTATGACGGCGCGCCCGCCGTCAAGCATGATAACGCGCCCAAAGCGCCTTTCGCCGCCCGGAAGCCTAAGCTCGCACATCTCCTCGTACCCGACGCCCGTCACGCCGTCAAGGACGACAAGCGGGCCGCGTATCTCCTGAAGCCCGATATATTCCATACGCATTAACGGTTTGCCTCCAATACCTGCCCCACGGCAGCGTCGATTTCAAGGCGCACGTCGTCGAACAAAATAAGCTGGTCGTTCGGGATGTCATACTTAATGCGTATCAGCCTTTCAAAAATGCCGGTTTCTTTAAGGCGGTTTATCGGTATGCCGTGTTCGGCAAGTCTTTTGGCCTCGTCATACAGGTGCAGAATCACGCCCATCATAAGCTTCTGCTTCTCAATCGGTACATAGGTGTCCGTTTCATGATAGGCGTTCTGCTGAAGAAAGCCAAGTCTGGCGGCGCGCGCGCACTCGATTGTAAGCTTTTGCTCTTCGGGCAGGATGTCCGCGCCGATAAGCTTCACAATCTCCATAAGCTTCGACTCTTCGCCAAGCAGCCTTGCAAGACGGCCGCGCAGCCCGGCAAACTCGCGCCCAAGGGTTTCCTCGTACCACGGGGCAAGGTCTTCTATATACTCCGAGTAAGAGGTAATCCAGTTTATCGCGGGAAAATGCCGCGCGTAGGCAAGCTGGCGGTCAAGCGCCCAGAAGGCGCGCACGAAGCGCTTTGTGTTCTGGGTGACGGGTTCCGAAAAATCACCGCCCTGCGGCGAAACCGCGCCGATTACGGTGACAGAGCCTTCAAGCCCGCCAAGAGTGACCATATACCCGGCGCGTTCGTAAAACTCGGCAAGGCGGCTTGGCAGATAGGCGGGGAATCCCTCTTCGGCGGGCATTTCCTCAAGCCTTCCGGATATCTCGCGCAGCGCCTCGGCCCAGCGGCTTGTCGAGTCGGCCATAACCGCCACGTGATAGCCCATGTCGCGGTAGTATTCCGCGATGGTCATGCCGGTGTAGACCGACGCCTCGCGCGCCGCCACGGGCATGTTAGAGGTGTTTGCGATAAGCACGGTGCGGTCGAGAAGCGGCTTGCCGCTTTTGGGGTCAAGCAGCTCGCCGAACTCTTCAAGCACTTGGGTCATCTCGTTTCCGCGCTCGCCGCAGCCGAGATAGACGATGATGTCCGCGTCGCTCCATTTCGCAAGCTGGTGCTGGGTGATGGTCTTGCCCGCGCCGAAGGGGCCGGGTATCGCGGCGCAGCCGCCCTTCGCCACCGGGAAAAGCGTGTCTATTACGCGCTGACCCGTGATAAGGGGCTTGCGTATGGGAAGGCGGCTTGCCACCGGGCGCGGCTTCCTTATCGGCCAGCGCTGGGAAAGCGTAAGCTCGTGCGTGTTGCCCCGCGCGTCGCGCAGGGTAAGGATAACGTCGTTTACGGTATACTTTCCGCTTGGCGCGGCGGTCACGACCGTGCCGTCAAGCGGCGATATGCAGCGATGCCGGATAATGCCCGTTTCGGGGCAGGAGGCAAAGCAGCTTCCGGCGGAGATTTCCTCCCCGGCGGACACGCTTACCGTGACGTCCCACTTTTTTTCGCCGTCAAGGGCGCTAAGGTTGACCCCGCGCCCGATAAAGGCGCCCGTGACGCCCTCTATCGCTTTAAGAGGGCGCGCGATGCCGTCGAAAATATTATGAAGAAGCCCCGGGCCAAGCTGTACGGAAAGCGGCCCTCCGGCGGCCTGGGCGGCGTCGCCGGGACGAAGCCCCTCGGTGTCCTCGTACACCTGGACGACCGCGTCGCTGTCCGAAATGCCCACAACCTCGCCGATAAGGCGGGTTTTGCCGACAAAGACCGTCTCCATCATCATAAGGCCGCTTCCGCCGCGCAGCTTTACGACGGGGCCGTTTACGCCGTGTACCGTATAGCTCATACGTCTTTCTCCCGCGCCTCGTTTTTGCGCATCTCCGGGCCGAAAAGCTCGGAAAACCTTTCGGAAAGCTCGCCAAGGGTGGTGTCAAAGCTTTCGTCGATCTGCAAACGCTTCTGCGGACACGCCGCGATAATCCCGCCCAAGATAAAGTCGCCCTTGGCGAAGCTTATCCCACATGGCGGGTTTTTAGGGGCGAGCTTACCCGCGAGGGGCATGTCCTCGTCACGCAGGTAAACGACCGTTTCCGCCGCGAAAGTCTGCGCGGCGCGAAGCGTAAGAGAGCGCAGAAGGTCTGCGTAGGCGTCGGTCTTTACGAACGCCGCAAGTCTTTCGCGCACCGCGCCAAGCACGCTTTCGCCCATCTCCGCGCGGCGTTTGGCAAGGGCGCGCTTACTCTCCATTATCTTCTTTGAAATGCGCCGACCGGACTCGCCGCGTATGCGCGAAACCTCGTTCTTTATATAGCGGAAGGACTCGGCAAGCGCCTCGTCCTCGGCGGAGGTAAGCATACTCTCGCTTTCAAGGCGGATGTCTTCGTATATCTTTTTGGATTCGTTAAGCGCGTCGGCTCTTATAACCGACGTGAAGCGGTCAAGCTTATGCTCTCGCTGTTCGGGCAAGCAAATCACTCCCCGGCCGGACGGTAATCCGGCCCTACAGTTTTACGCCGATTGCCTCGCGGACATAGCGCGTGATAGAGTCCGGGCTTCGTCCCGTGCCGTGCCGCCCGGGAATCTCGACAACCAAAGTGCGCGTATGGCGCAGTTTAAGGTCGTCGATAAGCTGCGGGCAAAGCGCCGCCAGATTCTCGCTTATCAGTATAACGCCGACGGACGTGTCCGCGATACAGTCCGCAAGCGCCCCGCGCACAGCCTCCGCGTCGCGCGCGAGTACGCCCTCGACCCCCGCAAGACGCAGTCCGAGCAGGGTGTCGGCGCTGTCGGAGATAAGGAAGTATCGCATCAGAATCTGGAAAGGATCATAAACGAAATAATCATGCCGTAAAGCGCGATACCCTCGGCAAGCCCGACGAAGATAAGCGCCTTTCCGAACATCTTCTCGTTTTCGCTTAACGCGCCAAGCGCCGCCGAGGCCGAGGCGGAAACGGCGATCCCGCCGCCGATGCCGCTTAACCCCGTGGCAAGCGCCGCGGCGATCATGCCGAAGGAGACGTCGGTAACGCCGCCCAAAGCGCCCGCCGTTTCCTCGCCCGCCGCGAACGCGCCGGTCATGTTAAGCCCCACAAGCGCCGCGCCCACGCCGAAGAACGCGATTATCTGCATGATAAGCCGGGTCTTCACCGGCTTTTTTGCCGTGTGCCGCCTGTAAATAAGATACAGCGGCGTAAGCAGTACCGCGACGATCGCGGCGGCGCTGAACATTTCGAATCCCATGACTACTACCTCTTTCTTCTGTCAGTTACCTCTAAAACCCCCGCTCCGGCTTGCGATGCTCGATGGCGGCAGACGTCTGCCGCCCCGACGGCAGAGCCGCCTGTTCGCCAGCGCTGCGCTCGTTTTTGTTCGGCTATGCCGAACAAA
>JAISVI010000080.1 GCA_031271665.1 Oscillospiraceae bacterium
GGGTTTGCGGCGTTGTAGGGTACGGGGGCGGTGGTAACGGGTGGCGCGCCGCACCCAACGCCGCCACCCCTGTAGGGCGCGACGCCCTCGGCGCGCCACCCGTTCCCCATGCCACCCAACGCCCACCGTGACGCGCCGCACCCAACGCCGCCACCCCTGTAGGGCGCGACGCCCTCGGCGCGCCGTCCTAATTGCGGGGCATTTTACGGGCGAACGCAGTTCGCCCCTACAAACCCTCTTTAGAAAAGAGGGTGGCCGCCGACAGGCGGACGGGTGTTTTGACCGTAGGGGGGATGTCAATTGCCCGTCGCCACACGCCAAAAAGCGCCCGCCAAAATCGGCGGGCGCTTGAAATATCGGTAATTTTCCGGGGCGGTTTCCGTCGTCCCTTACTGCAGAAGCTGCAGCACTGTCTGGGGGGCTTGGTTCGCCTGGGCGAGCATCGCGGTAGCGGCCTGGTTAAGGATATTGTTCTTCGTGAAGTGCATCATTTCCTTCGCCATGTCAACGTCGCGGATGCGGCTTTCGGCGGACTGCATGTTCTCTGCGACGGTGTCCACGTTGGCGACGGTATGCTCAAGGCGGTTCTGCACCGCGCCAAGCGTGGCGCGAAGCTCGGAGACGCGGGCGATGCCGGTGTACTCAAGCGCCTGCTCAATCGGTGTGCCGTCGGGGTAGATGTTGCCGCTTATAACATTCATAAGCGCCTGCCAGTTGATGTCGCCCTCCGGGGGTGCCAGTTCGCTGTTTACGTTACCCGTGGCGTTGTCAACGCGAAGATCTTCGCTGTATGTGCCTTCGGTGTTATCTTTAAAGGAGTTGATTGCGCCCCAATCCTCGCCAAGGAGGTCAAGGCGGCTTACGCCCATGATGTTGACGGTGATAACGTCGCTTAAGTTCGCGTTCGCGCCGACCTGAAGGTTGATAGAGGCCGGGTCAAGATCCTCCGTCACTGTGGGCGGATTGACGACCGTCGGTTCAAAGTCCATGCCGCCGTAAAGGCCGGACAGGATGTACTTGCCGTTGAAGTTCGTAGTTCCGGCGATACGCTCAAGTTCTTCGGCAAGCTGTTCAAGTTCGGAAAGCATCGCGTCGCGGTCTTCGGGGCCGGGGACGCCGTTCGCGCCCTGGACGGCCAGTTCGCGCATACGCTGGAGAATGCCGTTGGATTCCTGAAGCGCGCCCTCGGCGGCCTGGATCATCGAGATACCGTCTTGCGCGTTGGCAGAGGCGCGCTGCAAACCCCTAACCTGGGAACGCATCTTTTCGCTGATGGTCAGTCCGGCGGCGTCGTCGGCGGCACGGTTAATACGGAAGCCCGAACTTAATTTCTCCGTCGATTTGGCTTGGTTGGACTGGTTGATCGCGAGTTGGCGATGGGTATTGATTGCCATCATATTGTTTTGGATGCGCATGGTTCTTCCTCCCAAAGTTTAAGCCGAACCGCCTCTTGCGGAACGCTTTAGAATTTTGAGTGTTTGCCGGCGCATCCTTGCCCTGCACCCCCAGCGACACCGTTTGCGGCGTTTGGGGTCCTTTATTCACTTGATACTATAATCGAAAGCCTTGGGATAAACTTTAGTGCTTTTTGTGTTTTTTTTACTCCTTCGCTTCGTCGCCCTTCTCTTCCTTCGCTTCGGCGGGGCTTTCCCCGGCGGCAGCGCCCTTCTTTTTAAGGTCTTTTTTAAGATCCTTAAGCACCGACATGGCGGAAACCTGGGACTCTTGGTTTGCCTGGCGCGTGCCGTCAATAAGTTCCGAGCGGAAGACGCGGACGTCGCGCGGCGCGTCCACGCCGATACTGACGCGGTCGCCGTCTATGGAGAGTACCGTCACGCGGACATTGTCGCCAAGCGTGATGCTTTGGTTAAGCTTTCTGGTCAGTACCAGCATCAGCCGTCCCTCCCGTCTCTTCAGCATCACTTTGCTCAAGCAGAATATTCTTTACAAGGTCGTAAATAGGCTGGCGTATCTGATAGTCGCCGCCGTCTATAATCACCTGTTTGCCAAGGTTCGCCTGCGCGTTAATAAGTATCGGTGAGACAAGGTTTGTCGTCATGCTTTCCGGCTCGCGCGGGATAACCGCCACGGTAAGAAGCAAAACGTCCTCGTCCCGCGGCGAACCGATGTCGGCAAGCGCCGCCTCCGGCACGCGCGGCGAATAATCCGGGAACAGCCGGAACGGGTTGATTACCGCCAGCGCTATCTCCGGCATGTCCAAGGACTGAAGCCAAAGGAACGGCTCGGTTTCCTCGGTCGTGATAAGCGCAAAATCACGGCATTCCTCGAAGCTTGGAATGCCGTCTTTAAATGCGATGATCTTTTCGTCGGCAATGCTGATTTCGCCGAATCGCGCGGTGGATACTTTCATGCGTTCATCTCCTTGCGGCCTGTCTCACCTAGATAGTCTAATGGGCATGTTGAAAATTGCCCGCTCCGGCTTGCGATGCCGCGGCATAGCCGCCTGTTCGCAAGCACTGCGCTCGTTCGCCTTGCAGGCGAACACGCAATTATCAACACTTCGTTAATATAACACGCTTTATGCCCTTACGTCAACACTTTGACCGGTCAAATTTTCTCTTGGCGGAAAATAAAGCGCCCTTTTCGGCACGACGGTTATCTGAATGTACGGCCTTTCAAGCCATCCGCCGCTTACCTGCGCCGGGGTGTAGCTCCCTTCGCTGCGCGAGGGATTCCAGTCGAATTCCGCGCCGCCCTCGACATCGACCTCTACCGTACCCATTTGAAAGTTTATGTCGGGTCGTACGCTTGGCATTGACACGACGGTAAGCGTGGCGTCCTTATACCCGATTCTGCGCGCCTGGGACTGTATGGGCTTTGAGTCGCGCTCGATACGCACGAACTCCTTTCCCTCGGAGGCTATTTTGCCGATAGCCTCGGTCGCGGCCTGCGCGCCCCGCTTGCACCAGTCAAGCGCAAGCCGTATCGGCGTTTTCAGCCCGGAAGTCGCGAAACACTCGGTCTGGTCGATAGTGACCTGCACATGCTCTATATCAAGATTGACCTTGACGAAATTATTCGCAAGGCTTAAATCCATGCTGTCTTTGTGCGGCCTTACCGCACCGCGCGAGGACTGGAACGAAAGCCGCCCAAGCCCCTGGTCTACAGATATTCTGGGCAGCATCGCCCTCACCTCCTTGTGTATCTCAAAGGGGCGGCCTCATGCCGCCCGCCGCGCGCCCTGCTACCTCAGAAAGTCCATAAGCGTGGGCTGAAGAACCCTGCCGCCGACATTAAGTGCGGCACGGTAGACGGCCTCTGCCATAGAGAAGTTCATGATGCCCTCGGCCTGGTCAAGATCCTGTACGTCCGAGCGCATCTGGGTATAGTTGATAAGATCCGTCGAATAACGGTCACGCATAAGGTCTATGCGGGCAAGCCTGCCGCCGACCTCGGACTGCTGGGCGAGGATGTTGTTCTCAATAAGCTGCATATTAGAAATGAACGGAGACAGCGTTTCGTACGTCTGCTCTGGGTTGCGAAGCTCGGTGATGAACATCTGCATCTGATACCAGACGTTATCCTCCTCGCCCACGCCCATAAAGGCGCTTCCGGAAACGCCAACCTCGAACACGTTGCCAACGCCGATTTCATAGGACATATACGCAAGGTCGCCTTCGTCGCCGACCATGTCGATGTTGTTAAGCGTGACCTCGTCGGTTTCCGGGTCGGCGTAGAACGGCGGGTAGGATACGTTATATCCGCCGAAGATATACTTGTCGCCAAGGGTGGCGTTGCCAAGCGTAAGAAGCTGGTCGCGAAGCTGCTGTACCTCAAGGGCGATGCTCTCGCGCTCTTCCGCGCCAAGCACGTCGTTGGCGGCGTACACCGCAAGCTCGTACACGCGCTTGACAAGCGTGTCCGCCTCGTGAAGCGCGCTTTCGGTGTTTGTAAGCCATGCCGAGGCGTCGTCAAGGTTTTTCTGAAACTGCTCGGTATCGCTTTGCTTTGCCTTCGCGTTAAGCAGTTTGACCACGCTTACCGCGTCGTCGGACAGGCGCACGTTCTTGCGGTTCGTGGCAAGCTGGGACTGAAGGCGCTCCATCTTGCCGGCGCTGATATGCAAATTGCGCTTATAGGTACCCACCATCATTGAGTTGGTTATGCGTGTAGACATAGATTATGCCTCGCTTTCTTTGCTTGTCAAGCACCCTTCGCCCTCGCGGCACGGCGACAGCATTTACTTTTTTGAAAAGAGTACCTGCAGTAATTTATCGGGATTAAGAGCGGCAATGAACATTTTCTTTTTGAGGCCGATTCTGCCCCAGTCAACCTCTTTCAGCAACGCAAGAGCGGTTTTTCGCAGTACATTCAAATTCAATGGGGAGGAGCCTTTTCTGGCGCGGGAACCATCTTCGCCAAAAGTCACATCCAATTGCCAGTGAAGTTGATTTTCAATTGACCAATGCCCCCGAACTGCGCTTGCAAAGTGGTTCACATCATTCAGCGAAGTTATGAAATACCGCGTTTCTGTGCGCGTTTCTTCTTTTTCAAACACCGTGGATTTGACCGCCCCAATCGCATTCAGATTTTTCCAAGCTTCTTTTTGCGGCAGCCAATCAATCTCAGTTTCTAAAAAATATTCCCGTTTTTCAATCCGTCCGTGCCCTTTTTCTCTTGTAGTTGCGGTCTGCTCGGCAGGCAGGTTTTCAAAATACAGCTTCACATCTTCGTGAAGGTTTGTTTGATTCCCCTTCAGCGCAAGACAATAATCCGCCTGTTTCTCGGTGATTTTCTTCGCGATTTCGGTCTGGCAGCCCATCGCGTCTATCGTGACCGTCGCATCGGATACATCAATTAAATCAAGCAACTGCGGAACCGCTGTGATTTCATTGCTTTTCTCTTCAACTGTGATTTCTCCCAACGTGATTTGGTTTTCCGCCACAAACGCAGACACAACATGATATGCTTTGTGCTTGGCGTTTCCGCTGCCGCATATCGTTTTGCCGTCAATCGCGACTACGCCGCGCTTTTTTCGCTCCACTCCAAGCCAATCATACAGCGCCTTTGACAGTTCCGCTGGATTGATTCGCTCGAATACCCGCCGGAATGTGTCACTGTCGGGGATGCCATTTGGCAGTTCAAGGAATGTTTTCAGCCACTTCTCGCGTTCGTTTCCGAAATCCTCCATATCGGTGAAGTCTTCGCCCTTGCACATGATTGTACATAGCCCGATGACCAATATATCTGCGAGTTTATGCCGTATATTCCCGTATCTGCGCCGCGGGTCACTTATGCCGCT
>JAISVI010000160.1 GCA_031271665.1 Oscillospiraceae bacterium
TCGGTAAGACGGCGCGGAGCGCGTTGTTTGGCCTGATAGTATTTCATACTGTCGGTTAGGCCAATGTCCTCGAACCTCTCCAAATCCTTTTCAAGCCCGAATATCTTTTTGAGCAGAGCGGAAACGCGCTCCTTTAGCTTCGTAATGATGGAGCGCGATTTTATGCCCTCTTTAGCGAGCTTTTTCAAGTTTTTGAGTTCACCGTCCGTAACATTGAAGCCGCCAAGCAGGGCGGGCTTACCTATTGCGTCAATCTCCGCAAAGGTAGCCGCTTCACCTTTTGCAAAGGTTGTTTGCTTGGCAAGGCTGTCAAGCTGTTTCTGCTTCTTCTCGGCCTGTTCGTCCAGTTCGGCGGCGGTCTGCTGCTGCCGTGCGACCTCGGCGGCAAGGGCGGCGGCGCGTTCGGCTTCGGCCCGCGCCCGGTCAGCCTCGGCGTCTGCCCGTTCGCGTTCCTGTTTGGCCTTGTATTCAAGCACCGTTAAATGTTCGGCGGTACTGCCGCGCTCACCGCGCTCGAAGTCGGTGAAACCCGCTTCTTTCATATGGTCGTGGAAGTGGTCTTGAAGCCGGGAATAGGCGTTAAGGAGTATCGCCTTGCCTTTGGCGTTCCGCATGACCTCGCCGTTATCGTCCAGCTTCCTTGTCTTAGGCCACTTTTTGGAATGGCTCACCTGCTTAATGACCTCGCGGAGTTTCCCCGCCAGTTCGGGATTTTTGTTGTTTTTCTTGAAATAGATTTCCTTGTCCACCACAGGTACATAGACCACATGGAGGTGATAGTGGTAAACGTCGCGCCCAAGCTGTTCCGACAATGCCCGGTTGCGCTCGTCGGCGTGCATGACTGCCGAAAGGACGTACTGCTCGCCACCGATTTCCTCAAGGGCGCAGCGGTAGGCTTCTTCAAAGAAAGAAACGGCATAGTCATAGCCGCCGTGATTCTCGAAGTACGCGCTGTTCACATCAAAGACAAGCTCGTCAATGATGTTCGGGTCTTTGCCAAGCCCACGAGTGCTGACGATACCCTCGGCTACCATCGCGTCAAAGGTACTCTCGTAGCCCCCGGCGCTCGGCTTGAAATGGACGTTTAAGGCGGCGCGTTCGGGGATAATGTCCTCGTTCATATAGTCGGCGTTCTTGCGCTCATTGTGCCGCTCACGCTTGTTAAGCCCGCCGCGCTTGTACTGCGCGTTGCGGACTACTGATTTATTAGCCATGATAAAAACTCCTTTCTACCGGCGCGGAAAAGATAAACCGTGCCCGGTTTTGTGACGGCATGACAGCATGACAGCAGTTTTATACACATACCCAGGCCGCATGGGCGAGCAGTAAATGCGTAGCATTTACGACCAGCCCTCTTTGAAATAAGCCGTCATAAACTCTATCTATGACGGCTGCTCGCCGTGGGGGTATGTGTATATATAAGCCGTCATGCCGTCATGCTGTCATTCGGGTAATGGTTATCGCCCTGCTTTTGCTGTCTCGGTCACGCGCCACGACGATGTTGTTTTCTTTGAATAAGTCGTTGTCCTCCAGCTTTTTTGTGATGGTGTTCGGGGCGATTTCGGCGTTGGGGTCGAGGGCTTTCAGCGCGGCGCAAAGCTCCGTCGCCGTGCCGCTCCATTCGTCTTTTAGAAACTCGTCCACCAGCAGGAACAGCCACTCGTCCTTTTCGGCCTGCTCCGCTTTTTTCTCCGCTGTCGCGTCGAAGTTTCCTGTGAAAAGCCACTTGCATTCATCGGGGTCGAGCCGCAGCTTGAAGCAGAAGCCCTCGGTGTCCCGGTTGGCAATCGTCAGCTTCGCGTCCAGTCCTGTGCGAGTGTCCTTTTCAAGAACAAACACGCCGTCCACAGAGCCGACCAAGCCCATACTTCCCGACAGAGTATTAAGCGGGTCTGGGTCGCTCATCTTGCGCGTATGGTGGACGAGAAGCAAGGTCAGCTTGTGCTTGTCGGTGATACCGCGCAGGGCGGTCATGTCGCGGTAGTCGCAGGCATAAATGCTCTTGTCAAACTCGGTGTCGCGTATGCGCTCCAGCGTGTCGATAATGATTAGCTTCGTGTCGGGGTACTCGGCTAAATGGTTGTTGGCCTGTTCAATTAAACCGCTGTTGATACCGAACGAAGCCGTCGTCAGTTTGAGCCGCGAGATGTCAACCGCCGCCGCTTTGATTTTATTCAGCCTGTCCTGTAGACGACGGCGGTTATCTTCAAGGGCGAGGTACAAAACATCACCTTGCTCGGAAGAAAAATCCCACAGACTGCCGCCCGTGGCGACGTTGACACAGAGGTCGAGGGACAGCCAGGACTTGCCGATTTTGCCGCTGCCCGCGAGGATAAAAAGGCCGTGGGGCAAAATCTTATCCACGGCGAATCCAAGCGGCTCATACTCCTGTGCCATGAGGGTGTTACCGTCGATGATGTCAAAGACTTTCGGCGCGGTCTGGTTCGTGTTTGTGTTTTCGTTCATCTGAAAAACTCCTTTTGAGATTTTTTAAGGCGCGGAACTCACCATGTACC
>JAISVI010000168.1 GCA_031271665.1 Oscillospiraceae bacterium
ACGCGGCAAAGCCCTTACTGCGTGGATACCGTGGCAGAGTGGTATGAGAAATACCGCGCGGACGTATACAGACTTGCCTTTATGATGACAAAGCAAAGCGCGTTAAGCGAGGATATTTGCCAAGAGGTTTTCCTTGCCGCAACCCAAAGGGCGGCAGAGCTTAAAGGCGCGCCCGGCCTTAAATCATGGCTTCTTACGGTCACACGCAATAAAACGCTTAACGCGCTTAGGCACGAAAGCTATTCATCGCCTCTTACGGATGACTTACAGGACGACAGGACGCTTACAGACGACCCGGATTTCGTTTTTTTGGACATTCTGCGCCCGCTTGGCGGCAAAGAGCGGCAGATTGTTCTTTATCACGTCGCGTACCGCCTTAGCCACAAGGACATTGCCGGGATGCTTGGCATGTCCGGTGCCGCCGTGCGCAAAAGCTACAGCCGCGCGATGAAAACCCTTAAATCCAATATGTCCGCGGGGCTTTAGGCTTCGCGTGAAAGGAAGATATCCCATGAAGAAAAGTGTCAAATCCGCAATAAGGGCGCAGTTCAAGGCGATAGCCGTACCAGAAAGCCCCCTGCGCGGTCTGGAGGATTTTTCGTCCGATTATTCGCCGCGCCATGTGCGCCGAATGAACCTTGCCGTCACGCTTGCAAGCTTTGCGGTTATCACGGTGATTGGAAGCTGGTTTATCGTTGCCAGACTTCAAAACGGCGGCAACTCTCTTATCCCGCCGGCCGAAACCACCCTTGCAAGCGCCTCCGCCACCCCCGAGCCGACCCAAATGACCGCCGCTCCCCCGCCGTACAGCGTTGAAATGGGCGTATCTATGAGTATCTCCTACTCCCCCGGTGTGGGGTGGAGGCGTTCTTACCGTCTTACGCAAAGCGACCGCAATATACCGCCGCGTGCAATAAACGGCGAACTCTTTCTAAGACACAGGGACGAGTGGCTTTTAATAAAGGACATCAAGCGCCCTCCATACGAAAAATCTGACGGCATTGAAAATCTATTTGGGAATTATATAGAAGACTCTCCCGTTCGCGTTGAGCCAGTCAAGGCAAGCGGCATACTCCCCTGCGGCGACGTTGAAATCCCGCTTGAGTTTACCTATACCGTGGTTGACGGCGAAATCTTCGTCCTTGAGTACGAGGAGTATTACGAAGACTTCTACATTTCGCTTCAGTCCTATGACAGCAAGCACATTTGGATCGAGGCGATGGAACGGCAGCACTCAAAGACCCGCGAGTATCCCGCAATGATAGGACTGTATAATATAACCGCCGGAGAGTTTACAAACGTCATAGATAAAGCGGGTCTTACGCTTTCAGACGGCTTCCCCGAACTGTCGTTTGACGGCGAAACTAAAACGCTTTATCTGCGCGATGGCAACAGTGTATATGCGGTCGATATAGAAACGGGCAAGGCGACCGAGTTTGAAGGCTCTTGGGCGGGCAAAAGCATTGACTTCCTGAACGGTGACAAATGGATTCTCTCTATGCCGACAGCCGCCGGGGGGGACGCCGTTGAGTACGTCTTCGAGGTGTACGATACAAAAACGCGGCGCGTTACCCCCGAACTGACATTGAAAGTTCAGCAGTATGCCAACGGCAAGCCGGGCAATTTTGTCACCGGGCTTGGCGGCGGTTTGCTTGTGCTTATTGAGAACGACACATACAAGCTGAAAGACCTTTTGACCGGTGAAGTGATTGATATGGGTATTCCCAGTGTGCGGGAGAACAACACGCCCTTTGACTATAACTTCCTGCGTGGGGATAACTTTATCTGCGTGACGCGCACCTTTGAGAACAGCGTGTACCATGTGGGCATGTACAACTTGAAAACGCGGACATTCACGCCAGAAGAACGGGAAACTCGTTTGAAAAGCTTTTTCTTTTGGTGCGGCAACAGGTTTGTCGTTGACAGGTCGTTTTGGTCAAAAGAGCCGACATATTCGGTCACTACGTATGAATAAACCGCATGGGTTTGTCGTCAGTCAAAGGGGGACGGCTTTCCGCTGTCCCCCCTTATTGCGTGGATAATCTCTGTAACTATGTGCATAGTCGCTTTTTTGTTGCTGTGGTCGGAAACGGTTATTATTAACGCACGAAAAACCAATAAATCAATACTCCGGAAGCTCCTATACAAGCGCCTCCTATAGCCAGTTTCAGCAATAAACCCTTGTTGATGTTAGGCACCTTTCTTTCCTCCACTAATATAAATTCGTTGCGCCACCGCCTTTGCCACCTCGCGGCGCAGCTAGTAAAAACTCCGTTCGTCCGTAGTTTGCCGCGCTAGAGCCAAAAAGTCAATCACGCCGCTTGAGTTGTGGGGCGGCCATTGACCATCCGAGGCATTAAGCGGCGGGGTTGGGTGCGGGCGATTCGTGAATCGCCCCTATTTCAGTTCCACAATCGTGACGCCGTTCTCCCCTTCCCCAAAGCGGCCAAGGCGGAAGCTTTTAACCTGTTTATGGTGGCGCAGGGCGTTGTGTACGGCTTGGCGCAGCGCGCCCGTCCCCTTGCCGTGGATTACGGTGACGGCGTTAAGGCCGCTTAAAACCGCGCCGTCAAGGAATAAGTCCATTGAAAGAAGCGCCTCTTCGCCAGTCATTCCGCGCAGGTCGCACTCAAGGCTTGCGGAAGTGCGCCTTGCGGCTGTGCCGCCGGAGGAAACAGGCTTTTTCGGCGCGGCCTCTTCTGTAAGCGCAAGGTCGGATAAAGGCACTTTGATTTTAAGCATTCCGGCAAGGGCAAGCACGTTGCTGTCCTTATCCGGCGGTTCAATAACTGTGGCCTTTGTACCCATGCTTATAATCTGCACCGTGTCCCCCGCTTTAAGGGGACGCGTTATCGGCGCGGGGGCTTCTTCCGGCGCAGTCTCACGCGCGGGACGCGCCGCGTCCTCGGCGCGGTTAAGGCGCGTACGCACGGCGGTAAGCTCTTCGTCGGATACCGTCCGCGCCTGCGCTTTAATGCGCCCAAGCTCGCGCAGGATTTCGTCGGCCTCGCGGCGGGTCTGTTCGATAATGCCTCTCGCCTCGGCGGACGCGCGCTCGGTGGCCTTTTCGCGCTGTTTGTCAAGCAGCGCGCGCGTTTCGGCGCTTTTCCGGTCATTCTCCCGCGCTTCCGCGAGGAAACGCGCCGCCGCCGCGCGGTCGGACTCCATCGCCTGGCGCTGGACTTCAAGCCGCGTAAGTATATCCTCGAACGCGGCGTTTTCGGTGCTTACATGCCCTTTCGCCGCTTCGATTATCTCTTCTGGAAGTCCCAAGCGGGACGAAATGGCGAAGGCGTTGGATTTCCCGGGAATGCCGATAAGCAGTCTGTAGGTCGGGCGCAATGTCTCCACGTCAAACTCACAGGACGCGTTTTCCACGCCGTCCGTCGTAAGGGCGAAGGTTTTAAGCTCGGCATAGTGCGTTGTCGCGGCGACCTTTGCCCCAAGGCGGCGAATATGCTGGATAATGCTTACCGCAAGCGCCGCGCCCTCGACTGGATCGGTACCCGCCCCAAGCTCGTCAAAAAGCGCCAAAGTCCCCTGCCCCGCAGACTTCTCCCCTATCTCCCCAAGGATGCCGACTATGTTTGTCATGTGCGAGGAGAACGTTGAAAGGCTTTGCTCGATGCTTTGCTCGTCCCCGATATCGGCGTATATCGCGTCCCAAATCGGCACTTCGCTTCCCGAACCCGCCGGGATATGAAGGCCGCATGCCGCCATAAGCGACAGAAGTCCGATCGTTTTAAGCGTGACGGTTTTGCCGCCCGTGTTCGGCCCGGTTATTACAAGCGTGTCAAAATCCGTCCCAAGCCGCACGGTTATCGGCACGGCGCTTTTGCGCGGTATAAGCGGGTGGCGCGAGGCGATAAGCGACAGCCGCCCGCTTTGGTTAAGCGCGGGTTCCTCGGCCTCCATCTCATAACTAAGCTTCGCGCGCGCGAAGATGCCGTCAAGCGTGACAAGCGCGTCATAGTCGTTCAAAATACCCTCGCGGAAAGACGCGCAGTCGGCGGAGAGTTCGGCCAGAATGCGCTCGATTTCCTTTTTCTCCTTTGCCTCGGTCTCGCGTATCTCGTTATTAAGCGTCACAACCGCCATAGGCTCTATAAAAAGCGTCGCGCCGGAGGATGAAACGTCGTGGACAAGCCCCGGCACGTCCCCCCGGTGTTCGGCCTTTACCGGCACGACGAAGCGCCCGCCGCGCTGGGTAATAAGCGCGTCCTGAAGGTATTTCGTGTGCGAGGGAGAGGAAACGTACTTGTTAAGCGTCTCGCGCACCTTCCCGGAGGCAATGCGAAGCTGCCGCCGCAGGGAGGCAAACTCGGCGCTTGCGTTGTCCGAGATTTCCTCTTCGGATATTATCGCCCCGGTTATCTTGTCCTCAAGAAACTTATTGCCCTCCAGAAGCCGGAAAAGCGAATCAAGGCAGTTCTTTTCCTCTTTGCCGGAAGCGCCGTAGGCTTTCACGCTTCGCGCCACGCGCAGACACGCGGCAATGTCAAGAAGCTCGCGCGTGTTAAGCACGCCGCCCAAGTCCGCGCGTATAAGGCTGTCCCCTACCCGTTTAAGCCCGCTGAAGGACGGCGCGGGGCGCAGACCAGTCATGTGCCGCGCGGCGCTTGTCTGCTTCTGCGTAAGCACAGCATCCTCGAAATACGCCGCCGGGCGCAGTGCAAGCGCGTTCTCCTTCGCCTCGTCGGAGGCGGCATGGCTTGCAAGCTGCCGCAAAACGGCGGGCAGCTCAAGGGTTTGTATGGATTTTTCATATAACGACAGCAATACGTTTCACCTGTCCTGTGTTTTTTGTGTGCGTTCCTCATCCCCTGCAATGTTTGTAGGGCGCGACGCCCTCGGCGCGCCACCCCAACCACCTACGACACGCACCACCGTGCCGTTAGGCCACCACACACGGCACGGGTGGCATATGTGATCGCGGGCGCGTAGGGGCGGCGTTCTGCCGCCCCTACAAAAGCCTTTTGTACATATCCAACGCCTGAAACCCGCGCTCTAGCTGCGTAAGCATGTACGCCTCGGCGGCGTGGGCAAGCGGGGTAAGTTCGTTTTCGTTAAGGGTGAAGGAGAATATTTTCCCCGGCTCTTTTTCGGAGATAAAGCGAAGCGCCGCCACGCCGCCGCGTGTAAGCGGCATACTGATACCCTGCGGAAGGCTTGGCTTGCACTTTTCGCAGTGAAGCTGGCCAAGCGTAAGGTGAAGGCAGGGGTTTGTCATATCCGCCTCGCCGCAGACGGCACAGGCGGACGCGTCCGGCCCATAGCCGTTCAGGCGCATCATGCCAAGCTCGAACACAGCCTTTACAAGCGCGTCCGGCTGGCGCTTATAGGCAAGCCTTTTAAGCGTAAGCAGCAGAAAGTCAAGCAGTTCCGCGCATTCCGCGCCCTCGGTCGCAAGCGCCGCGCAAACCTCGGCGGCATATACGCCAAGTATCATGCGCCCGATGTCGTCGCGCAGGGGAAGCCACGCCTCGGCAAGAACGGCCTCGCGCAGGCTTGCGCGGTCTTTATAGGTGAAAAGGCACATTTGGCTGTAGGCCAGAAGCTGCGCGGACGCGGCAAGGGCGCTTCCCTTGCGGCACACGCCCCGCGCGGTAACGGTTTGAAGCCCCGAAGAGCGCGTAAGTACAGTAAGAATCTTGTCGGCGTCCTTATAGCGCGTCTCGCGCAGCACAATCGCGTCGGTGTTAAGAAACATGTTGCCGCCTCTTCCGTTCAGCGATACCCAAGCGACTGGAGAACCGCGGGGTTGTCCCGCCAGTTCTCGCGCACCTTGACCCAAAGTTTAAGCGCGACTTTTCCCTCGTACATCTCCTCAAGTTCTGTCCGCGCGCTTTCGCCAATCTTTCTAAGCATCGCGCCGCCCTTGCCGATAAGCATGCCCTTGTGGCGGTCATGCTCGCAGTAAAGGGTGCATTCGACGTCTATTATGCCGTTTTCCCGCTCGCGCAGTGTTTCGGTGACGACAGCTACGCCGTGGGGTATCTCGTCGTGCATGAATAAAAGCACCTTTTCGCGTACGACCTCCGCGCAAAGAAGCTTGTCCGGCGTGTCTGTGCTTACACCCTCGGGGAAAAGAGCCGGACCTTCGGGCATAAGCGGAAGAAGCAGCTCCTTCAAAAGCGGTATGCCGTCCTTTTGTTTCGCGGAAACCGGGACAAAGCCGGAAAACTCAAAAAGCGGTTTATAGCTGTTTATAATATCGAAAATGCGCTCTTTGGGAATAAGGTCAACCTTGTTAATAACCAAAAACGCGGGGCAGGCGATTTTTTTAAGGTGTCCGATAAGTTCAAGTTCGGTGTCGCCAACCTCGCTGCGCGGTTCTACAAGCAGAAGCGCCGCGTCCGTCTCGCTTACGCTTTCGCGCACCACGCGCGCCATATACTCGCCAAGGCGCGTACGCGGCGCGTGGAAGCCCGGCGTATCAAGCAGCACAAGCTGCGTCGTCCCCTCTTGAAGCACGGCACACACGCGATGGCGCGTCGTCTGCGGCTTTGGTGAAACGATGGAAAGCTTTTCGCCAAGCATGGCGTTGACAAGCGTGGACTTGCCCGTGTTCGGACGCCCCACCACGGCGACAAGTCCGGATCTTTCTATACTCATGCGTCACCTCATGATATAATAAAAACTATAACGGCAACACAAACCGAAAAGACCGCGCAGACAAGCACCGCCCCGGCGCCGATATCCTTCACGTCGCGGATTTTCGGGCTTTGTTCGGGCGATACGGCGTCGCAAAGCCGTTCAAGCGCGGTGTTAAGCATCTCCGCCGCAATCACAAGGGCGAAGCATATAAAAACGGCGACCCAGCCCCACGGCTTGATTCTAAGGATTATGCCCGCCGCCGTCACGACCGCTGCAGCGCAGAGATGGATAGCCATATTCCGCCCGGATTTCACGCTTATCCCAACGCCGCGAAACGCGTTCAGGAAGCTTCTTAAAAGCCCCTTCACCTTATAAGTCCCACCGAGGCAAGGATACATTCCTCGCGTTCACGCATCTCTGCCTTTTGCCAGCCGTCCTCGTGGTCGTATCCGAAAAGGTGAAGCATGGCGTGAACCGCAAGGTAGCCAAGCTCGCGGTAAAGGCTGTGTCCGTACTTTTCCGCCTGGTCGGACGCGCGCTGATAGGATATGGCTATGTCGCCAAGGGATACTTCGTCGCCGCTTGGAAAGCTTAATACGTCCGTGGGCTTGTCCAGCGCGCGGAAGGTGCTGTTAAGCAGTATCATCTCAACGTCGTCGGTGACAAGAATATTGACTTCGCGCACAGCTTGCGCCCCCTCGGACTCGGCGGCGGCTTGGGCGCAAAGGCGAACCAGCTTCGCGATACGCCGGCGGCGCAGCGCCGCGGAGGTATGGGGCCAAAGCGCGTTTGCCGACAGATCAAGCTCGGGTCGGATTGCGATGTTGACACGCATTTTTCTCATTTCTTCACCGTCCTTCGCGGGGTCTGTGACCGGGCGCGCCTTGTCTCGGTCTTGGCCTCGCTTTCCTCATATGCGCGGATAATGCGCTGGACAAGCGCGTGACGCACCACGTCGCGCGCCGTAAGCTCGCATATGGCGATGTCGTCGATGTTTTTAAGCACCTTCGCCGCCTCTTTAAGTCCGCTTACTTTCTCGCCGGGCAAGTCTATCTGCGTTACGTCGCCCGTAATAACGACCTTGGAGTTAAAGCCAAGGCGGGTAAGGAACATCTTCATCTGTTCGCGCGTGGTGTTCTGCGCCTCGTCAAGGATAATAAAGCTGTCGTCAAGCGTACGCCCGCGCATATAGGCAAGGGGGGCAACCTCGATATTGCCGCGCTCGACGTATTTAGTGTAGTTTTCGCCGCCGAGCATATCGAACATCGCGTCATAAAGCGGGCGCAGATAGGGGTCAACCTTGTTTTGCAAATCACCCGGCAGAAAGCCAAGCTTCTCCCCCGCCTCGACCGCCGGGCGCGTCAGTATAATGCGGCTTACGCGCTTCTGGCGGAACGCAGTCACCGCCGCCGCCACCGCAAGATAAGTCTTGCCTGTTCCCGCCGGGCCTATCCCCATTGTAACAGTATTTTTTCCGATGGCCTCGACGTATTTCTTCTGCCCAAGCGTCTTGGGCTTTACGGGCTTCCCCTTCATCGTGACGCAAACCACGTCTTGGGCAAGCTCGCCAAGCTTCTGCTCTTCGCCCTCTTCGACAAGGCTTATAACATAGTTTACGTTCTGGTCGGTAATGGCCTCGCCGCGCGCAAGGATGCTTAAAAGCCCGTCCACCACGCGGGCGGCCTTATAGACGTCCTCCGGCTCGCCCTGAATCTTTATCTCGTTCTCGCGGCTTAGAACCGTCACATGAAGCGACTGCTCTAAAAGCCTTATATTGCTGTCAAACGAACCGAAAAGCCCGATAAGTTCTTCGATACGCTCTACATTGACAGTTTGCTCATACATCTGGTGTTCATTCCTTTTCTTAAGAGCCTGTTTACCATCTGTTCGCGGATGGGTTTTTGAGTTAAATTTGATGTGCCGCAAGGAAAAAGCGGAGTGAATGCTTTGTGCATTCACGAGCATTTTGACGCGGCGGAACGCAAATTTAGCCAAAAGACCGCCGCACAACAGATGGTAAACAGGCTCTACGGCAGGTAGGATGTCACGGCGATATCTTGGACAAGCTCTGCCGTCATGCGTACGCCAAGCATTCCGCGCCGGTTTTCAAACGCGAATTTAACGTCCGCCGCCTCGCCGCCCGTCTGGTCGAGATAGGATACAAGGCGTTCCTCCAGAACCTCTGACGCAACCCCTTCGTCAACGGCGACCTCGGCGGTAACGTACTCGGCAAAGGTTTCCGTGACGAATTTTACCGGGAAGTTCACGCCAAGCGGAACGCGCAGCGTCTTCACGCTTACTATCTTATCACAGTTGTCAAATGGCATGGAACTGTCGGAGTAAAAATTTATGCGTTTGCCAAGGACAATGACGGCGCGGCGCGTTTTTTCATTTCCCGTATACGTTTTTTGCTGATAGGTATGGGGCATCACGGCGGTTACGTCGTGCCAAGTACGCGCCTGGGCATATGCCATAGCGTGTACCCTGCGCGTACCGTGGTCTTTTATTTCCATTACCCCGCTTACAAGCACCTGACCTTTTGTAACTGTTTGCCCGCTTTGAACCATCGGCGCGCCGCGCAGGGTGTCCATACGCACCAAAACCCCCGTCTCGCCCGCCACTACGTCGCACGGCGCGTCAATCGGCACGACGCTCTCCGGCACGGTGCGCTCGCGCACATGGAAGGTGACACGCCCGCCCTGTATGTTAAGGGCGCACCATAAAAGCTCTTCCGTTTCAAGAAGCATGATGTTTTTTATAACGCTTTCATTGATTTTGCCTGTATAGCCGCCCTCTTTAATCCCAAGCTCGCTAAGTTTTTGCAAAAGTACTTCGTCCGGTACGCTTTCGTTGCCGACAACCTCTATTTCCCAGATAAACTGCCCCATCACCAAGGCGAACGCAAGCACAAGCACAAGCCCCGCTATAAGCGCGTAACGTTTTTTGAATCTCGCGGTGAAAAATGGAAGCCCCTTTTGGGAAATCACCCTTAACTCACAGTTCTGGGCGTCCGCAAAGCGAAGGGCTTTTCTTAACCCCGAGCGGGTTACAAAAAACCTGTACTGCGTTTCGTCCACTCGGGTGACTTTCCAAAACTCGACCCCGCTTTGGGCGCATTTGTTCAGAAAGCGCTCGGGATATACTGCAGTAATCTCAAGCTCAACGCTTCCGCGTATGCGGTTGACCATCTTCATCATGGCGCGCCACCCCCAAATCAATGAACAATTGACAATGGACAATTGACAATTATGTGACGTCGGGGAAAAATCCTTTGACACACTCTTTTGTGAAAAAAGCAAAAGGGATTGGAATAAAGTCACTCTTTACCCTCTTTAGAAAAGAGGGTGCCGACCGCAGTCGGCGGGTGTTTTGACCGTAGGGGCGGCGTTCTTGCCGCCCGTCAAACACGTCCGCAATTAAGACGGGCGAACACAGTTCGCCCCTACAACCTTGCCGCCCGTAGCCCCTCTCCGCCGCCTACGGCGGCATGGGGCTAATACTGCAAATCAATTCCGAACAGAAGTCCGCTTATACGCAGGTCGCGCGGCGTCATCGCGCGAAGGATAAAATCGTCGCCGCGTATTGTAAATTTAACCGTGCCGCCGCTTACGACGATTTCATTCGTATCGTAACGCAGGATACCGCTGTGGTTTTCAATGAAAATCTCGCGGCATCCCGTTATTTCAATTTTGGGCAGTCCGGCCAGTACGTCCGCCGGAAGATTAAGCTTACCGGCCGCCCTTTCAAGAATCGTTTTCTTCATCTTTCCACCCCGATAAACATTATGCGCCGCAAGGTCAAAACTTGACCGCGCGGCGCATATCATTTAAGGGCTGTCACGAAGTAACCGAGGATTGATTCCCTTCGCGGCACACAAATGCCGGAAATGAGGCGGTGCGGTATTGGCAAAGCTGTTTAAAATAAGGTGGCTTATTGATCTTCTGCTTGCCGCGTGCCTTGTAACGGCGCTTGCGGGGCTTATTTTTAATCCAAGGGAAACCTCGTCCGCCGCCGTGGCGGGTATATCGCTGTGCCTTAACGTCATCATACCGTCGCTGTTCCCGTTTTTCGTTATTTCAACGCTTACAATCGAGCTTGGTCTAACCCGTTATCTCGGCGCGCTTCTTCGCCCGATAATGCGCCCTTTATTCCGCCTTAGCGGGTCGTGCAGTACCGCCGTGATACTCGGATTTTTAGGAGGATATCCCGTTGGCGCACAAACCGCTATCGCGCTTTACGAGAGAAAACAGTGTACCAAGGACGAGGCCGAGCGTCTGCTTGCCTTTTGCAACAACTCCGGTCCGGCGTTTATACTTGGCGCTGTCGGCGCGGGGATTCTTGGCTCATCGCAGGCCGGGTGGCTTCTTTACCTGACGCATACCGCCGCGTCGCTTACCATCGGGATAATGTTCCGGTTTTATAAAAGGCGCTCTAAAAACCCATGTCCGGATTCAGCGACTGTAGGGCGCGACGCCCCCGGCGCGCCGTCCAAAGATACACGCATACCGCCCGAAACGAAACGCTCGCCGTCCAAGGGTGCAGTCGCGCTTCCTCAAAAAGCCGAACCCCCTCCCAAACAAAAAGTAATCCGCCTGTCCGACGCGTTTTCACGCTCGGTCAAAAGCAGCTTCCAGTCCGTGTTCTTTATAAGCGCGTTTGTAATATTCTTCACAGTCGCGATACATATTTTATTCGTCACGGGCGTCCTTCCGGGGGCGGCGTCCAAAATCGGCGGCTTGCTTGGTATCCAGCCCCGCACGGCGGAGCAGTGGCTTACCGGGTTTATCGAGATAAGCTCCGGGCTTTGGAGCTTGCAGGGCAGCGCGACCAGTCTGCTTGCCGGGGAGATGGCAATGGCGGCCTTTATGCTTGGCTGGGCGGGTCTTTCGGTGCATTGCCAAGTGCTTAGTTTCATCGGGGAAAGCGGACTTTCAACACGCACGTATATAATCGGCAAGCTTCTTCACGGTCTTATTTCCGCCGGATATACCGCGTTTGTCATACAGGTTCTGGGGTATAAGATACCCGTTTCAAGCGTGCTTGCCGAACAGGTCGAGGGCATAGCAAGCATGAATTTCGTCTCGACTTTGGACATTACGCTGAAGGTCGGGGTGTGCGTTTTTATGGTGTTTCTGTTAAGCGCGGCGCTTATGTTTTTCCGTCGCGGTTTCCATAAATCAAGACTATAAAAAACACAACTTAATGTATTGCACATTATCCACCGAATTATCCACAACCCGGAAATGCTGACGCAGACGGGGCTGATTGCCGCTTGGAACTAAAAGGGAAACCCCGTAATCGATATAAGGCTTTACCCTATGCGCTCACGTCCTTTACATAACGCTTCCCACTCGCCGTCAACCGGAAAATTGGCAAAGCCGTTTAAGTCCCAGCCGGCAAGATTTCCGGCCATATACTCAAAGTAACCCTGCGCGCCCACCATCGCCGCGTTGTCGCCGCAAAGGTGCGGGGGCGGTATATACGCCCTTTCCCCAAACCGGGCGCGAAGCGTCTGCCGCAGTCTTTTGTTGGCGGCCACGCCGCCGCACAGCACTACCGGAAGGCCGCTTGCCTGCCCGCTTGCCGCGTCCGCCGTTCGCGACACAATCGCGTCCGTGACGGCCTTTTCAAAACTGGCGGCCAAATCCGCGCTTTCAAGCGGCTTTCCGCCTTGCTCGGCTTTATGAAGAAGGTTTATCGCGGCGGTCTTAATGCCGGAGAAGCTCATATCCGCGCCCTTCCCCTCGACACGGCAGTCCGGAAGGGCGAACGCCCCGGAGTCTCCCCGCTCGGCAAGCTTGCTGAGTGCCGCGCCGCCGGGGTAGCCAAGGCCAAGCACCCGCGCGATTTTGTCAAGCGCCTCGCCCGCCGCGTCGTCGCGCGTAGAGCCCAGTACGCGAAATTCGGTATACCCGCTTACAAGGACAATCTGCGTATGTCCGCCCGATACGATGACCGCGATAAATGGCGGCGCGAGCTTAGGAAACTCCAAATACGCCGCCGCGATATGCGCGCGCAGATGATGCACCGGCACAAGGGGTGTTTTAAGCGCCATCGCAAGGCCTTTCGCGTAGTTCACACCCACCAGAAGCGCGCCTATAAGCCCCGGCGCGGCGGTCACGGCCACCGCGCCGATAGCGTCCGCCGAAAGGCTTGCGTCCGCAAGCGCCTTTCGCGTAAGCGGCGACATGCTTTCAAGATGGCTTCTCGCCGCGATTTCCGGGACTACGCCGCCATAAAGCGCGTGTGTCTCGGCCTGGCTGAGGATAACGCTTGACAGGACTTCCCTTCCGTCGCGCACCACCGCGACCGCCGTTTCGTCGCAAGATGTTTCAATCGCAAGTATATTCACGTAATGCCTCCAATTTCCTTGGGGTAGCGTTCTGCGCCCGCAAGCAATAGTTCGTTGTTCGTTACAGCGTAAGCGTCATCAGAAGCGCGTCTTCGTCCGGAGAGCGGTAATAACCGGGGCGCACCCCGGCGGTCGCAAAGCCCGCCCCCGCGTAAAGCGCCTGTGCCGCAAGGTTCGAGCGGCGCACCTCAAGCGTCAGGAAGGAAAGTTCCTGACGCTTCGCGTATTCAACAAGCGTCCCCAAAAGCGCGCGCCCAATGCCCACGCGCCGCCGGGTCGGGTCGGCGGCGATATTCGTAATATAACCCTCGTCAAGTACGCACTGCATCCCGGCATAGCCGACGCAAACGCCGTTTTCCTCCATAACAAAGTACCTTGCAAGGGGGTTTTTAAGCTCGGATTTAAGCATCGCGCGCGTCCACGGCACGCCGAAGCAGAGTTTTTCAAGTTCGGCCATGCGGTCAAGGTGCTTTGCGCGCATACGGGTAATAAGCATGTTTTCGGGCAGAGCGCTCATTTCGCCTGGGCCCATGTCTTTCCTATATGCGCCTCGGCCACAAGGGGCGGATCCATGGGGAAGGCGTTTTCCATTTCAAACGTAAGCAGCTTGCGTACCTCTTCCGCTTCGCTTTCGGGGCATTCGACGATAAGCTCGTCATGCACCTGCAATATAAGCCGTGCCTGAAGCTTCGCGTCTTTAAGGCGGCGGTATACCGCCACCATCGCCTTTTTGATAATGTCCGCCGCCGTCCCCTGAATGGGCGTGTTAAGCGCGGCGCGCTCGCCGAAGCTTCTTATATTATAGTTGGGCGAATTAAGTTCGGGCAGAAAGCGCCGTCTGCCAAGAAGGGTTGTAACATACCCGTCCGCGCGGGCGCGCTCGACAATGTCCTTCATATAGCACTGCACGCCACTGTACTTTTCCAGATAGGTCTTTATATAGTCGCCTGCCTCCTGAACGCTTACGCCGATGTCGTCTGAAAGCGAGAAGGCGGAAATACCGTAGACGATACCGAAGTTGACCGCCTTCGCGCGGCGGCGCATAAGCGGCGTGATGTCCTTGGGCTTAACGCCGAAAACCTGGGACGCGGTGACGGTGTGGATATCTTCGCCCTCTCGGAACGCGCGCATCATCGTCTCGTCTCGCGCGATATGCGCGAGGACGCGAAGCTCTATCTGCGAATAGTCCGCGTCCACAAGCACCCAACCGGGGCGGGACGGGATAAACATATCGCGAAGCTGACCGCCAAGCTCGGTGCGTACGGGGATATTCTGAAGGTTCGGCTCGGTCGAGGAAAGCCGCCCTGTGATCGCGACGGTCATCTGGAACGTCGAGTGGATATGGTCGTCTTCGTCCATCACCTTCAAAAGCCCGTCCGCGTAGGTGGATTTAAGCTTGCTTAGTGTGCGGTAGTCAAGCACTGTCTGGACAATCGGGTTCAAGTGGCGCAGTTTGTTAAGGGTGTCCGCGTCCGTAACCCACCCGGTCTTGTTCTTCTTTCCGTGCGGAAGGCGCATTTTGTCAAACAGAACCGCCCCAAGCTGTTTGGGCGACCCGATATTGAACGTCTCACCCGCCAGAACATAGACCTGCCGCTCTAACTCCGCGATGTTCTGCGCAAGCATACGCCCGTACTCGACAAGACGCGGCCTGTCCGCTTTCATGCCGATATGCTCCATATAGGCAAGCACTTCGCAAAGCGGCATTTCTATTTCGGAAAAAAGCTTCCAAAGCCCGTGTTCTTTAAGCAGGCTTTCCATTTCCGGCCAGTCCGTTTCCGGTGCCTGTAAAAGCCAAGACGCAAGCGACAAATCGGCCTTGCACGGCGTAAGCGGACGCCCCGCGTCAAAGTCGCCTTTCCATATCGCTTTCACGTTTCTGAAAACGCCTTCCGGTAACGGCTTCTCTTCGACGCCCGAATCAAACATGGAAAGGTTGCCCGCGCTTTGGGGCGCGCTTTCGGGAAGCCAGCGGGCAAGCATTTTTTGAAACTCAAGCTTTTGGAAAAGCGGGCGCAGCGCGGCGGCGTCCGGCGGCTTGCGCAGGCAGTCCTCCGGCGAGAAGTCAAATGGCACATTGCAATCAATCTCTGCCAATTTACGTGACAAATACGCCTTTTCCCGACCGGATTCAACTTTTTCTTTAAGCTTTCCGGAAAGCTTTTCAAGGTTTTCATAAACGCCGTCAAGGCTTCCGTAATCGCGCATAAGCGTAAGCGCGGTCTTTTCCCCAACGCCCGGTATGCCCGGTATATTGTCCGAGGCGTCCCCCATAAGCGCCTTAAGGTCGATAAGCTGCGCCGGGGTAAGCCCATAGTCGGCCATTACCGTTTCCGGCGTAACCGCGCGCGTCTCCTTCGTTCCGACGTAAAGGACGCGCACCTTGTCGTTTACAAGCTGAAAGCTGTCGCGGTCGCCGGTCACAACGCCGCACCGCCACGGAGGACTGGACTCCGCGCAGATTTTGGAGACTGTCCCCAAAAGGTCGTCCGCCTCGTACCCCGCAAGCGAGTAAATCGGGATGCGAAGGGCCTTAAGAACGTTCTGTATAATCGGAACCTGCGCCGTAAAGTCGTCCGGCGCGGGCTTTCTGGTGGCTTTATAGGCGTCATACATATCATTGCGGAAGGTTTTGCCGGGTTCGTCGAAGACCACGCAAAGCCCCTGCGGGTTATGCGACTGCAGAAGCGCGCCAAGCATGGACAAAAAGCCGAACACCGCCCCCGTCGGAAGCCCCTCGCGCGTTGAAAGCGGGCGAAGACCGTAAAAGGCGCGGTTCAAAATACTGTGACCGTCAACGACCATCAGTTCCTTTTCCATTTGACCCCTTCTCTCGTGTCCTCTAAAAGTATGCCCATATCTTTAAGTCTGTCGCGGATACGATCCGCCTCGGCAAAGTCCTTCGCCTTGCGCGCCGTCTGACGCGCGGCGATAAGCGCCTCTACCTCTTCGTCAAGGGATTCGCTTGGCTGCTCTTCGGGCAGTGCGTCAAGCGACAGACCAAGGGTTTCGTCGAACTCAAGCGCCAGATCGTACGCCGCGCGGCTTTTCTCCGGCATACGCGCAAGCCCCCACAGCACGCCAAGCGCCTTGGGGATGTTTATATCGTCCAGCACCGCGGCGTTGAACTCCGCGCGTATTGCGTCAAGGCGCGCGCCGTCGATTTGCGCTTCCCCCTCTTTATGGCGGTTAAGCGCGGCGAGAAGGCGCTCGTAAGAGGTTTTCGCGGACTCAAGCCCCTCCCATGTGAAGTTAAGCTTGCTTCTGTAGTGGGCGTTCGCGCAGAAAAACCGGAAGTGCATGGGGCTGTAGCCCCGCTTTGCCAAATCCGAAAGAAGCCAGCAGTTTTGAAGGCTTTTTGACATCTTGCCCCCGTCAACAAGCATAAACTCGCCGTGCATCCACACGTTTACGGCGGGATGCCCAAGCAGCGCCTCGCTTTGCGCGATTTCATTCTCGTGGTGAACGGGGATATGGTCAACGCCGCCCGTGTGGATATCAAATTTGTCGCCAAGGTATTTACGCCCCATCGCCGAGCATTCGATATGCCACCCGGGATACCCCATGCCCCACGGGCTTTCCCACTGCATGATGTGTTCAATAGGGGCTTTCTTCCAAAGCGCGAAATCCGCCGGATGCCGTTTTTCCGCGTTTACCTCTACCCTCGCCCCGGCCTGCTGTTCGTCAAGATTAAGGCGCGACAGCTTGCCGTAACCGGGAAAACGCGAAATGTCGAAATAGATGCCGTCCGAGGTTTCGTACCCGAAGCCTTTTTCATAAAGCCCCTCTACAAACGCAATCATTTCCGGGATATGCTCTGTCGCGCGCGGCGTAAGCGCGGGACGCGCGATATTAAGCGCGTCTATGTCGCGCATAAAGGCGTCCGTATACTCCCGCGCGATGTCCCACGGGGACTTTTTTCTTTCCCGCGCGGATTTCTCCATCTTGTCCTCACCGTCGTCCGCGTCGCTTACAAGGTGGCCTACGTCGGTGATGTTCATAATCGCAAAGGGTTTTATGCCCGCAAGGCGAAGCGCCCGGCAAAGCCAGTCCATAAAAAGATAAGTGCGCATATTGCCTATATGCGCAAAGCCGTAAACCGTCGGGCCGCAGCAGTACATATTGGCCTGTCCGGGGGTTATGGGAACAAAATCCTCTTTCGCGCGCGTAAGCGTGTTAAAAAGCTTCATGCGTTTTCTCCTTCGTCCTGCTTCTCGATAGTATCCAAGCGGCGTCCAAGCCTGTCAAGCCTTACGCCAAGGCGGCAAAGCTCTTGGGACACCGGGTCAGGCATGTGAATCTGGTCAAGCTCTTTCGGTTTTTCGCCCCCGACGCGGACAACCCGCGCCGGTACGCCGACACAGGTCGAGTACGGCGGAACCGCCTCCAGCACCACGGCTCCCGCCGCGATTTTAGAGTAGTCGCCGACAGTGAACGGCCCAAGTATCCGCGCGCCGGCCCCGATCATAACATGGCTGCCAACCGTCGGGTGGCGCTTTCCGCTTTCTTTGCCCGTGCCGCCAAGCGTGACGCCTTGGTAGATAGTGCAGCCGTCGCCGACGACGGCCGTTTCGCCGATAACCACCCCGGAACCGTGGTCGATAAGAACGCCCTTGCCGATAACCGCGCCGGGGTGTATCTCAATGCCGGTCTTTTTCCTCGCGCGTTCGGAAATCCAGCGCGCGAGGAAAAAGCGGCCTTTTAGGTAGTGCTTATGGGCGCGTCTGTGCATACGTATCGCCCTGTACCCCGGGTAAAGGAAAAATATCTCAAGGGATGAACGCGCCGCGGGGTCACGCGCTTTTATCGCGGCAATATCCTCTTTAATTCGATTAAACATAAAACGTCCCCCAAGCCTAGGACTTGAAATCTAAAACCTTCCAATTACGCGCGAGATAGTCTATGCACGACCAGATTGAAACGGCCGCCATTGTAAGCTGGATAGTGGGGTCAAGAACGTCTCCCGGCCACCAGTCCATGTGGAAAATCGGTGATAAATATAAGACAATAAAGATGACATTCACCGTTGTTCTGACTTTTCCCGACAAATGCGCGCTTATTACTTTTCCGCTTCCAACCGCGATAAGGCGAAGGCTTGTAACGATAAAATCCCGCGCCAGTATTATCATTGCAATCCACGCGGGCAGGATATCCTCGGCCACCAGTATAAGGATTGCCGAACACACCAAAAGTTTATCCGCAAGCGGGTCTATAAATTTCCCGAACGTGCTTATTTGATTATAACGCCGCGCCACATAACCGTCCAAACTGTCGGTAAGGCTTGCGAGAATAAAAATGACAAGCGCCACATAGCCGTCAAGCCAGCCAAGCCTTTGCGACACCATAAAAAACGGGATAAGCGCGATACGCAGAAGCGTTATTATGCTTGCCGTCGTCATAGTAAATCCTCCTCTGCCGTACCGAACAAATCGCCGTTATCGGCGGATTCTATCAGGACGCGGGTAAAGTCGCCCGGAACGGTCTTTGACGAAAAGAAGATTTTGCCGTCCACATCCGGGCTTTCGGCAAAGCTTCGTCCGTAAAAGGTTTCCGCAAGCCTGTCGTACCCCTCGTAAATCACGTCAACAGTCTGACCTATCCGGGTTTCGTTGAATGAATCCATTATATCACGCTGTAATGTCATAATCTGTTCCTGACGGCGAAGCTTTGTTTCTTCGGGGACTTGACCCGGGAATTCCGACGCCGGGGTGCCGTCCTCGGCGGAATACGCGAATGCCCCGACGCGCGGCAGTCTGTGCCTTGCAAGAAAGTCGCACATTTCAAGATGATGCGCCTGCGTTTCGCCGGGGAATCCGGTTATTACCGTCGTTCTGATAACGATTCCGGGAATTCTTTCTTTAAGCTTTTGGATCAGCTCCTCAAGCTGCTTCTTGCTGCCGCGCCGGTTCATTGCGCGCAGGATTTCGTCAGAGCAGTGCTGGATTGGCATGTCTATATACTTTATTATCTTATCCCGCGACGCTATAACGTCAATTAACTCGTCGGTAAATTCGTTTGGGTAAAGGTAATGCAGACGAATCCACCGAATGCCCTCTGTTTCGCAAAGTTTGTTAAGCAGTTCGCAAAGGCGCGGCGCGCCGTAAAGGTCGATTCCGTATCGCGTAAGATCCTGCGCGACAAGGATGATTTCGCGCACCCCGCCGCTTGCGAGCGTCTGCGCCTCTTCAAGAATGCGCTCAACAGGTCTGCTTACGTGCGCGCCGCGGATTGTGGGGATAAGGCAGTACGCGCAGTGGTTCGAGCAACCCTCGCTTATTTTAAGATATGCCGATTTTGCCGAAATGCCGCCGTCGGGGCGGCACTCGCCGTTACAACCGGTAACTACGCGCGGAGTTTCCGAAACCGACGCGCCAAGCGCGTCAAACGCGGAGAACTTTTCCCCGGCGTATGCCGCCTCCGCCGCCTTAACAATTCGGTCAAAGCTTCCGCACCCGACAATGGCGGAAACCTCGGGCAGTTCGGTGAAAATCTCTTCTTTGACAAGTTCGGCAAGACATCCCGCGACTACGATTTTCCCCCGAAGCGGGGCAAGCTCGAGTATCTGGTCAACCGCTTCCTGCCGCGCGCTTTCAAGGAATCCGCAGGTATTGACTATATTGACGTCGGCGTCCGAGACGTCGCCGGTAAGCGTATGCCCCGCCTTACGCAGAAGGTACATCATTTGCTCGGAGTTAACAAGGTTTTTGGCGCACCCCAAGGAAATCATCGCGACCTTTATAGGTCATCTCCCCCATCTTTATCGAAACGCCGCAAGCCGCGCTGTATTTCCTCACCGCTGAAGCCCCGGCGGAACAGCGCGGCGGAAAGGCGCGCGCGTTCCTTGCGGTCAAGCGGGCGGCCTTTGTTAAGTTTCACGAGCCATATGTCGATCTGCGCGTCCGCTTCGCCTTCGCCTTCACCGTCAGCGCCGCCTTCAAGTATCTCCGTGGCGGTTTCGCCGTCTATTCCCTTGGCGATAAGCGTTTGCCGGACGCGGCGTTCGCCGTATCCGCGCTTCTTCAGCGAAGCGGAAAGGTTTCGCGCGTACTCCGCGTCGTCAAGATAGCCAAGTTCGGCAAGGCGCGCGATTGCGGCGGCGGACTCGCGCTCTTCAAAGCCCTTTTCAAGCAGTTTGCCGTACAACCCCTGGGCCGAATATGCCCTTTGGGCAAGAAGCGTCTCTGCGGCGGTGCGCGCGGAAACCCTTTTAGTCGTCATCGTCGGCGGAAACCGCAACGGCTTTGCCCGCGGGCTTTACCGCCCCGGCTGCTTTGCCCTTCTTGGCCGCAGCGGTCAGGTTTTGGCCGTTTGCCTTAATCGCGGCTTCAAGCTTGGCGGCTGTTTCCGGATTTTCCCGGAAGTACGCCTTTGCCCCCTCGCGCCCTTGTCCAAGGCGAAGCTCGCCCATAGAGAACCACGCGCCGCTTCGCTGGACAAGGTCAAGTTTTACGCCCAAGTCCACAAGCTCGCCCGCGCGTGAGATGCCTTCGCCGTACATGATATCAAACTCCGCCTCTTTGAACGGCGGGGCGGTCTTGTTCTTAACAACGCGGACGCGGGTGCGGTTTCCCACGATGTCCGAGCCGTTCTTTATCGACTCTATGCGCCGCACGTCAAGGCGCACCGAGGAGTAAAATTTAAGCGCGCGTCCGCCCGTCGTGACCTCCGGGCTTCCGTAGACAATGCCAACCTTTTCGCGAAGCTGGTTTATAAAAATGGCGACTGTGTTTGACTTCGCAAGCGCCCCGGCAAGTTTGCGCATAGCCTGGCTCATAAGCCGGGCGTGAAGGCCGACGGTGGCGTCGCCCATATCGCCCTCGATTTCGGCGCGCGGTACAAGCGCGGCCACCGAGTCCACAACAATGGCCTCGATAGCGCCGCTTCGGACAAGCGCCTCGGCGATTTCAAGCGCCTGTTCGCCGTTATCGGGCTGGCTTACAAGCAGATTGTCAATATCCACGCCAAGCGCGGCGGCGTACGCCGGGTCAAGGGCGTGTTCCGCGTCAATAAAGGCGCACTCCCCGCCCCTTTTCTGCGTTTCCGCAAGGATATGAAGCGCAAGTGTAGTCTTGCCCGAGGATTCCGGCCCGTAGATTTCGACAATACGCCCCTGCGGGACGCCGCCGATTCCAAGCGCTATGTCAAGCCCGATAGAACCCGTGGGTATCGAGCTGACCTGAAGCGCCTTATTCTCTCCAAGACGCATTACCGCGCCCTTTCCGTACTGCTTTTCAAGCTGTTCAATCGCCGTCCCCAAAGCCCTTTGCTTGTCCATGTCCCAGTCCCCTTTTCTGCAATTTCTATGTCAAGCGCAAATGCCGCAAATGAATTGCGTCATTTTGCGCTCTTCGCCGCAGGCGCTTTTGCCGTCCCCAACGTTCAGACGGCGCGCCGAGGGCGTCGCGCCCTACAGTTTGACCCCGGCAATAACGCGTTCCCGGCCGCCGAAATCTTTGTAGATTTTTACGCCGGTATAGCCGCTTTTCTCCATAAGCGCGGCGACGCCGCGCGCCTGATTGTATCCGCTTTCAAATATAAGCGCGCCGCCGGAGACAAGCGCCTTATACCACCCGTTGATGACCGCGCGGTAAAAGTCCATGCCGTCACGCCCGCCGCGCAGAGCCTTCTCCGGCTCAAACATCCTTACGGAAGCGTCCAATGCGTCATATTCCGCGTCCGAAACGTACGGCGGGTTGCAGACCAAAACCTCGAACTGCCCAAGCGCCTTTACGGGCGGCGAAAGCGCGTCGGCCTCCATAAACCGTATGTCAAGGCCAAGACGGCGGGCGTTGCGTTTGGCGACCTCAAGCGCCGCAGTCGAATTATCCGCAAGCAGAACGTCCGCGTTTTGCGCGTTCGCCGCGATTGCAAGCCCAACACAGCCGCTTCCGCAGCAAAGGTCAAGTATCCGCGCCGGTTCGCCGTATTTTCCGGCCCTGTCTATGGCGGTCTGCGCGAGAAGCTCGGTGTCCGGGCGGGGTATAAGCACATCGGGGGTTATCTCAAGGGTAAGCCCGAAGAAATCCCACTGCCCCAAGACATAGGCAAGGGGTTCGCCCTGCGCCGCGCGCCTTGCCATCGCAACGCACTCTACGCGCGACTCGTCGCTTATGTAAAGCGGACGCCTTGACAAAAGCTCGGTTTGCGTTACGCCAAGCCGGGTTGCAAGAATTTGGTTTGCCGCGAATTCCGGCATGTCGTTTCCCGCGGTTCTAAGCATTTCGCGCAAATCAAGGTAAAAATCGCCGACCGTGATCATTCCCTGCCCCACACAGCGTCGGTCTTATCTTTGGGGATAACGCGCGAAAGCGCGTTGATGCCGACTTCGATCATATCGTCGTCCGGCTCGTTTGTAGTGATACGCTGAAGCCCCAGCCCCGGTACGCGGATAATACGGGTAAAGAGATTGTCATGCCTTCCTATAAAGCGGTTTACTTCGTACGAAAAGCCCACGACGAACGGCAGGATCGCAAGCCTTATACCTATACGCACAAAATTGTTTCCAAGGCTTAAAACATCGCTTAACAGCGAGGACATAAGAAGGAACACAAGCATACTGACAAGAACGACCATAAGCAAAAAGCTTGTGCCGCATCTTGGGTGAAAGCGGCTGTGGCGTTTTACGTTTTCAACGGTAAGTTCCTCGCCCGCCTCGAAGCACGCGATTGACTTATGCTCGGCGCCGTGATAGGAAAAAACCCGCCTTATAGCTTTCATGCGCGAAACTAAAAGCATATACCCGACCAAAAGCGCAAGCCGCAGAAGCGTTTCTATCAGGTTGCGCAGGAATCCGTCGCCGACCCAACGCTGGAAAAGCGAACCTATATAAGTCGGAAGCAGCGTAAACAGCGCGAACGCCAAAGCAATTCCGATAACCATCGAAACCGCGAAAAGTATCTTGTCGGAAGTCTTGCTTTGGGGCGGCTCTGTTCCCTTGCCCTCTTCCGCCGCAGGAGTACCGCTTTCTTCGGGCGCGGGCGCGGCATTCTCTTCAGAGGCTTCAGCGGCGCGTGGTTTTTTGGGGCTTTCATCCTCTGGGAATATCTCGGCAGACCAAGTAAGCGCCCGCATACCGTCCCGCATAGACAGAATAAAAGACGCAACCCCGCGTATAACCGGGATACCAAGCAGCTTATTACGCTCTTTAAGCGGGACGTAAGGCTCTTCCTTAACGTGGAATTCGCCGTCCGGCCCGCGCACCACAATCGCGACCC
>JAISVI010000001.1 GCA_031271665.1 Oscillospiraceae bacterium
AGGAATATCTGGACAGAGGCTTCCGCATCGTCCAAATAAAGCGGCCCCACGGGGATATCAAGAAAAACATAAAGCCTTTGCCCGTTTCTTTCCTCAAGCGTAAGCGGACTGAAATAAAACAGCGCACTCTCGCTGTAATACGATGAGAATCCGCTTCCATCTAAATATGTTTCACCCGCGGCAAGCGCTTTCTTTATCTCGTCTTCATGATTAAGCTTACCGCCGTCAAGAAGCATATCCCCCGCATATTCAAACGGGTACAGCACCTCGCCGCCGCTTAGGAGTATAGTGATCGAACGGGTGAAAGCGGCGTTCTCCTGCGAGCCTATGAGCTGCGGAAAAAGAGCGTCGTCGGAAGCCGCGCCCGAATGTCCGATCCGAATACGCTCTGCAACACTTCGCGCAAGCAGCACGACGTTATCCATCGCGTAATCTTCGCCGTATTCCTTGACGATGTTATCCGCAGTAAAAAACAGCATGAAAAAAACAAAAACAAGCGGCAGCATACTTGCGATTAGTATACGTTGGAATACAGTGGTTCTCATAAACTCACCCGCCTATATCTTCAATACTGAACGCAAAGCGATAAGCGCCACGAACGCTATGACGATAACGTGGACAAGAAAGCGAACCTCGCGCCATTTTCCAAGCGATGTTTTAATAAGTAAATGCGCCGCGTATCCGATGGCAATGCCATAAACGATGCTGTATGTAAACAAGATGGCGATAATTGTTATGATTCCGGGAAACCCCTCTTCAAAGTCAGACCAGTTTACCCGTTTAATAAGCGGAACCGTAAGAACTCCCGACACAATAAGCGCGGGGGCTACGGCGGCGTGCGGGAAAGAAGAGAACACACCCGCAAACGGAAGGCAGAGAATAAAAAGCGCGCCGGTAACAAGCGCGGCAAGCCCGGTCTTTCCGCCGGACGAAATCCCCGCCACGGACACCACGGACACCGTTGGCGGAGAGGTGCCGAGAAACGCGGATAAAAGCGTGACGGAGGACGCGGCCTTAATAGATTTATCCATTTTCTGGGCGGTGAACGTCCCCTCGAATCTGCTTCCTATGCCCCCGATGGTGCAGAAAAGCATTGCTATGCTTATAAAGGTAATGATGATGACAAGCACTATCGAAAGCGCAACCTTACCGGGGGCATCGAAAAGCGACAATACCCCGGGGCGTCCGTAAAAGGAAAAGGACACTTCATTCAGCCCCGAAATAAAGGAGTCAAATTTAAGGGAGCTTATTTGCGTGACATTAAGGGGAATGCCAACAAAGGCGGCGACGATGATACCCAAAAAGAACGCGCCGTAACGCTGACGCGTCCTTACCTCAAGTGCCATAAGGGCGATAATCGCGATAAACCCGACAATCGCGACAATATGCTCGGGCGTCGCGCTGCCCAGAAAGGTAGGCACAGAAGACGAGTCGGAAAAAAGCGCCCCGCCGCTGTCGGTGGTAAATGTCCCCGGCGGGGATGTATAGGACACAAAATTCGCCCGCTTAAACCCAACCAGCGAAATAAAGAGACCCGCGCCAATACATGTGGCATACTTAAGCGAATCCGGTATCGTAAGATAAAACCTTCTGCGAAGATTGGCTGGCCATAAAAGACATATCATCAAAAACCCGGACATATAGGACATCGCAAGCGCTTCGCGCCAGTGGAATCCCATATCAAGGCAAATAGTCTGCGCCATAAATGTGTTAAAGGCCATGATGGGGGCAATTACGATGGGAAGATTACTTATAACCGCAATTAAAATCGTCCCCACACCGGCAGTCAGCACAGTCGCCGCAAACACACCGCTGTAGGGCATTCCTGTTTCCGCGACAATCGCAGGGGTGAATAAGGGCGCATACAGCATTGTCAGAAAAGTCGTTATGCCGCAGATAATCTCGTTTGAAAACGTCGTTCTGTTTTCCTTAAGTTTAAAATGACTGGCAAGCAGCTTCATAGGTATCACCGCCCTATCGTCCCTTTGTGCGTCGTTGCAGGGGCGGGGTTATCCCGCCCGTCCCGGTTGACTCGTAGGGGCGATTCACGAATCGCCCGCGCCAATGCCGAAAATCATATGCCGCCCCCGTAGGGCGCGACGCCCCCGGCGCGCCACCCGTTCCCAACGCCTCCGCCGCCGCGCCGCAAACCGCGGGCGGCACAACGCCGCCCCTACGACCCCGTACGGCAGTGTCTGTGGCGGGGTGGTTATGCGGAACGCTGTTTTCAGGTCATCTGCGCGATTCGGTCAAACTCTTTTTCATGGCGCGTAAAGACAACAACAAGATAAGGGTCAAAATGAGAGCCGCTGTCACCTTGGATGATTTGCACCGCCTTTTGGTGGCTGAACGGCTCTTTATAAGGGCGCGTAGAAATAAGAGCGTCGTAAACGTCGGCGACGGCGACAATCCTTGCCGAAAGGGGTATTTCAAAGCCGGACAGCCCCTGCGGATAACCTTTCCCGTTCCACTTTTCCTGATGCCCAAGGGCGATATCCCTTGCCGTGCTTAGGAAAAGATCCGCGCCCATCTCGCTTATAAGTTCGTTTAATATGTACGCGCCGTACGTGGCGTGCTTTTTTATAATCTCGTATTCCTCCGCGTCAAGCTTTCCGGGTTTAAGGAGGACATGGTCGGGTATGGCAATTTTGCCGATGTCATGCAGCTTGGCGGATTTAATGATGTTATCCGCCTCTTCAACGGTGAGTTCGTATTGCTCTTTGGGATTTGCCAGTAAATCGTTTACCAGAATCTTCACAAGTTCGGTCGTCCGGGATATATGTGCGCCGGTTTCATGGTCGCGCATGTCCGTAACGCGGGCAAGCATATTAAGCGTAATCTCTTCACGCGCCTTAAGATTGTCAAAGGCGATGCGCAGACTTTCGGTTTTTTCCGCGACAAGCGCCTCAAGCCGCTTTCTGTAACCGGCGAGTTCCAGTTGAATGCGTATGCGCGTGACAAGCACTTTGGGTTTAATCGGCTTCAAGATGTAATCCGCCGCGCCCAGTTCAAGTACCTCGACCTCTATATTGTCGCGCGCCGAACCGGTAAGGAATATTACGGGAATCCCGCTTGTGCGCGGGTCGGACTGCAGCGCCATAAGAACCTCGGATCCGGACATTCCGGGCATCTGATAGTCAATAAGTATAAGGTCGGCGCTTTGAGTTTCAAGATATTTAAGAGCCGTCTGCCCCGATACAAACGGCCGCACAGTGTAATCCTCTGCCAGAACCGACAAAAGCGAATTTAGAATAACCGCCTCGTCATCAATAGCCAAAACTATAGGTTTTTCACCACTCACGCAATCACCCCGGTTCCTTCTAATCCAGACGCTCTAAAACCCCGTGTTTTTGTTTGGCTTCGCCAAACAAAAACGAGCGCAGCGCTTGCGAACAGGCAGTTATGCTGCGGCATCGCAAGCCGGAGCGGGGGTTTTTCAGAGGTATCTAATCGCGGTTTCATATGTCATTATACACCACGATGGCGCAAAAAGGAAGAGGAAGTTGAATGTTTTTTACAGCAAGCCGCAACTTTTTTTACTTGGGCGGCAAACCCCGCGCCATATTCTTCCGCGCAGGCGGCGACGCGCCATCGTTAGATGTGAGGTTTTTGTGAGTAAATTGTGAGGTTTTTGTGAGGTTTCCTCTAAAGTCTTCCGCCATCCCATTCGATATCTATAGTTGGGTGACTTGCCCATTCCTTTCATGGACGAAAGGAAGCGATTTGACAAGGAGGTTAATAAAATGAAAATCGAGAACACCAACATCATCTCTCAGCAGGCGGCTTCTTACCAGAAAACCTCGGTGACGCAAACGTACGCGCAGTCCCTTGGCGGAATCAGCCTTTCGCAAAGTCTAAGCGCGTCGGAAGAGCTTTTCACGCTTAATTCCTCGGTCATTGCGTCGTCCGCGCAAATGCTTGGCGGCGAGGCGGCGATCCTTAGCCTTGGAGACGGGCAGACGCAGCCGGATAACACAAGCGCCTTCGGCGCGGCGGCACGGGATTTGGCCCAGGCGATGAACGTTGACGTTCCGCGCCTTGGTCTGGAAATAAGCCGCGCAAACGAAAACTTTCAGTATTCACTGCTGCAGGCGTTTTTCGGGCGTATGGGCTTTAATATCCGCATACCCGAATTAAGTTTTGGACGGCGTTACAGCGAACTGGCAATGCGCCAGAGTACGTCGCAGTACGCCGCCTTTGCCATGCGCTCCGCCGGCGTCGCGGACAGGGGCGCGAAGAACGTGCGCACCGTTGAAACCTCCACAGAGGTTCAAATCGAGCGTTCGTTAAGCTTTTCCACCAAAGGTTCGGTTAAGACGTCGGACGGACGCACGATAAGCATTGACCTTAACCTTAACATGAGCGAGTCCTTCTACGCGAAAAACGTGACCAGAGTCGAGCAGGCGTTTATGGATCCGCTGGTCGTCAATTTCGGCGCGCCCGCCGCCGCGCTGTCCGGGAAAACCTTCAGCTTTGACATCGACAGCGACGGCAAAAGCGACCAGATTTCCTCGCTTGCCTCGGGAAGCGGCTTCTTGGCGCTTGACCTTAACAATGACGGCAAAATCAACAACGGGAAAGAGCTTTTCGGCACGGAAAGCGGCAACGGCTTCGCCGACCTTGCCAAATACGACAAAGACGGCAACAACTGGATCGACGAGAACGACGAGGTTTATGACAAACTGCGCATCTGGTCGCAGGATTCATCGGGGAAGTCTACCCTTGCCGCGCTTGGCGAGGTTGGTGTCGGCGCGATATACCTTGGTTCGGCGGCGGGCGACTACGCGCTTGGCGACCCCCTTGACCCGGACGCGATGATACGCTCCACGGGCATATTCCTTTCCGAGGACGGAAAAGCCGGAACGGTTCAGCAGGTGGATTTCAAGGTATAGTTTACCATAAACTTCCATCGTGAGCGCGCGTGAAAAAATATCTTGCAAAAGCACGGATTCTATGGTAATCTATCGTGGCATGATTACGGGCGGTCCTCTGCCGCGTCCTTTTACGCCGCACGAGCGTCACGAAAAAAGGGGTTTTACCAATGGATCTGCTTAAAGCAGTCGCCCAGCCGCACCTTAAAAATGACTTGCCCGAGGTGGCTGTCGGCGACACCGTGAAGGTTCACATCCGCATCAAAGAGGGCAACCGCGAAAGAATCCAGATATTCGAGGGTATCGTTATCGCCAAAAAGCACGGCGGCATCCGCGAAAGCTTCACTGTCCGCCGCGTATCGTACGGCGTGGGCGCGGAAAAAGTATTCCCGCTTCACTCCCCGCACATCGCGAAAATCGAGATTGTGCGCCACGGCGTCGTCCGCCGCGCAAAGCTTTACTACCTGCGCAAGCGCGTTGGCAAATCGGCAAAGGTCAAAGAAAGAATCGGCTGAGAAAAAGGGGGGAGGACTGGGTCTTTCCCCCTTTTTGAGTCTGAATGAGAAAAGGGCCTCTGCGAGAGGACTGCAGGGGGGCGGAGTCCCTTGCGTCCCGCCGCCAGTTTTTTGACAGCAGGAGGGCGTTTAATTGAGAACCAAAAAAACCGCGGCTGACAAATACGCCCCCAAAAAGGCACTTGACCTTGGCAAAGAACTATACGAATGGAGCGGGACGTTTGTCGCCGCTTTTGTCGCCGTAGTTCTGATTCTTTCGTTTGCGGCGGGAATCTTCACGGTAAAGCAATCCTCTATGGAGCCGACTTTGCGCGAGGGGGAAACCATGCTTGTCTCACGGCTTTTTTACAAACCAAAGTCAGGCGACATAGTTGTGTTTTCCAAGATGGGTAATTATCCGGGGAGAGAAAGCGAGTACTCTGATCCCGCGACGGGGCGCGAAAGGCCGCTTGTCAAGCGCGTTATCGCCGTAGGCGGCGACACCGTGCGCATTGATTACAGCGCGAACAGCATATATGTGAACGAAGTTAAGCTTGACGAAGATTATCTGCCGGACAGTCTTGTAATGCGCGGCAGAGGCGAGAGCGAGTACAATGTTTCGCCCGGATGCGTTTTTGTTTTGGGCGACAACCGCAACAATTCACAGGACAGCCGCTCGGATTGGATTGGCGAGATTGACACGCGCTATATACTCGGCCGCCTTGTACTGCGCATATTCCCGCTTAATAAACTTGGTATCGTTGACTGAAGGGAGACGTTTGTCTGAGTACCGATAAAACTTCCGGCGGCAACCCGGATAAGGAAAGCGCCAAGGCGTTTGATATCGGCAAGGAAATTTACGAGTGGGGCGGCACCCTTGTACACGCGATTGTCGCCGTTGTTCTGGTTTTCGCGCTTGTTGGCGGTATTTTCCGCGTAGAGGGAAGGTCTATGGATCCCACCCTGCACGACGGCGAGATGATGCTTATCTCGCGGCTTTTTTACACGCCCAAGCCCGGCGATATAGTTGTTTTTTCCAAGATGGGCTATTACAATGGCCATGGCGGATACATTGACGAAAAGACGGGTCGCGAAAGCCCGCTTGTCAAGCGCGTTATTGCCGTAGGCGGCGACACCGTGCGCATTGATTACGACGAGAACGCCGTATACGTGAACAAGATCAAGCTTGACGAAGACTATTTGCCGGACGGCCTTCAAATGATCGCCAGAGGCGCAAGCGAATTTGAAACCGACGTTTCCCCCGGATGCGTTTTCGTACTCGGCGATAACCGCAACAATTCTGAAGACAGCCGCGTTATGTGGATAGGCGAGGTTGACACGCGCTATATCCTCGGCCGCCTTTTGCTTCGCGTTGCGCCGCTTAACAGATTCGGAACGGTTACGTAGTCAACCCTCTCCGGCGGCTGTCGCCGCCACCTCCCCCGGAGGGGGAGGCAAGGGGCGTGTTGTAGGGCGCGACGCCCCGGCGCGCCAGCCCGCCAACGCTGCACACACCGCAACGCCAACCCCCCGGGCGGCAGAACGCCGCCTCTACGTCATCGTCGCACCACAATTGTCAATTGATTGACACTCTCCGGCGGCAGCGTGACGTGCATGGGGGTATAATCAAGCCCGGGCTTGACTATATATTTATCAGAGGTGAGGGCGATGTCGGCCGAGCAGGAAAAACCGAAAATGACCGAGGCGCAAAAAAGCACGCGCAACCTAAGGCTGCGGGTGTTTTTTCTAATGGCCGTTTTTGGCGCGATAATGTTTATCCCCCTTGCAATGCAGCTTTACGACGTTCAAGTCAACCGACACGATGACCTTGAAAGCAAGGCTATCGGCCAGCAAACGCGGCGCATGAGCGTGTCCGCGAACCGGGGTTCTATCTATGACCGGAAATTAAGCATACTTGCTTCAAGCGGAAGCGCGGAAACAGTCGGCATCGACCCGCCCAATATCGAAAGCGACGAACAGGCGCAAAAGATAGCGAAGGGTCTTGCGGACATTCTTGGGCTTGACTATGAATGGGTGCTTGAGAAAACCACACATAAAAACACAAGCAATATGACCATTGCCGTTAAAATCGAAAAAGAAAAATCAGACCAGGTTCGCGAGTTTATAAAAACAAACAGTTTCGAGCGCATGATTAAGCTTGACCCGGACTCCAAAAGATACTATACATACTCCAACCTCGCTTCGCATATTATCGGGTTTGTCGGGCGGGACAACACGGGGCTTGACGGTCTGGAGGCGAAGTATGACAAATACCTTATCGGAACGCCGGGTCATACTATCTCGTCTATCGACAGAGAAGGGCGCATACTCCCCGATCAGTACGAGATGTTCTATGACGCGCAGGACGGTCAAAGCCTTGTGCTGACAATTGACGAAACAGTCCAGCATATAGTCGAGCGTCATCTTGAAACCGCGCTTTTGGAAAACGAGGTCGCAAACCGCGGCTGCGCAATCGTTATGGACGTCAAGACCGGCGGTATTATCGCGATGGCGACCAAGGGCGACTATGACCTTAATAATTATCAGGAAATAGCGGACGAATCGGTTCTTGAATACCTTTCCTCTTTCGAGGGGCAGGCGTATCAGGAAGAACTGGCCAAAGCCCGTCAGGCGCAGTGGCGCAATAAGGCGGTAAGCGATACGTACGAACCCGGTTCGACGTTCAAAATAATAACGTCGTCAATAGCGATAGAGACGGGGAAGATTGACCTTGAAAACGACCGGTTTTATTGCAGCGGAGTCGCCCACAATATCGGCGGGTTTGACATAAGATGCCACAAGGCGGCAGGACACGGATCGCAGACGCTTAAAGAGGCCATACAAAATTCGTGCAACCCGGCGTTTATTGCCATAGCGAATAAAATCGGCACGGAAAATTTCTATAAAATGATGGGCGAATTCGGCTATATGGACAGAACGAATGTGGATATAATGGGTGAAGCCTCTAATAAGGGGCTGTACCACACTTGGGATGTTTATAACCGCGACGTTTCAACCCAGGCCACCTATTCCTTCGGCCAGACGTTCAAAATAACCCCTATCCAGATGATTACGGCGGTGTCCGCCGTGGCGAACGGCGGCTATCTTATGCAGCCATATGTTGTAAGCGACACCATTGACGCGGACGGAATGCGAAGCGCCGTCAATACCCCGAAGGTTGTCCGGCAGGTTATCTCAAGCGAAACGAGTAAGATAATGCGCGATTATCTTGAAAACGCGGTGAAGAACGGGACGGGAAGAAACGCCCAGGTCACGGGCTATCGCATCGCGGGAAAGACCGGAACCTCGCAGAAGCGCGACCTGCGCGACGCCGATGGTAATGATATAGGACAGGGGAAATACGTTGTGTCGTTCGTGGGGTTCGCCCCGGCGGACGACCCGCAGATTGCGGTGCTTGTCATGCTTGACGAACCGGGGCTTGCAAACAATCTGCGCACGGGCGGCTATATGTCCGCGCCGGTGGCAAGGCGCATCTTTGCCGACGCGCTTCCGTATCTGGGCATAGCACCGCATTACACAAGCGAAGAACTTTCCATGCTTGACATAGCCACGCCGGACGTCACGGGCAAAGCGCTTGAAGCGGCGAAAGACGCGCTTGAGGAAAAAAAGATGTCTTACCGCGTTATCGGGAAGGGCGACACGGTGCTTGCGCAAGTACCCGCGTCGGGCGTAAAACTTCCCGTCACTGCCGAGGTGCTTTTATACACCGAGTCCGAGGCGCCGGCCGGAACGGTTGTTATGCCGGACGTAACAGGGCTGTCGCCGGAAAAAGCAAATGAAAAGCTTGGCAACGCGGGGCTTTTCATGCGAGCCACCGGCGCTATTGAAGCGGCGGCCGCGCAGATTACCGCCGCGTACCAAACGGTTGAAGCCGGCGTGGAGATACCGCTTGGAACAGTGGTCGAAATTGAATTCCGCGACAAATCCGTTGACGATAAGACATATATAGCGGGCGAGTAAAAGCCGGAGCGGGCAATTTTCAACATGCCCAAAAGACACGGCAGAACACGGCAGAACAGGGGAGGGCGGCGAGGTGCGGCTTGGTGAACTGCTTTCAGAGGTTGCGGTACTGGAAAACCGCGCCGATACGAACGCGGAAATAACGGGCGTTTATAATGATTCGCGCAAGGTAAAGCCGGGCGGTCTGTTCGTGGCCGTCTCCGGCGATAAGACAGACGGACACAGATTTATAAAAGACGCGATAAATAACGGCGCTTGCGCCGTTATTTGCGAAAGACCGCCGGAACGCGGTATACCCTTTGCGCTGGTGGGGGACAGCAGGGCGGCGCTTTTCCCGCTTGCCGCAAAATTTATGGGCAATCCTTCGCGCCGCATGGTGATGACGGGCGTAACCGGGACAAACGGCAAGACCACGGTGACGCACCTTATATACGGACTGCTTAAAGCGGCGGGGAAGCGCCCCGCGCTTATCGGCACAAACCATGTCCTTTACGCGGACAAGACGCTTCCCGCCGAGCGCACCACGCCCGACGCCGCCGAACTGCACACGCTTTTCCGCGATATGGCGGACGCGGGATGTACGCATTGTGTGATGGAAGTGTCCTCTCACGCACTTGAGCAAAGCCGCGCGGCGGGCATTGGGTTTGAGGTTGGGGTGTTCACAAACCTTACCCAAGACCACCTTGACTATCATAAAAACATGGAGAATTACTTCCTTGCTAAGACTAAGCTTTTTAAGCAATGCAAATATTCGATTGTCAATATAGATGACAATTATGGAAAAAGGCTAGAAAAAGAAGATATTTACTCATATGCTGTAAATGCGCGGGCAAACCTTCGCGCGCGGGATATTAAGATTGCCGCGGACGGCGTTTCCATAACGCTGGACGCGGAGGGGGAGCGGTGCGAAACCCGTTGGGGAACACCCGGGCTGTTTTCGGTATACAACGTTTTGGCCGCCGCCGCCGCCGCGCTTAAACTTGGACTAAGCCTTTCGGCAATCGCGCGCTGCCTTCCGAATATCCCGCCCGTGTCCGGGCGAATGGAAACCGTGCCGGTGAAGGCGGATTTCGGCGTTATCATTGACTACGCCCACACGCCGGACGCGCTTGAAAACGTCCTTGGCACGGTAAGGGGCTTTACCGCCGGGCGCGTAATAGCGGTCTTCGGGTGCGGCGGCGACCGCGACGCGGAGAAGCGCCCGCTTATGGGGGCGATTGCCGCGCGGCTTGGTGATATTTGCGTAGTAACGTCGGACAACCCGCGCGGGGAAGACCCCGAAAAGATTATAAGAGATATTTTGTCCGGTATGCCGGACGCGTCCCCGGTTGTCGAGCCGGATCGCCGCGCCGCCTTGCATAAGGCGCTTGGACTTGCGCAAAAGGGGGACATTGTGGTAATCTGTGGGAAGGGTCACGAGATGTATCAGGAAATCGGCGGCGTGAAATACCCGATGGACGAGCGGGAGATCGTGGCGTCTTATTTCAAGACGAAGTGTTGAAAATTGCGTGTTCGCCTGCAAGGCGAACGAGCGCAGCGCTTGCGAACAGGCAGCTATGCTACGGCATCGCAAGCCGGAGCGGGCAATTTTCAACATGCCCTGAGAGGAACATGCCCTGAGAGGAAGCGGAAAAATGGCTGAAATAGCGTTTTCCTTTGCCATAGCGCTTGCGGTAACGGCTTTGTCGGGCCTTTTTCTGCTGCCCGCCCTAAGACGCCTTAAATTCGGGCAGAGCATTCGCGAGGAAGGCCCCAAGTGGCATATGTCCAAATCCGGCACCCCGACAATGGGCGGCATCATGTTTATTGCCGGAATCCTTCCCGCCATAGCCATTGTCGGGCGCGCCTACATGGGGCAGGGGGACTACAGTCACTTTGTTATTTTCGGATTTGCGCTTGTTTTCGGCGGTATCGGCTTTATCGACGATTTCTTCAAGGTTCGCAAAAAGCAGAACCTTGGGCTTACAAGCATTCAAAAGCTTGGTCTTCAGCTTGCGGTTTCCGCCGCTTTTATCGCGCTTCTTCGTTATATGGGGTATTTGACGACCGATATATACGTGCCTTTTTTTGACGTGACGCTTCGCCTTGACATGCTTGCGTATACGCTTCTTGCGCTTCCGGTGGTGGCGGGCATGGTAAACGCGGTCAACCTTACGGACGGCGTTGACGGACTTTGCACCGGAGTGACGCTTCCCGTCGCGGTCTTCTTTACGGCAATCGCCTTTTTGTGGAACAGGGGCGGGCTTACCGTTTTCTCCGCGGCGCTGGCGGGGGCGCTTGTCGGGTTTCTGATTTACAACTTCCATCCGGCAAAGGTGTTTATGGGGGATACGGGTTCGCTTTTCCTTGGCGGGGCGGTGTGCGGCATGGCCTTTGTGTCGGGCGTACCGCTTTTGATGATCATTGTCGGCGCGGCCTATATCTGGGAGATGGTTTCGGTTATTTTACAGGTACTCTACTTTAAGCTTACCAAAGGGAAACGCCTTTTCAAGATGTCCCCGTTCCATCATCATCTTGAGATGAAGGGGTGGGGTGAGATTGCCATCTGCGCGGCGTTCTTCGCCGCCACGGTGGCGCTTGGCATTCTGGCGTGGGTTGGCGTGTCCAATTATCTAAACGTTTGACTGGGGAGGTGACGCAATGGATCAGGAGTATCCTCTGCCCGAAGTAAAAGAGGAGAAAGCGCAAGAAAGAATACGGCGCAGGCGCGAACTGTTTAAGGGGGCGAACGCGCCGATGGATTTGCCTTTCGCGGCGCTTGTGGTATTGCTGTCCTGTATCGGGCTTATCATGATGTTCTCGGCCAGTTACGCTTCGGCAAGTTATGAAGAGAACGACCCGGCGTACTTCCTTGTGCGTCAGGGGCCGTATATGCTTCTCGGACTTCCCTTGATGTACTTAATATCGCGCGTTAATTATCAGTATTTCCGCGCGCTGTCTGTTCCCGCCATGATAATTGCCGTGGTTCTTCTTATGCTTGTCCCGTTTATCGGCGTGAAGGTTAACGGGGCAAGGCGTTGGCTTATTATTTTCGGCATTTCCGTCCAACCGTCGGAAATCGCGAAAATCGCGATGATTTTGTTGTTCGCGGCCATAATATCCAAAAACTATAAAGTGATGAAGACGTTCCGACACGGGATTTTGCCGTTCGCCGCGATTCTTGCGATGCTTCTTGGGCTTTTGTATCTACAGCCGCATTTAAGCGGAATGGTGCTTATAGCCGCAGTGGGCGCGGTGCTGCTTTTCCTTGGCGGGGTAAGGCTTAGGTATTATCTCGCTGCGGCGGGGCTGATTGTCCCGCTTGCGATATTTGTTGTTAATACTATGGAACACGCGAAGCAGCGCATTGCCGTATGGCGTGACCCATGGATAGCTCCGCGCGGCGCCGGATATCAGGCGATACAGTCGCTTCTGGCAATCGGCTCGGGCGGACTGTTCGGCCTTGGGCTTGGTCAAAGCCGTCAGAAATATCTTTATCTGCCCGAGGGACACAATGACTTTGTCTTTGCCATTGTGGCGGAAGAGCTTGGGCTGTTCGGCGCGGGAATAGTGCTTTTGCTGTTCGCGATTCTTATTATCCGTGGGTATTGGATCGCGCTTCACGCGCCCGACCGCTTCGGTTCTCTTATGGTGGCGGGCATTACGACGCTTCTCGCCATTCAGGTGTTCCTTAACGTGGCTGTCGTAAGCAACCTTATCCCGGTCACGGGGATATCGATGCCGTTTTTCAGCTATGGCGGAAGCGCGCTTCTTATCCAGCTTGTCGAAATGGGCGTGGTGCTTTCCGTTTCGCGCCAGATTTCGGCGGGTAAAAGCGTATGAGGGTGCTTTTTACCTGCGGCGGCAGCGGGGGGCATATCTATCCCGCGATTGCGGTGGCACAGGTTTTCCGCCGCCGCGAGAGTTCGCCGGAGATTCTGTTCGTCGGGGCAGAGGGCGCGATGGAAACGCGCATCGTACCCGAAGGGGGCTTTGCCATACGCACCGTGCGCGTAAGCAATCTGGCGCACAGCATAAGCCCCAAGGCCATTGGGAAAAATATAAAGTCCGCAGCAAGGCTTGCCGGCGCGCTTCGCAAGGCCGGACAAATACTTGACGAGTTTAAGCCCGACATTGTTATAGGTACGGGAGGGTATGCCTGTTTCCCGGTGCTTTACCGGGCGCACGGGCGGGGGATACCGACGCTGCTTCACGAAAGCAACGCCACGCCGGGCCTTACCACAAGGCTTTTGGCAAAGCGCGTTGACCGCGTTATGACGGGCTTCTCCGGGCTTGAAAACCAATATCCGAAGCCCGGTAAAGTCGTTTGCACGGGTACGCCGGTGCGCGAGGAATTTCTGTTCGCAGACCGCGCCTCCGCAAGGCGGGAGTTTAACCTTGACGCAAGACCCGTTGTGGTAAGCGCGTTTGGCTCGCTTGGCGCGCGGGACATGAACATCATAATGGCCGACGTGCTTGAAAACGCGGCGCGGCGCGGCGCGGCGCAAATGCTCCACGCGGCGGGAAGCCGCTATATCGCCGCCCTTAACGCCTCTTTGACCGAGCGCGGCGTTACGCGGGAAAGATACCCGAACATCCGCGTCTGCGAATACTTTGACAATATGCCGTCCCTTATGGCGGCGGCGGATTTGTTTATCGGCCGCGCCGGTGCCTCTACGCTGAACGAGCTTATGGTCACGGGTACGCCCGCCGTGCTTATCCCAAGCCCCAACGTGACGAACGACCACCAAACGTCCAACGCGAATAAAATGAAAGAGCAATGCGGCGTAGAGGTGCTTGCCGAGAAGGGGCTTACCGCAGACATCCTTACGCGGACGGTCGAAAACCTTCTTGCCGGAAAAGAAAAACTCTCCGCCGTAAGCCGGGCGCTTACCTCCGCCGCAGTACCCGACGCGGCGCAGCGGATATACGAACTGGCAAAGTCGCTTATAACGCCGTAGGGGACGATGGCAATTGACAATGAACAATTGACAATTGACAATTTGGGTGACGATTTGTAGGGGCGGCATTCTGCCGCTCGTCCCCATGCCGAAGGTGGACGGGTGTTTTGACCGTAGGGACGCACATTGTGCGTCCGCGCCGCACCACCGCACCACCCGCCCAGTACGCAGTGAAATTGCGGGACGCACAATGTGCGTCCCCTACGACGCCCACGCCCACCAAACAAACGGGCGGCAGAACGCCGCCCCTACGACGTGCCTGTAATGTCAGACGGCAGAGCCGCACATTACTTTTCCTTCCCCGCGGCTGTAACCTACTGGAAACAGGTGGCATATGATAAGGCGTGTATCCTTAGATTATGCCGGGGGTTGAGCTTGTGGAGGCTTATGTAATTCAGGGCGGGCGTCCGCTTAACGGCTTTGTGCGCGTTCACGGCGCGAAGAACAGCGTCCTGCCGATTCTGGCGGCCACAATTTTAAGCGGAAAAGAAAGCCTGATTTACAACTGCCCGCACCTTAAAGATGTGGACTCTTCTTTTCGTATTCTGCGGCATCTCGGCTGTGTCGTAAGGCGTCAGGACGAGGCCGTTTATATTGACAGCGGGCCGATTGCGCATCATGACGTACCGGACAGCCTTATGCGCGAAATGCGGTCGTCCGTCGTTTTCCTCGGCGCGATACTTGGAAGACAGGGTAAAGCGGTTATGAGCTTTCCCGGCGGGTGCGAGCTTGGGCCGCGCCCGATAGACCTTCATTTGTGGGCGCTGCGCAAGCTTGGCGCGGACATACGCGAGTCCGGCGGAAACCTGTACTGCGAGACAAACGGCCTTAAAGGCGCGGAAATAAGCCTTTCCCTTCCAAGCGTCGGGGCGACCGAGAATATCATGCTTGCGGCAAGCGCCGCCAAGGGCGTTACGCGTATCCAAAACGCGGCGTGCGAGCCGGAAATAGAGGATTTGCAGAATTTCATAAACGCTATGGGCGGCTCGATTCACGGCGCGGGTACTCCGACGGTCGTTGTGGAGGGCGCGAGGGAGTTCCGGCGCGCCGAACACAGCATTATCCCGGATCGCATTGTGGCCGCGACATATATGGCGTGCGCGGCCATTGCGGGCGGCGACGTAACGCTTACCGGGGTGAATCCCGCGCATCTGCGCACCGTGACCGCCGCGCTGTCCGACGCGGGGTGCGAGATAGACGTGACGGAAGACAGTTTGCGCATCGCGCGTTCCGACGCGCTGAAATCAATGCGTCAGATTAGGACAATGCCGTACCCGGGATTCCCGACGGACGCGCAGTCGCCGATAATGGCGGTCGCCGCCCGCGCCGAAGGTACGACGCTGTTTGTCGAAAACATCTTTGAAAGTCGTTACCGGCATGTCGGAGAACTTACGCGCATGGGCGCGGACATCAAGGTCGAGGGGCGCATAGCCGTGGTGTCCGGCGTGAAAAAGCTCTACGGCGCGCATGTAAAAGCCACTGACCTTCGCGGCGGAGCGGCGCTTGTGGTCGCGGGCATCGGCGCGGAGGGGGAAACGGTCGTAACCGAACTTGACCATATCGACCGCGGATATGAAAGTATGCACGTCGCGCTTTCGGCTTTGGGCGCGAATATGACAAGGAAGACGGTTTAACCCGGGCGGATATATAATCCGCCCCACTGGAAATAACCGAAACCTGTAGGGGCGGCGTTCTGCCGCCCGCGCAGTTGACAGACCGCCCGCGCAATTGATAGACCGCCATTGTTAGCGGACAAGCTGTCTGCGCGAGAATAAAGGGGCATGAAAAATTGGCGCAAAGAAAGGCAAAACGACGCAAGAGGCAAAGCCGGCGCGGCTTTGTCCTTGCTGTGTGCGCCGTTTTAGTGTTTGCCGGACTTCTTGTCGCGTCCGCCGGGCTTTTCTTCAAAATAACCGAGGTGCGTGTCGAGGGGGTATCGGTGATTAACCCGGACAGCGTGCGCGAGCAAAGCGAAATAAAAATCGAAAGCAATATTTTCCTGCTTGATAAGTTCGCTGTTTCGCGTAAAATCTTCGCTTCTTTCCCTTATGCTAAAGAGGTGACGATACGCCGCCGCCTTCCCAATGTGGTTGTGATTGAAATTACCGAAGCAGAACCCGCTTGCGCTTTTTCCTTTCAGGGCTATTATTGGGTTACGGACAGGGACGGGCGCATACTTGAACGCATTGCCGCCGTCGGTCAGCCGGGCTATCCGATTGTAAGCGGCGTTGCGCCGCTTGAACCGCAGGTGGGGGCGGACGCGGTGTTTTCCGAAGACCAGAGGGACAAGCAGTACGCGCTGTATCCGCTTATTGCGGCGCTTGAAGCCCATGAAATGCTTGGGAAAGTGACAAGCATTGACCTTACGCAGTCGTACGCCGCCACGTTTATGTACGAAGACACCCTTGAGGTGCGAATAGGGATGCCGGACGATATTGACTATAAGATTGGATTTATCACCTATGCCCTTGAGCAGTTAGAGCCGGGGAAGCGCGCGATTCTTGACGTTTCGGACGTACGCGCGGGCAACGCGATTCTAATTCCAGAGGATTAGATACCCGATTTTCAATATGCCTGTAAAAATAGCTTGACCAATTCGTAAAAACAAGGTAGAATACCCTAGTGTATCGTTTTAGCTTACTAAACCACTGCAATGGAGGGTACGGCATGGCGTTTGAACTGGACAGCGGAAGCGAAAGTGTTGTAAACATAAAAGTCATTGGTATCGGCGGCGGCGGCAACAATGTCGTCAACCGCATGAGCGAGGCCGGGGTCACCAGCGCCGAGCTTGTGGCGGTCAATACCGACAAACAGGCGCTTATGAACACGATGGCGACGCACAAGATACAGATCGGCGAAAAGCTTACGGGCGGCAAGGGCGCGGGTTCCAACCCGGAAATCGGGCGCAAGTCGATGGAGGAAAGCCGTTCGGTCGTCGCCAAGCTTCTCGAGGGGACGGACATGGTGTTTATCTCCGCCGGAATGGGCGGCGGCACCGGTACCGGGGCCGCGCCGATTGTCGCGGATCTCGCGCGCGAGGCGGGCATACTGACGGTCGGTATCGTCACGAAACCCTTCCACTTCGAGGGGATGCGCCGCATGAAACAGGCCGAGGCCGGTATTGAAGAGCTTAGAAGCCGCGTTGACAGCCTTATCGTCATACCAAACGAGCGGCTTAAACTTGTGTCCGCCGAGAAGATTTCCTTCGCCACCGGCTTCAAAATCGCGGACGAGGTGCTTAAACAGGCCGTTCAAAGCGTTTCCGATCTTATCAATACTTCCCAGATAATCAACCTTGACTTTGCCGACATCTGCTCTATCATGCGCGACGCGGGGTACGCCCACATCGGCGTGGGGCGCGCCTCCGGCAAGAACAAGGCCGAAGAGGCCGCCAAGGCGGCGATTCAAAGCCCGCTTCTTGAAACCACGATTAACGGCGCGAAGGGCGTCATCATAAATATCACGGGCGACACCGACCTTGGCATGGACGATGTTGACATCGCCGCCGAGATGGTGCGCTCGGCAGTACACCACGACGCGAACATTATCTTCGGCGCGGCGCTTGACGAAAGTTTAAGCGACGAGATACGCGTTATCATCATCGCCACCGGCTTTGACGAAATCGGCATGATGGACGACAAACCTGCTTTCGCAAGCCGCCCCGTCGTCGGTTCCGGCGTACCCGCAAGCGGCGCGGGGCCGACCACCGCCACCGCCGCCGTCAAACCCGAGGGGACAGGCCGTCTGCCCGACCTCTCCGCCCTTGCCGAGCAGCCCAAACCCGAACCCGTCCCGGAAGAACCCACCCAAGAAGAAGACCCTTTCGAGTCAATCTTCAGGATTTTTAATAAGAAATAGACCGATGCAAATAACCCCCGGGGAAGGCGTGAACGCCGTCCCCGGGGGTTTTGTTTGGTTTTGTTGGCAAGGGGGGGGCGGGGGAAACGCCGCCCTCCAAATCGGGGGCGGCTTTGGTGTGCGGGTGTGTGGTCATGACGAGACACCCCTTGTTATTCAAGCAAATCCGAATGTGACCCTGTTCTGACAAGAAGCAGTTGACGTTCGCCGTTATCAAGGATTTCTTATCCGTAAATCAGCACCCAATCAGGCGCAACATGGCAGTTCCGATAACCCCTATATTCACCCTTGAGCGGGTGATCAAGATAGCTTTCAGGCAACCTGTTAGGCGCGGCCAATTCACCGATCAAATAATCCAGTTTGGCAATATCTTTGTTTTGCTTCATCATTTGCCTGTAGTCTTTTTTGAATTGACTGCGCCAGCGTACATTCATTCTTCGCCGTCCTCCGTTTTAAGTTCGGCAAGGGCGGCGCTGACCGATTTGCCGCGCACACCTTTGCCCTTGCTTTGCTCCATGTCGGCAAGCGCGGCGATTGTTGCCGCGTTGTATCTCGGTATTTTAAGCTCGAACGGCAGACCGCCGTGCAAAATTGACTGTCGCAGGAACATATTGATCGCGTCTGACATAGTGATTCCAAGTTGCTGAAAAATCTCGCCGGATTGATGTTTGGTCGCTTCGTCCGTGCGGAATTGAATTGTTGGCATACTGTCATCTCCCTCGCAGATAGTGTATCCGAAAATCTGCGTTTTGTCAATACAGTGTAGCTACATATCAAAGCCGCCCTCCAAATCGGGGGCGGCTTGGTCACAAATTCTGATCTTACGGGCTTAGAAGCGCGGATAGCACAATCGCCGTCATAAAAGACCCCCGTAATTTTCCATCATATTTCGGCATTTTTCGCAAACGATATTGTAAAGTTGAATTACAGGAGATACCAAAATGAAAAAAAGTATTACTGCTTTGCTTATCGCCGCTGCCCTTACAGTCCCGTGCCTTGCCGCCGCAACCAATTGGGGGCTTAGTTTCCCAACGCCCGGCGACCAACCGAAGGGGATGGCCGGAAGCGAGGAACTTTTGAAGAACAACGCGTATTTTGTCGGCGCGCCGGAGGAGAAAAACGTCTATCTGACATTCGACGCAGGCTTTGAGAACGGAAACACCCCGGCGATACTGGACACCCTTAAAAAAACGGGGGTACCGGCGGCGTTCTTTCTTGTAGGAACGTATATCCGCGATAACCCGCAGCTTGTCCTGCGCATGGTTGACGAGGGGCATATAGTGGCAAACCACACCATGAGTCACCCCGACATGTCCGGCATATCAGATAAGGCGTCTTTCGAGAAAGAGCTTTCGCAGGTCGAGGTTATCTATAAAAACCTTATTGGCCGGGACATGCCGGCCTATTACAGACCGCCGCGCGGAATTTACAGCACGGAAAATCTTAAAATGGCGAAAGCGCTTGGCTATAAAACAGTGTTCTGGAGTCTTGCGTACGTGGATTGGTACGTCAACAAACAGCCGACGCGCGACCAGGCATTCTCCAAGCTTATCCCAAGGGCGCACCCCGGCATGGTGCTTTTACTGCACAGCACCTCAGCGACCAACGCGCAGATTTTAGAGGAACTGATAGGCAAGTACCGTGAAATGGGATATGTGTTCCGCACCCTGGACGAGCTGACGGCAACCGCCGATTAGATGCGCGTTCTTGCCGCCCGTTTCGCCACAAATTCGGTCTGCACGCAAACGCGGCCATTACAATATTTGTGGGGGGGGCGAAGGCAATCGTCCCGCCGTTCTTACCCACGCGACCGAGGGCATCGCGCCCTGCAAGATGCGCGCTGTAGGGGCGCGCATTGCGCGCCCGCTTGTTCGGCGAACGCGTTTGGTGGCGGGCGGCCAATGGCCGCCCCTACGTGGTGGGCGGGGCGCTTTTCGCCGCGCCGATTGCGGTGGCATAGACGGCGTTGGCGGGGATTACGAAATTAAGCCCGTAAATCCCCCCGATGCGCGGGAAAACTTCGCGGGCTTGCGGAAACTCGGCCAGACTTCCGGTAAGCACGACGCTTTTTATCTCGTCGTCCCTCAGCGCGAACGCCGCCATCAAACCGACGGTCTGGAAAACCATGTTGATTATGCCAAGCGCAAAATCGGCCTTTGACGCAGTGCTTGAAACATTCCCGAAGTTGGCGGCGGTCAGGTCGGGGGGCAGGGACGGAATATCGCCTGCGAGGATGTCCTTTACCGAAAGGTCGATATTCTCGATTCTGCCCTTTTCGGCCAAATCGAGAATAGCCGCGATTTTATCCGTATCCAGAAGCGCGGAGGAAAGTCCGGTCAAAGTGCCGCCCCCAACTCCGCTGCCGCCGATATGTACGATTTCGTCCCCCGAGGCGCGGACAAATGCCGTTCCGGTACCCATGCTTGCCACAAGCGCCTTTTTCAGTCCGGAAAGGTAAAGCCCCCCGCGCCCGATCGCTTGGAACTCATCGGTCTTAAAAGTGGGGACGCCGTAGATATTTTCATTGATAAACGAGGCGCCGACGCCCGTTAAAACGAACTTTTCAACGTCATCAAGCGACAAGGCGCGTTCGCGCATAAAATGCCCAACCGCGCCGTACATAGATGTTATCTGGTCGGACGCCCGCACCTGTAAAGCGCCGGATAGGCCGCCTTCCGGCGAAAAACCGACAATTTTTGTGGTCGAGCCGCCGACGTCAACGCCAATAACGATACCCATCAGTTCATCATTTGCTTTCTTCTTGAAAGGTTTATCGTGCCGTCCTGCATGTCGCTTAACATATCAAGGCTTTTTCCGGTGCCGTAAGCGACGCAGGAGACGGCCTCGTCCGCGACAAGCGTTGTGATGCCGGTTTTTTGCTCGATAAGCTTGTCAAAGCCCCAGACAAGGCTTCCGCCGCCGGTCATAACGATGCCGTTTGTGGCGATGTCGGCGACAAGCTCGGGCGGGGTGCGTTCCAAGACGCCGTGTATAGCCTCTACAATGCGGGTCGAAACCTCTTCAAATGCCTCGATCATCTCGTTGGAGGTCACGTTGAACACGCGCGGCAGACCCGTCATAAGACAGCGGCCCTTGGCCTCGACGACTTTTTCTTCGGGGCGGGGGAATACGCAGCCAATGTTTATTTTAAGTTCCTCGGCGGTACGCTCGCCGATAAGGACGTTGTGCTTGCGGCGGATGTATTTGACAATCGCCTCGTCAAACTGGTCGCCCGCGATTTTGATGGAAATCGACTCGACGATGCCGGACAGCGATATTACCGCAACGTCCGAAGTGCCGCCGCCGATGTCAACCACCATATGTCCGCTTGGCTTGGCAATCTCTATACCCGCGCCGATTGCGGCGGCGACAGGCTCTTCAATCAGATAGACGCGGCGCGCGCCCGCCTGCATCCCCGCGTCGATAACGGCGCGTTCCTCTACCTCGGTAATACCCGAAGGTACGCATATGACTATACGCGGCTTGAAAAGCCGGAAACCGGCCACCTTGCGCAGAAATTCCTTAATCATGCGCTCGGTCATTTCATAGTCGGAGATAACGCCCTCGCGCAGCGGGCGCATGGCGACGATATTGCCCGGCGTACGCCCAAGCATCTTCTGCGCGTCCGTACCGACCTTTAAAAGTTTCCCGGAGTTCTTGTCCACCGCCACCACCGACGGCTCGCGCAGGACAACGCCCTTTCCCTTCACAAACACAAGCACCGACGCTGTGCCAAGATCCATCCCAATATCACGGTTAAACAATGCCATAATTCACCTCTAGAAATCGAAAATATCCGCCGCACGGGTACTATAAGCGTACAGAACCCGTAATTCAGATGGCGCGCCGAGGGCGTCGCGCCCTACAAATGTTGTAACAGCCGTGTTTGCCTGTGTAGGGGACGGCGTCCTCGACGTCCCGGCCTGTAGTTTTGACGAGCAATCCACGCCGCACGGATATTATACCATAGGCGCAACGCGCCGGTTCGCGAACGCGAAATGGTATATCTTTAGAAGATAATACCCGCTGCACGGATATTATACCCTGTAACGGGTGCTAATTCAACCATAACGCCCAAATTATTTTCGCGCGATACATACAAAGCGGACGCTATGACAGCCCGCTTCAAGCAGGACGCGGCGGCATTCGGCACATGTCGCGCCGGTTGTGTAAATATCGTCAACCAGAAGGATTCGCGCACCGGGAGCAAGGCGGGCGGCGGCCTTGCCGCGCGCGGCGAAGGCGTTTTGCACGTTAAGCTCGCGGGATTTCGCGTCCGGCTGTTTGAACTGCGCGCGCCCGTGCCTTTTGCGCGTAAGCATCGGGATAAGCGGCAGACCAAGGCGCTTTGAAACCTCTAAGGCGAGCAGGCGGCATTGGTCAAAGCCGCGTTTAAGGCGGCGGGGAAGCGAACAGGGAATCCAAGTAACCGCGTCGAAGGTTACACCGTGTACGCTTTGCGCCATAAGCGCGCCAAAGGTTTTCGCGCAGGACACCGCGCGCTTGAACTTAAAGCGGTGGATCGCGCTTCGCGCCGCGCCCCGGTAATAAAGCGGAGCGAACAAATCCGGCCCCTGCGCGCCCGTATACCAAGGAAGGGTATCTTGGCATTCGGGGCAAATATACGCGCCGGAAACTTGCCTTGGGATTTTCTTGCGGCAGAACGCGCAGGTTTTCGGGTAAAGAAGCGAAAGCACGTCTATCATCGCGTAACCCTTTCGCGCAGGGCGCTGTAGCGGCGGTTTATTTTATTGTTGCGTACCATTTCGGCGATAACGTCCGTATCGCCAACGCCGATAAGCCATTGGCGCGCGCGGGTCATGGCGGTGTACAGCACCCGGCGCGTCATAAGCGGCGCGGGGCCGCGCGTCGCGGCAAGCACAACGGCGGGATACTCGCTGCCCTGGGATTTATGCACCGTAAGCGCATAGGCAAGGTCAAGTTCGGGAAGTGTCTCGTACGGGTATTCTACCCACTGCTCGTCAAACCGTACCACAAGACGCTCGGCCTTGGGGTCAACGGAAGTGACCACGCCGATTTCGCCGTTGAATACGCCGACGCCGCCCTCGATTTCCTCACCCTCCAGCCCCGACATCTCGTGGCGGATAAGGTTATAGTTGTTACGTATCTGCATCACGCGGTCGCCGACGCGAAAAATCTTGTCGCCGAACTGCTTTTCCGCCTTAATCCCGTCGGGCGGGTTAAGCGCGTCCTGTAAAAGCTCGTTAAGCGCCGCCGTGCCGCAAGCGCCCTTGCGTGTCGGGGTAAGCACCTGTATCTGCGACGGCTCTAGGTTAAGGTTCTGCGGCAGCCGCCGGGAGCAAAGCTCTATAACGGTGGCGACAGCGTCGTGCGCGGCGGAGCGTTTAAGGAAGAAAAAGTCCTTATAGTCGTTTTTAAGCGCCGGGATTTGACCGCTGTTTACGCTGTGCGCGCCCATTACGATGCCGCTTTCGCGCCCCTGGCGGAAAATCTCGGTAAGCCGCACGGTGTCTATTGCCTGCGAGGCAATGCAGTCCTCGAACGCCTGTCCCGGCCCGACGGGCGGAAGCTGGTCGGGGTCGCCGACCAGAATAAGCCGTGCCTCGGGTTTAAGCGCGGCAATAAGGCTGTGCATAAGCAGTATATCAACCATAGAGGTTTCATCGACGATGACAACGTCGGCCTCCAACGGGCGCTTCGCGTCGCGCATAAAGCGCATACGCCCGCCGTCGGGATCCGGGCCGAACTCCAGAAGCCGATGTATGGTGCTTGCCGGTTCGTCCGTAACCTCGCTAAGGCGCTTCGCGGCGCGTCCGGTCGGCGCGGCAAGCGAAAAGCGCAGATTAAGGCGGTCAAAAAGACGAAGCATAGCCCTTACTATGGTGGTTTTTCCCGTTCCGGGCCCGCCGGTAAGAAGCATTATGCCGCTTTGCGCGGCAAGCAGTACGGCCTTGCGCTGGGCGGGGGCATAGGTCATGCCGGAAATGTTTTCGATTTCCGCGATAAGCGCGGTAAGCCCGGCGGGCTGATTTACGGGCTTCGCGGTTTTCTCGCGGATAAACGAAGCCACGCCGACCTCGGCGACAAAAAGCTCGTTAAGGTAACAGCGGCTTGACGTATCCAACTGCGCGTCCTCGCACACCACGCGTCCTTTTTCGCGAAGGGCTTCCAGAGAAGGGACAAGCACATTGGGTTCTTCCTCGCCAAGAAGCGCGGCGGTTGAGTCGATAAGCTTCTTGTAGGGCAGATATGTATGCCCCATTTCCATATTATAATAAAGCTGATAAAGAATCGCCGCCTGACGGCGCTTGGTGTCGTCCGCCTCCATGCCTTCGCTGAGAGCCATTGCGTCCGCGAGGGGGAACTCCACGCCGAAATCCGGGTCGGTCATAATATAGGGGTTGTCCATCACCGCGTTTATAGAACCCGTGCCGTAGGTCTGCATAAGTCTGAGAGCAGTCTGCGTCGGGATTCCGTGCCGCGCCAGCAGTTCCATAAGCCGTCTAAGCCCGGACTGCCGCGCGAACGCCTCGCCAATCTGCGCCGCGCGCGCGGGAGTAAGTCCCTTGACCCGCGCAAGCGCCTTTGGTGTCTTTTCAAGCACGTCAAGCGTTTTTTCGCCAAACTCGTTCACGATTAAAAGGGCGGTCGCCTTGCCTATGCCCCGGATAACGCCGGAGGAAAGGTATTCAAGCAGCGCGTCCGCCGTGTCGGGGAGGATACGCTTTGCCGTGTGTATTGAAAACTGCTCGCCGTGGCTTGGATGGCTTGTCCAGCGGCCTTGGGCGCAAAGGCTTTCCCCGGGCGCGGCATAGGGCAGACAGCCAACGGCGGTTACCGTCCTGCCGTCCGTGTCCTCGACGCGGACGACCGCGTAACCGCTGTCGTTATTGCGATATATAACCGATTTTATTTGTCCCTGAAGCGTATCGTTCATACTGTGCCGAACTCCTATTGGATCAGGTTGCGGACAAAGCCGTTTTGCCCCGAGCGCAGCGAGCTGTCAGGTGCGGAAAACTGGAGCAAAACCGGAGTTTTGTGAAGTTTTTCGCACTTGCCGGGCAAAAGGGCGCATGTCTGCACGACTATGTCGTCAGTCTGCCTCCTCCCGCGTATGGGACAGAAGCCGCCGTTGGGCGTCGGAAAGGTTCGCTTTGTCAAAAAGAAGCGTTACCGGCACTCCGCAGATTTTGCGAAGCCACGCGGCGCGGCGCATGTCCGCCTCGACCTCCTCGGCGGTAAGCCCCTCGCTGAACATAATCCAGCGCGTACCGCGCCTTGGCGCGGAAATAAGCGCGGCTATTGCCAAGACAAGCGAAATTACGCCGAAACAGGCAAAAAACGCGATAATCACGGACGCTATATCCGACATGACACACCTATCCCTTCCCGCGCGGCAACCGATACAGGGCATGTTGAAAATTGCCCGCTCCGGCTTGCGATGCCGCGCCACAGGCGCCTGTTCGCAAGCGCTTCGCTCGTTCGCCTTGCAGGCGAACACGCAATTTTCAACACTTCGATACAAACCAGACTATGCGCCCCGCGAAAGGAAGGTGAGACTATTTTATACTATTTTCAAATTTTTGCAAGTGCGCCCTGCGCAACGGCTGACGCATGAAGACACAGAATGCACAAAAACCGGCATTCTCATGTAGGGGCGACCGTCCTCGGTCGCCCGTGCCTGCGGGATTTTCCGGGGTTACGGGCGGTCGGGGACGACCG
>JAISVI010000096.1 GCA_031271665.1 Oscillospiraceae bacterium
TACGACGGCGACGAGCCGGACGACTACTACGACGACAGGTATTATGCCCAGCTTAAAAAGGGAGACATCTTCGCGGCGGTGGACGCGCCGTTTGACGGTTACAGCAATATGGCGGTGCGTTTCGGAACATACTCAGAGGCGCTTTATTATTAACATGCCAATTAAGGAGAGGAGTCAAGTCATGAAAAAACTTATAGTCGTCGCCCTTGCGCTGGTACTAACCGTTTCCCTCGCGGCCTGCGGCGGGAACGGCGCTTCCGCCCCGCCCGTTTCGTCCCGTACTTCCAATCCGCCTCCGCCAAGCGACACGCAAAATCCCAATCCCGCGCCGCCGACCCAAAGCGCGGCAACACAACCGTCCGGCGGAGAAGTTCCCGGTGGGCAGTCCGTGGACTCGCTTATTGACTGGATGACAGACGGAACATACAGCTATGATTTCAAAATGATCAGTGAAGGCTCGGACGGTAAGTTCGAGGGCAGCGGAAGCATGGCGGCGGACGGCGGAAATATGGCGCAGACAACGGAAATGACCGTTGAGGGGCAAAGCGTTAAGTCAAGCGTTATAATCAAGGACGGCGTTACCTATATAATCGACGACGCAAGCAAAATGATAATGACAATGCCGGGCGGCGCGAACCCAAACGAGGGCATGGTAACGGACTACTCCGGCATCACGCTTGTCGGTTCCGGCACAGGAGAGATAGACGGGAAAACCCTGCCTTATGAAGAATACGCCGAGGACGTATCCGGCGCGTCGGTAAAATTCTATATAGAGAACGGCGAAATTTACGGCATTGAGAGCGAGGCGGAGGGCATGAAAACCGTGATGACCCTTACAAACCAGTCGGACAGCGTGCCGTCCGGCGCGTTTGATCTGCCGTCGGGATATACCACCATAGACGCGGGAGGTATGGGGAATTTCGGCGGGGGATACCTGCCCGAAGGTTTTGAAATGCCGGAGGGTGTCAATTGACAATGAACAATTGACAATTATGGGTCAAACACCCGTCCGCCTTCGGCGGCCACCCTCTTTTCTAAAGAGGGTTTTGTAGGGGCGGCGTCGCGCCCCTTGCCTCCCCCTCTGGGGGAGGTGCCGCCGACAGGCGGCGGAGAGGGTTTTGTAGGGGCGACGCCCTCGGCGCGCCATCTGAATTACGAATTTGTCATCATGCTGACAGCGCGGCGGCGGCCGCGCTGTTTTTTTGCGCGCGTCAAAACCGGCGCTGTCTGTTCTAACTTAGACAAGCCTTCATATAATGTGTCATCGAGGTGATTAAAGATGCCCGAAAGAACAAGACAAGCCTTTGACCTTCTTCCGCCAAAGCTTCGCGCCGCCGCGCTTAGGATGCCGGAGGTTCAGATGGGCGGCGCCGAGGAGATACGCCTTCGCGTGGGACAACCCCTTGTCATTCATTTGGACAAAAGCGACGCCGTACCCGCGCCGGACATGCTTCTTACGAACGGCGATTTGTCCGACACGCTTACCCAAGCGGCGCAGGGTTCGGCGCATTTGGCGGCGGAGCAGTCTAAGCGCGGGTTTTTCACCGCCCAGGGCGGACACCGCGTCGGGCTGTCAGGCAGCGCGCTTGTGCGGGAGGGAGAGATACAGGGATTCCGCGAGCTTTCAAGCGTGTGCGTGCGCATCGCGCGTCAGGTGCCGGGTATAGCGGACAAGATTTGCGAGGGGCTTTGGTGCTACGGCCCGCTTCCAAACGTGCTTGTTCTGTCGCCGCCGGGATACGGAAAGACGACCTTCCTGCGCGAAATGATACGCTGTATCTCGCGGACGCGCGCGGTTTCCCTTGCCGACGACAGGGGAGAGGTGGCGGGGATGGTGAACGGCAGCCCCTCTATGGACATCGGGGACAGGACGGACGTGCTTACCGGCGCGCCCAAGGCAAAGGCGGCTTTAAGCCTTTTGCGCTCGATGGCCCCGCAGGTGATAGCCATGGACGAGATAACCGACCCCGAGGATGTCCGCGCGCTTATAACCTGCGCCGGGTGCGGCGTATCGCTTCTTTGTACGGCCCACGCGGCAAGCTTTGCCGAGTTTTCCGCGCGGGAAACAAACCGCCCGCTTGCCGGGCTTTTCCACAGAACCGTGGTAATAGGCAAGTCCGGCGGCGCGCGCCGCTATACGGTCGAAGCGGTCGGAAGGGGAGACAGGGCGGCATGTTAAGAACTGTCGGCGCGGCGCTTATCGGAATTATTTGTGTCTATACGGGATTCCGGGCGGCAAGAGGACTTGCAAGCCGCGCGGATATGCTTCGGGCGTTTATCGGCGTTACCGAGCAGATGCAGCGCGAGATAGGAAACAGAATGACGGCGCTTCCGGAACTTATAGCGCGGCTTAAATCGGACAGGCCGCAGCTTTCGGGGTTCTTTGGGCAGATAGAGGAAGAGTGGAACAAACAGGACTATCTGGGGTTTGCCGAGGCGTGGAGGAAAGCGCTTGCGCCGATAGCGCTTACCCCCGAAGACAAGCTTATGCTTGCCGACGTCGGCGGCGCGATTGGGCGCTTTGACGCGGAAACCCAAGTTCAGACGCTTGAAAACGCGCTTATTTCCCTTAGGGAACATCAGCAAAGCGCCGAGGAATTCCGCCGCCAAAACGCGAAGCTGTACCGCACGCTTGGCTTTACCGGAGGACTTATTGCCATTATTTTGGTGCTTTAACAAGTGCTGCAAATTGCGTGTTCGCCTGCAAGCATTAAGGAATCCCAAGGATAGGATTGGTATGACGTGAACATAGACCTTATCGTAAAAATCGCCATAATAGGGCTTCTTGTGACAATTCTGTCGCAAGTGCTTTCCAAGTCCGGCAGAGAGGAACAGGCGACGCTTGTCGTCCTTGCCGGGCTTGCGGTCGCGGCCTTTGTGGTTCTTCAAGAGCTTGCGGGCGTGTTTACGCTTATCAGAAGTCTTTTCGGGCTATAGCGGATATGGACGCGTTTACACAGGTTTGCGCCGTCGGGCTGCTTGGTTCGATCTGCGTACTTCTGCTTAAAAAGGGCGCGCCGGAGCTTGGTTTTCTGTTAAGCCTTCTTATCGCGGCGGGCGCGGCGCTTTTCGGCCTAAGGCTTCTGACCGAGCTGTTTGACTTCTTCCAAAGCGCCGCCCAAATGGCGGGACTGCCCGCCGAGTGGCTGTCGCCGGTATATAAGACGGTTGGCATATCCATTATGTCGCGCCTGTCCGCCGACCTGATACGCGATACCGGGCAGATCGGCGCGGCGGGCGCGGTGGAAATCGCGGGGGTACTGGCGGCAATCGTCGCGGCGCTTCCGCTTCTGCGGGCAATGCTCGCGCTGCTGTCGGGAATGACGGACGGTTAACTGTTAACTGACAAGCTCTGGGGGATAACGATGCGGAAGCATAAAATACGCAAAATATTTATTTTGTTTATATTTCTTGTGCTGCTGACGATTCCGGGGGCGGCGGCGCTTGAGATGGGGGACTGGGACGCGGTTCGGGACGAAGCGCCGGAAGCGGCGGGGGATATACTTGACGGCATTGAAATGACCGAGCTTACCCCGGAACAGGCGGCGTCACGGCTTTTGAACTCATTCGGGACAACCGCCGGAAACGCCCTGCGCGACGCGGCGGAATCGCTTGTTTTGCTTCTGGGCGCGGTTCTTGTCTGCGGCATGTTCGGCGCGGTGCGCGAAGGTTCGGGGATGCAGGCTGAAACCCTTAACATCGCGGCGGCGGTCGCGGTAACGGCAATCACGGTGGGCGGCATGAACGGGCTTATCGCCAAGGCGGGCGAGGCAATCACCGGCATGGGGCTGTACGCGAAAACGCTTATACCCGCGCTTGGGGTGCTTCAGGCCGCAATGGGACAGCCGGGCGAGGCGGTGGCGCGGCACGGGGCGACAATGATTTTTTCCGGGATATTATCGGCGGTTATAACGGATGTTCTGTTCCCGCTTACCTATGTGTACATCCTTCTGCTGACGGTGAACGCGGCGCTTCCGCGCCCCACCCTCGCGCGGTTCGCGGAGTTTATACGCAAGGGCGTCACGGTGCTGCTTACCGCGTCCCTTGGGATTTTCATCGTCTATTTCACGATAAGCGGAGCGGTGGCCGGTTCGGCGGATGCGGTGGCGCTTAAAAGCGCGCAGGTGGGTATAAGCACGGCTGTCCCGGTAGTCGGCGGTATTCTGTCCGACGCGGCCGAGGCGGTTATGCTTGGCGGGGGGGTTATCAAAAACGCCATAGGGCTGTACGGGATACTGGCGATTGTCGGGATATGCTTAGAGCCTTTTTTGGGGCTTTGCGCCAGATGGCTTATGTTCAAGTTAAGCGCGGCGCTTGCCGGGACTGTGGCGGAGGAAAGTACGGCAAAGCTGCTTGACGGGTTGGGCGGGGCGTTCAGCATGGTGATGGGAATGACGGCGGCAAGCGCGTTCCTTTTGTTTATAAGCGTACTTTCGCTTATGCTCGCGGGAGGGGCGGGGTGATTGTCAATTGACAATTGACAATTTATAACGGGGCGCGTTGCAGGGGCAGCGTTCCGCTCGAAGGACTCAACTAACAGCAAGGGGGTGCGCGGTGGGGGCGGTGCTTAAATTGGCTTTGGCGGCGGGGGCTTGCGCGCTTCTGACGGGGGTGCTGGAGTGCATTACGCCAAGGGGCGGGGGACAGCGTGTGGTCGGTATGTGCGGGGGGCTTCTTTTGCTTATGGTGCTGCTGCGGCCTTTTTCCGGGCTTTTTCCAAACGGGGAATTTGACATTGACGTATGGAGCGACAGCGGCGCAGGAGAGGAAATTATAAAAAGCGGACAGGAAATGGTAAAGCAAATCATAGAGGAAAGGACAGGTGCATATATTTTGAACAAGTCCGAACAAGTTGGCTTGCCCATTCAGGTCAACGTAGTCTGCACGGACGAGGTGCTTACGCCCACGCCGTGGGCCGTGACAATTCGCTCGAAGACGCCGGAACACGCGAGAAACGCGCTTTCGCGCATGATACACGACGAGCTTGGGATACCGCCGGAGCGCCAGCGGTTCGAGCTTTCCGGGGAGGCGGGGTAAAGTGGCCTTCAAGTTTAGTTTCGGCGATACGGCGCGTACGCTTGGCAAGTATAAATACTTACTTCTTATCGCGGCGGCGGGTCTTTTGCTTGTCTTCTGGCCAAGCGGAAGCAAACAGTCGGTGCCGGAAGAGTCGTACGCCCCGTACCCTCTGCGCGAGGCGGAGAGGGAAATGGCCGCCGCGCTTGGCGAAATAGCCGGGGCCGGCAGTGTGAAGGTGGTGCTTACGCTTCAAACAGACATGACCCTTATATATCAAGAGGACGAAAAGACTAAGTCCGAAAACCGGCAAGAGGGACAGATTATACAGGCGGAAAGGGAGACGGAAACCGTTTTTTCCGGGACATCGTCCTCCTCAAGGCCGCTTATGATTAAGCGCGTGTACCCGGAGTTCCGCGGGGCGCTTGTGGTGTGCCAGGGGGCGGGCGACGTGTACGTAAGGCTTGCCGTTACCGAGGCTGTTGCGGCTCTTACCGGGCTTGGAAGCGACAGAATCACCGTTACGACGATGAGATAAGACTTAAAATCACCGAAGCAGATCGTAGGGACGGCCATCGGCCGTCCGCCGCACATCGCATTTCGTAATGGGCTTATAAATACCCACAAATAAAAGGAGGAAGTTCCCCATGAAAATCTGGAAGCGAAACGCCGTTGTCTCCTGCATCGTCCTGTTTGTCTGCGTGGCTCTTTATTTAAGCTGGAGCTATGGGCGTAACAAGGAAGAACCCGAGGTGTTCAATCCCGATTCGGGCTTTGACCCGGCTGTTATGCAAAGCGACGGCCAGCCCCAAGGGCCGCTTGACGTACAGGGGCCGGACGTAACCGACTATTTTACCGAAACACGCCTTGCGCGGATGCAGGCGCGTGACAGCGCGCTTTCAATACTTAACCAGGCCGCCGAGAATACCGACGCCTCACAGGTGATACTTGACAACGTGGCGACCGAAATCGAAAAGCTTTCCAAGAACGCGATGAGCGAGGCGAATATCGAGGCGATGGTCAAGGCCAAGGGTTATGACGAATGCGTGGCGTTTATCAATAAGGACGGCATAACCGTTGTGGTAAGCGAGCCGATAGGCGGGCTTACGGAGACGGACGTGCTTGTGATCAAGGACGTTATCCTTCGTGAAACGGACTTGACCGTGGCGGACATAACGCTTGAGCCGCGCGAAATCGCGTCGTAAGGGCTTTTCAAACGCCGGAGCGTGTGCTATAATGCCCTCACCAAAGACAAAGAACGGAGTGTTGCGGGTCATGGCAGAGATTAAAGAAACCGTCGTTAAACTGGACGATAACGGGACGCTTCACATTGCCGAGGATGTTATCGCGTCGATAGTGTCGCTTGCCGCGCTGGAGGTCGAGGGCGTGTCCGCGCTTACAGGCACGGCGTCGGGATCTGATGTTGGCGGCAAGAAAAGCCGCGTAAGGGGAATCCGGCTTGCGATTGACGGCGAGAATATCAATGTCGATATTTCGCTTTTGGTGAAATACGGACACCCCGTAGTCGCCGTAAGCGCAAAGGTTCAGGAACGCGTATCCTCCGCGCTGTCCACAATGACCGGCCTTGCCCCCGGCCATATCAACATCCACGTCGCCGGAGTGGCGTTTGAGAAAAAGTAGAATAGAAGAAGAGCGCATCTCCCGAGCAGGGCGGCTAAGGCGTTGCAGCGTTGGCCGACCCAAGACCGCGCGCAGCGCGGACTGGTCGGACAGAGCGTAAACGCCTTAGCCGCCCGCCCGCGAGGGAGAAATGCGCTTGACAGGCAGCGCTGACACAGCAAAGGCGCAATTCAGATGGCGCGCCGAGGGCGTCGCGCCCTACATACATTGCAACGGCTACAGCATAACCCCTCCTTCCCCAGTGACGGGAAGGAGGGGTTACTGCGCAAGCCGCCGCCTTTATCGGGTGCGCTTGTCGTATCCGTCCAAAAAGCTTGTTTCAACGCCGCCGGACTTATACCCTATAAGAGTTTCAAGGTTCACCATGTGTACGCTTTTGAAGATATTCTTCTCAACGTCCGGGTTGTCCTTTTTAAGCTGTTTCAAAAGCGCTTTCACCTCAAGGCGCTTGGACGCCCCGGTGTCCGTGGCGGTTTGCTCGGTGAAGCGGCAGGCGCACTGAAGAAAATCAAGAGAACTGTGCCGCCGCCACGCGATAATATCGTCTTCGTGTACACGGTACATGGGGCGTATAAGCTCCATTCCGGGGAAGTTTTGGCTGTGCAGTTTCGGCATCATTGTCTGAATTTGTGCGCCATAGAGCATTCCCATAAGAACGGTTTCCACGACGTCGCTGAAGTGGTGGCCAAGCGCGATTTTATTACAGCCGCGGTTACGTGCCTGCGCGTAAAGGTGTCCCCGCCGCATTCGCGCGCACAGGTAACATGGGGATTTTGAAACGGTTTCGACGATTTTGAAAATGTCCGAAGAGAATATTTCTACCGGGATTTCAAGCGTTTCGGCGTTTGAAAGGATTTTTTGGCGGTTTTCTGCGTTATATCCGGGATCCATAACCAAAAAGCAAACTTCAAACGCCGTTTCAGAGTGGCGGCAAAGCATTTGCATAAGCTTTGCCAGAAGCATAGAGTCCTTGCCGCCGGAGACGCAAACGGCGATTTTGTCGCCCGGCGAGATAAGACGGTACTGTGTTATCGCCGACATAAAAGGCCCCCAAAGGGCGCTGCGGTGCTTTTTAAGAATGCCGCGCTCTATCTCTTGACAGCGGTTAAGCGCTCTGGGCATAAGCTATCCCTCCTCGCCAAGAAAGTATAGCACAGCCCGCAGTTTTGGTCAAAACCACAGCGCCGCATTTTTTGATAAACCTTAAAAGCGCCGCGATATGCCGACGGCATGGTTTAAAGGGGAGAATTACGCGATAGGTTTTTTGACATCTTGGAAAATCTGACGTATAATTTCAGACGCGCCAACCCCGTGCTTTTGTGCGGCGCAGACGGACATAAGCACGCGCAGCGCTTGCGCCCGGTTCGTTACGGAAGATACCCTTGATGATATCCCGATGCAGTAAAGGAAGGAAACTCATGTTCCGTTTGCTTAATTCCCAAGGCCGCGCTCGGCGGGGTTCGGTTGATACGGCGCACGGCGTTATAGAAACGCCTGTTTTTATGAATGTCGGGACACAGGCCGCCGTAAAAGGAGGGCTTTCCTGCGACGACCTCGCGGCGATAGGCTGTCAGGTCGAATTGTCAAACACTTATCACCTGCATCTCCGCCCGGGCGAGGACGTGGTGCGGAATATGGGCGGGCTGCACAACTTTATGCGCTGGGATCGCCCGGTTCTGACGGACAGCGGCGGTTTTCAGGTGTTTTCGCTTGCAAAACTGCGCAAAATTACCGAGCAGGGCGTCAGCTTCGCCTCGCATATCGACGGGCGTGCGGTATTTATGGGGCCGGAGGAGAGTATGCGCATACAAAGCGCGCTTGGCGCGGACATAGCGATGGCGTTTGACGAGTGCGTGGAGAACCCCGCGCCCTACGATTATGTACAAGCCTCGGCTCGGCGCACGGTGCGTTGGCTTACCCGGTGCGCCGAGGAGCATAGACGCCTTTCTTCGGACGCGCCCGTAAATCCCGGCCAGCAGCTTTGGGGCATCAACCAAGGCGGGGTTTTTGAAGATATACGCGTTGCCAATATGGAAACAATCGCGGAAATGAACCTTGCCGGATATGCGATAGGCGGTCTTGCGGTGGGGGAGGAAACGGCCGTAATGTACAATATTCTTGATATTTTAGAGCCTGTCATGCCAAATGACAAGCCAAGATACCTGATGGGGGTCGGTACGCCGGGAAATATTCTGCATGCGGTATGGCGCGGGGTGGATTTCTTTGACTGCGTTATGCCCGCGCGAAACGCCCGGCACGGGCATCTGTTCACTTGGCGGGGATGCCGCAATATAAAGAACGAGAAATATAAAAACGACCCGCTTCCAATCGACGAGGAATGCGGCTGCCCGGTCTGCGCGCGATATTCCCGCGCCTATCTGCGGCATCTGTACAAGTCGGGCGAGATACTCGCCCTTAGGCTTGGCGTCATGCACAATTTGTATTTTTATAATGACCTTATGGCGCGTATCCGCATGGCAATAGAAGAAGGGCGCTTCGAGACAATGAAGAACGATTACGCGGATTTGCTTGACACACGTATTTAGGACTTGCATTTTAATATTAAAGCCTGTATAATGGGCGGGCATTGTCAGGAGGTGAAATTTTGAATCAGTTTCTAAACAAAATCGCCGTATTCTTAAGCGCCACCCCGGCGCCCTCTCCGCAAACGACCACCAACGCGGCGGGGGAAACAGTTGAAGTGGCTCAAAGCATGGGACTGCTTGACCTTCTCTTCAGTCCGACTACGCTTATGATGGTCGCGCTTATCGTCGCCATGTATTTCTTTATGATCCGTCCGGAGTCGAAGCGTAAGAAAGCCGCGATAAAAATGCGTAACGAGCTTATCGTCGGGGACGAGGTCACCACCGTTGCCGGAATTACGGGCAAGATTGTCTCGATTAAGGACGACTCTATCACCATCGAGACCGGCGGAGACAAAACACGCCTGACATTCGTAAAGAACGCCATTTCTTCCAGAGCCGAAAGCATTTCCTCGTAATTTGCGTCAAGGCATATCCTGTACTTTGTCCGCATATCGTTAAACACGGACAAAGCCAAATATCAAGCGGGGCAAAGATTTATGCCGCGCGTTTGGAGTGACGGGGTATGCGCAAACAAGAGGTAGTAAGCGAATCCAAACAGCTTTTAAGGGCTGTGCTTATCGGTACCGGCGTAAGTTTTGCCATCTTGCTGGGGCTTCTGCTTTTTGCCGCGGGATTTATCTCCGGCGGAGTGATCGATGAATCCGCCATGCGCGCGGCCGTGCTTATTATCGTGGCGGTGGGGGTTCTTATAGGAAGCATATCGGCGGCGCGTCTTTGCGACGCGCGGGGCTTTCTTGCCGGGACGCTTGTAGGTCTGATGGTTTTTGCCGTTTTGTTCTGCGCGGGACTGATCGTTTCATACCCGGATATGGCGGGAGTTCCCGCCGTGGCCATGATAACGGTTCTGTGCGGGATTGGGGGCGCGATGCCAAGGGTATACCTTAAACAAAGGCGCGCCGGTAAACACAAACGTAAAAAAAGATAGTTTAAGGGGTGTTTCCAGTGAAGCATATCAAGACATTAAATGGCGACAGCCTTACCCGCAGCGCCTTAACCGGCGGTTGCGGCGAATGCCAAACCTCCTGCCAGTCGGCCTGCAAGACCTCTTGCACCGTGGCAAACCAAAAATGCGAGAATCGCCAGAACAAAGAGAAAAAGCCCTTGGGGGACAAAAAAGCTTCATAACGAAAGGGCCGCCAAAGGCGGCCTTTAGTATTGCAACCCTCTCCGGCGGCTACCGCCGCCACCTCCCCCAAGGGGGGAGGCAAGGGGTGTGTTGTAGGGGCGACCGTCCTCGGTCGCCCGCGCGTCCCCCGTAGGGGCGGCGTTGTGCCGCCCGAACCATAAAACGGCGGAATTGTCCGGGACGATTGCCATCGCCCCCCAAAACCCCTCTCCGGCGGCTACCGCCGCCACCTCCCCCGGAGGGGGAGGCAAGGGGCGTGTTGTAGGGGCGATTCACGAATCGCCCGCGTCGGTGTCAAAACACCCGTCCGCCTTCGGCGGCCACCCTCTTTTCTAAAGAGGGTATTGTAGGGCGCGACGCCCCCGGCGCGCCACCCCCCAACGTAGGAGCGGCCATTGGTCGCCCGCCCTTGCGGAATTTTCCGGGGGTTGCGGGACGTCGAGGACGCCGTCCCCCCTACGGTCAAAAACAATCTCCTAAGGAGCGTTGTACCTGATGATTCATAAATTCCATCTTCTTGACCGCTTTATCCTTCTTGACGTCGCAAGCGGCGCAGTGCACGAGATAGACAGGGCGGCTTATGACCTGCTTGACACAATAAAAGCGCCGATGACGGAAAACCCGCCGGAAGGGCTTGACGAAGAAGAGCGGGAAATCTGGGCCGAGCTTTACGAGCTTCAGCAGAAGGGACAGCTTTTTACGCCGGACGTTCCCGTCCCGGACGCGCCGGAGACGGTGCTTAAAGCGCTTTGTCTGCATGTGGCGCACGACTGCAACCTTAGATGCGCGTACTGCTTCGCGTCAACGGGTGACTTCGGCGGCGGGCGTAAGCTTATGAGCCGGGAGACAGGCGAGCGCGCAATTGATTTTCTGCTTTCCAAGTGCGGCGCAAGGCGCAACCTTGAAATCGACTTTTTCGGCGGCGAGCCGCTTATGGCTATGGACACCGTAAAACACGTCGTTGACTATGCGCGGGCGAAAGCGCCGGAGAAAAACTTTCGCTTTACCATCACCACGAACGGCCTTTTGCTTAACGATGAGAACATCGAATACATAAACCGCGAAATGAGCAACGCCGTCCTTTCGCTGGACGGGCGGCGCGACGTGCATGACACGCTTCGCAAAACCGTTTCGGGCGGCGGAAGCTATGACATTATCGTGCCGAAGTACAAAAACCTTATCGCCGGGCGTAAAGGCGACTATTTTGTGCGGGGGACGTTTACGGCTAGGAATTTGGATTTTGTGAACGATGTAAACGAGATAGAGCGCGAGGGGTTTAGGAACATCTCCCTGGAACCCGCCGTGCTTCCAAACGGGCATCCGCTTGCTCTTACCGAAGAAAATCTGCCGTTCCTGCTTTTGGAATACGAGCGGCTGCTTGAACGCATTTTACAGGGACGCGACTACAGCTTCTTCCACTTTCAAATCGACCTTGAGCAGGGGCCATGCGTTTATAAACGTGTGCGCGGGTGCGGCGCGGGATACGAGTACGCCGCAGTTACGCCGGAAGGGGATATATACCCGTGCCACCAGTTTGTCGGGAATGAAGCCTATCGGATGGGTTCTGTATTCGGCGGTTCTATGGACAGTGCCATTTCCGAACGCTTTCGCACAATGTCAATCGACACACGCGAAGACTGCCGTATTTGCTGGGCAAGATATTACTGCTCAGGCGGGTGCGCGGCGTCAAATTTAACGGCTGAAGGCGATATTGGTAAATGCTATAGTCTTGGCTGCGCGCTGGAACGCAAAAGGGTTGAATGTGCAATATTACTAAAAGCCGCACACCTGAACGAAAAGGAACTCCATTGAATGGTAAATTCCGGTAAATAAAATTTCAACATATCGTGACCGGGCGGCAAATCTTGGCTACATGTTGCGTTTCAGCGGGGTAGGTTCATTAGTTTACATAATATCGTTTACATAATATTTAGTCATAATGCACAAAAATGACCTTTCTTGCGATTGGTTATTGATTATATTGACGATACGCCGTATAATGTCCTTATGCGAGCGGCGAAGGAGGACTATGCCATGCCTTTACAGCGCGCGCGGTGGGCTTCGATTGGCGCGGGCGTTATGGCGACGGCTTTGTTTTCCGGCGCGGCAGAGCGCGGAGGACTTAATCCCGCCGATGTGATTTTCACCGATACAGACGAAAGCAAGCTTGGCGTGCTGTCAAAAAAGGGATTTCAAACCACGCCGGACAATGCCGCCGCGGCGCGCCTTGCGGATTTTGTATTGCTTGCGGTAAAGCCCGGCCAAGCAATCGCCGCGCTTCGCGGCATCGCCCCACAGCTTGACGGCAAGGTGCTTGTATCCGTGTGCGCGGGTATTACCGTTGCGGCAATGCGCGCGGTATTGCCCAACGGGACGCGGATTGTGCGCGTTATGCCGAACCTTCCCGTTACGGTCGGCGCGGGCGCATCCGCGATAGCGATGCCGGAGGGAATGGACGCGAAGTCGGCGGAAATCGTTACGGCACTTTTTTCCCGCTCCGGGTACGCCGTACCGCTTGACGAGGGGCTGCTTAACGCGGTGACGGCTGTCTCCGGTTCCGGTCCGGGATACTTTTTCAGATTCGCCGCCGCCATGCAGGCAGAAGCCGAGCAACAGGGGATACCGCCCGAAGCCGCCCGGAATCTGATTGCCCATACTATGGGCGGCGCGGCGCGTATGCTTATGGAAAGCGGCGCCTCCGCCAAGGAACTTGCAAACCATGTCGCCACGCCGGGCGGAACTACCCAGGCCGCGTTCCAGGTGCTTGACGGGCGCGGGTTTGACGAAAGCGTACGTAAGGCAATGGCGCGCTGTGCCGAACGCGCGCGCGAGCTTGGACGCTGAAAACAAGAATTATTGTCTGCCTGTCCGCATATCATGTATCGACACATACATGACAGAGGGGGCAGTGCTTCTTGGACAAGCAGCTTTACAAAGTGATTCTTTCCGCGGCGGCGCTTGTGTTTCTGATCGGGGTCGCGGCGGGCGCGCTTTTGGCGTACAGGATGGATACAGGCGCGGATTCGGAGATTAACGGTCTTTTGTCCTCCTACGCGCTGCACCTTCAACAGGGGACGGCGTCGGGTACGCCGCTTTGGCAGTCGCTTCTTAACTCCTATCTTTTTCCGGTGCTTGCGTTCCTCTCTGGGTTCACACTGCTTGGGGTTGCCGCTATTCCGATTTTACTTATTCTGCGCGGGTTTATTCTGGCGTTCGTTTTCACGTCGTTTGTGTCAGTGTTCGGGATTAACGGGATTTGGCTTGCCCTTGGCGAACTTGGCATTCAGTGTTTTTTAAGCGTTCCGTGTCTGATAATCCTTTCCATTTACAGCGCCAACACGGCGCTTCGCCTGCTTTCAATGGCAAGGGGCAGGGTTGGCGGTTCGCCCCTTTTTCCCCGCAGGCTGTTTATTCGCTTCGGCATATGCACGGCGGTGCTTGCGATATGCGCGGTCGCCGATACATATCTTTCGCCGCTTCTGCGCGGCTGGATTTCCTCGCGTGTGTTCTAAGACCATAACTGACTGGAGAGCGTAAATATGACGGATGTGCTGTATGGGTTTTCCGAGTATCTTAAAAAGGGTAAGAGGCTTTCCGCGAACACGGTTTCATCATACATGCGTGATGTCCGTCAATTTGAGGAATACATAGACACTCCGGTTGAAAATGCCGGACAGTCTGTCGTGCAGGATTATATCGACCATCTTATCCGTCACGGGAAATCTATGGCCACCGTCATGCGCCTTGTCGCTTCTATGAAGTGCTTTTATAACTATTTACAAGAGCAGGGGACAGTCAGCACAAACCCCACCAAGGGTCTTAACACCCCCAAAACCGAGCGCCGCCTTCCCAACGTCCTTACCGGCAAAGAGGTCGAGCTTCTTCTTGAACAGCCGCAATGCACCGACCTTAAAGGATACCGTGACCGCGCGATGCTTGAGCTTCTTTACGCCACGGGGCTTAGGGTAAGCGAGCTTATCTCGCTTAACGTAAACGACGTTAATATAAGCGCAAGCTTTGTCCGCTGTGTCGGCGGCGCGCGTGAGCGCGTTGTGCCGATATATCCGGCGGCGGTAAAGGCGCTTCATGATTATATACGTGTCGCGCGGGACAGAATGATAGAGCGCGCGGACGAAACGGCGCTTTTCGTCAACGTAAGCGGCGAACGCATGAGCCGTCAGGGGTTTTGGAAAATCGTAAAGCATTATCAGGAAAAGGCGGGCATCAACAAAGACATCACCCCCCATACACTGCGGCATTCATTCGCCACGCATCTTCTTGAAAACGGCGCGGATCTGCGCTCGATAAAAGAGATGCTTGGGCATGCCGACATTTCCTCTACGCAGATTTACGCGTCACTTGTAAAGAACAGACTGGAAGACGTATACAAACGAGCGCATCCGCGCGTATGATTAGATACCTCTAAAAACCTCCGCTCCGGCTTGCAATGCCGCGCCATAGGCGTCTGTTTGCGAACGTTGCGCTCGTTTTCGTTTTGCTTCGCCAAACGAAAGCATAGGTTTTTAGAGCGTCTGGAATGGAGCATCAACAATTTTATGGGAATGTTCGACTTTATGTTCTCCCCCAAAGCGGGAAAAGGGGTGGAGAGGGACGAGCCGAAAAGACACCCGTTTATTCAATTCTGGAAACTGGTATGGCGCAAGTTAAGCAGACTTATTGCTGTTAACGCGCTGTATTTTATTGTTATCCTGCCGCTTATCGTTCTTGTCTATATGTTTTTTAATAGCGCACTCGGTCTTCAACCCGGCCAGACGATAGAGACGGACGGCGAGGCGGCAACGCTTATAATGCCCGGCTTCTTGCTCGTCGGGCTTTTTAGTTATATTCCGGAACCCGTATTTTACGGGCTTTGCGTGGTGTCCGCCGTTCTGTTCGGCCCCGCCACCTGCGGCTTTACCTATGTTTTAAGGAATTTCGCGCGCGAGGAACACGCGTGGATTTCGGACTTTTGGAGCAAGGCCAAGGCGAACTTCACGGTTGGGCTTAAACTGGGCTTGATCGAGGTTGTGGCGGTTATTTTGATCGCTTTAAGCCTTTCCGCCGGGGGCGCCGCGAACACGGAAGAGCTTTCCGGGATGACACAGCTTATGTTTACGGCGTCGCGCTATATTTCCGTGATGGTCGTGGCTCTTTTACTGTGTATACATTATTATCTTTACACTATGGCCGTTACCTTTGAAATGAAAGCGTTCCACATTCTGAAAAACAGCCTGATTTTCGCCGTTGTTGGTATGTGGCGCAATCTTCTTACGCTTGCCGTCTTCGCGGTAATCGCGGTTTTGCTTTTTTTAAGCGCCGGGATGCTTGCCGGACTGCTTGAAATCATTCTGCTTGCAATGATCTTTCTGTCGCTTGGCGGCTTCGCCGCCGTGTTCATTCAGTACCCGCTTATACGAAAGCACATGCTTGACCCACAGCTTGAAAAGGAAAATACAGACGTGTAGAATGCGTGGCATTTAACGGGCGGCAGAACGCCGCCCCTGCAAAAGCAGGCGAACCGAAGATAAAAAGGGGAGTGCGGCATGAATACCAAAAAGTACAGAGTGTGCGGCAAGCAGGGATTTGACCTTGGCGGCTTCAGCCCCGGAGACACAGGCGGCTTTAAATCCGCCGACGACGCGGCGGAAATCACAAAGCGCAATATCGACGAGCTTGCCGACATTCAAGACAGGCTTTACGCCGACGGAAGAACCGCCGTACTTATTATAATCCAGGCGATGGATACGGCGGGTAAGGACAGCGCCGTCAAACATGTAATGGGGGCGTTCAACCCCCAAGGCGTGAATGTCTACGACTTCAAACAGCCGTCCGCGGAAGAGCTTTCGCACGATTATCTTTGGCGCGCGGCAAAGGTGCTGCCCGCGCGCGGCAAAATCGCCATCTTCAACCGGTCATACTACGAGGATGTCCTTATCGGCAAGGTGCATAAGCTTTACGAAAAGCAGAATCTGCCCGACCGCGTAAAAAGTAAAGATATTATCGAACTGCGCTATAAGCAGATACGCAATTTCGAGGAATACCTTTGGGAAAACGGCATCGTCGTCGTTAAGTTCTTCCTTAACTTATCCAAGAAAACACAGCATAAACGGCTTTTAGAGCGCATTGAGAAGAAGGCGAAAAACTGGAAGTTCTCTTCAAGCGACCTTAAAGAACGCGAATATTGGGACGAATATCAGGAAGCTTACCAATGCGCCATCGCCGCCACCTCGACAGAACATAACCCGTGGTACATCGTTCCGGCGGACAAAAAGTGGTTTACACGCGCGCTTATTTCCGGGGTGCTGCGCGACGTTCTGCACGATATCGGCCCGGAGTACCCCAAACTCTCTGAAGAGCAAGAGGCGGAACTGGAACGCTGCAAGCGCATTCTTGACGAAGAGGATTTGTAAGGCGCGACGCCTTGACTCCCCCTTTGGGGAGGTGGCACACGCGGCGTGACGGAGAGGGTTCGGCATAATTTCGCTTAAATCTCCGCAAGATAGCAGAGAGCCTTAATTTGAAAAGGAGCTGCTATCTGTGAGAAATTATCCCGAAACACTTTTAGACCCCGAGCAATCTGTAGTGATTGTTATAGACCACCAGCCGCAGATGTATTTCGGCGTTGAAAGCGCGCGGAGAACCGTGATTGAAAACAGCGTTATCGGCCTTGCGAAGGCGGCGAAGCTTTTTAAGGTTCCGTGCGTCCTTACCACGGTCGAGGCGCAAAGCTTTTCCGGCTTTATGTACTCAAAGGTGCTTGCGGTTTACCCGAACGTAGCGCCGATAGACCGCACCTGTATCAACGCATGGGAGGACGCAAACCTTAAAAAGGCGGTCGAGGGGACGGGACGCAAAAAGGCGGTTATCGCCGGACTTTGGACCGAGGCGTGTGTTTTGTTCCCCGCGCTTTGCATGAAGAAAGACGGCTTTGACGTCTATTTCGCCTCGGACGCCTGCGGCGGCGGCACGAAAGAGGCGCACGACATGGCCGTAACGCGTATGGTACAGGCGGGCGTAAAGCCCGTGACATGGATGCAGGTCATGCTTGAATGGCAGCGCGACTGGAACAACAAAGACACCTATAACGGCGTAATGGAAATCGTTAAAGAGCATGGCGGCGCGTACGGCCTTGGCGTGGAATACGCTGACAGTATGCTGAAAAAATAGGGGCGCACACCGTGCGCCCGCCCTGTGGGTTATTTCCCGCAGACCCTCCCGGCGACGCCCCGCCAAAACACAAAGGAGACATGCGCGTGGAAATTGACCACAGTCATTTGAATAAAGAGCAGCGGCTTGCCGTTATGGACACCGACGGGCCGCTGCTTGTGTTGGCGGGCGCCGGAAGCGGGAAGACGACGGTGCTTACTCACCGTATCGCGCAGATTATTTCCCAGGGGACGCCGCCGTGGGCCGTACTAGCAATCACGTTTACCAACAAAGCGGCAAACGAAATGAAAGTAAGGCTTGAAAAACTTCTCGGAGCTGACGGCAGGGAAGTGTGGGCTTCAACGTTCCATTCTATGTGCGTACGCATACTGCGCCGCGATATCGAGGCGCTTGGATACGGACGCGGCTTTACAATCTACGACACAGACGACCAAAAACGCCTTATGAAGGCGGTCTTAAAAGAACTTGGGCTTGATGACAAACGCTTTGCGCCGGGCGCGCTGCTTTCCGTTATAAGCAAGGCGAAGGACGCCATGCGCGGGCCGGAAAGTTTTGCGGCAAGTACGGGCGGCGACTATTTCCTTGAACAGGCCGCGCGGTGCTATACGCTGTATGCCCGTAGACTGCGCGAGGCGAACGCCCTTGACTTCGACGACCTTATACTGCTTACCGTTCGGCTTTTCAAAGAAAAGAAAGAAGTCCTTGAGTATTACCAACGCCGGTTTTCCTTTATCTTGGTGGACGAGTATCAGGACACGAACATGCTTCAGTATCAGCTTGTATCTATGCTTGCCCAAAAGCATAGAAACCTTTGCGTAGTGGGGGACGACGACCAAAGCATCTATCGCTTCCGCGGCGCGGTTATCGAGAATATCCTTCGGTTTGAAGAGCAGTACCCCGACACGCGCGTCATTCGTCTTGAACAGAACTACCGAAGCACGGAGAAGATACTTGAAACGGCAAACGCCGTTATCACGCATAACCGCGAACGCAAGGGGAAAACGCTTTGGACAGGGAAGTCCGGCGGCGACGAGGTAACGTTCTTTCAGGGATATTCCGACAATGACGAGGCGCGCTTTGTCGCCGACAGCGTGATGGAAGGGATACGCGTTGGCCGCGTTTTCAGCGATTTCTGCGTGCTGTACAGAATGAACGCGCTGTCCGCGCGAATCGAGAACGCGCTTAGAATATCGGGCATTCCGTACCGCGTTGTGGGTGGTATGCGCTTCTTTGACCGCGCCGAGGTGCGCGACATGCTTGCGTATATGCAGGTTCTTCGCAATCCGGCGGACGATTTGCGCCTTGGGCGGATTTTCAACGTCCCGGCGCGGGATTTTGGGCAGAAGACGCAGGATGTGTGTGCGGCGCTTGCCGCCCGGGATCGTGTGCCGATGTTCCAAATCCTTCGCGACGCCGCGCGATACCCCGAGCTTGGCCGGAAGGCCGAAAAGCTTAAAGATTTCGCGCAGACGCTTGACACGCTTGCCCGTTCTCTTGAGCAGATGCGCCTTACCGAGTTTTATGACCTTCTGCTTGCGCGTACCGGATATAAAAATATGCTTGAGCAAAGCAATGATATCGAGGCGCAGGGCCGCCTTGAAAACGTGATGGAGCTTAAAAATCATCTGGCCTATTACGAGGAAAGCGAACCCGACCCGTCGCTTGCCGGATTCCTTGACGAGGTAGCGCTGCTTGCCGACATCGACCGCCTTGACGATGAGGCGGGCGCGGTGACGCTTATGACCATACACAGCGCAAAGGGGCTTGAATTCCCGGCGGTCTTTCTTGTGGGGGCGGAGGAAAACCTTTTGCCCGCCTATCGCTCTTTGGCCGACCCCGCCGACATTGAGGAAGAGCGGCGGCTTTGCTATGTCGCCGTAACGCGCGCGCGGGAGAAACTTTACATAACCTGCGCGAAAGAGCGTATGCAGTACGGGCAGACGGGCAGTAACCCCATAAGCCGCTTTGTCAAGGAGATGAAGCTTGTCCCGGAAGCGCCGCCCGCTCCCGCGCCGCGTACCGTTATAAAGAAAGACCCTCCGCCGCGCGCGGCGTTCAGCGTGGGCGCAGGGATACAAAAAACCGGAAAACCTTCCGGCGAGCTTATGAAGCTTGACAAGGGCGAGATAGTCATCCACAAGGCATTTGGGCGCGGAATGGTTATCACGGTCGCGCCTATGGGCGGCGACGCGCTTGTCGAAATAGCCTTCGACACCGTTGGCACAAAGCGCCTTATGCTTAAATCCGCCCAAGCGTTTATGAGGAAGGAGTAGCCCCCGTCTATGCAGGGCGGCGTTCTGCCGCCCGCGCTTGCGGGTTTTTCGCTGTTGCGGGCGGGCGGGGACGACCGCCCTACGCCCCCTCTCCGTCACGCTACGCGCGTCACTATGAAGATTAACTATCCCCACAAGTTACTCCTCGGTCTTTTTGGGCTTTACCCGGCTTAATGGGTTTGCGCGGGCGGCGTCGCGGAGTTGGGCGTTGTCTATGTGGGTGTATATCTGCGTTGTGTTAAGGTTTTCGTGTCCTAGCACCTCTTGAAGCGTACGCACATCAACGCCGTTGCCAAGCATAAGCGTGGCGGCGGTATGACGCAGTTTGTGCGAGGAATACTGCGACCGGTCAAGCCCCGACATTCCGATGTGTTT
>JAISVI010000118.1 GCA_031271665.1 Oscillospiraceae bacterium
AACTGGAGCGCGCTTAGTCTTTCCGACATCGGCACTATCGTTGGAAACGGGCTTACCGCCCTTACAAGCGGGATCGTCACCTTTTTCGAGTGGGTATTGATCGTCCTTGCCATAGCGTCCCCGCTTTGGATTCCCGGACTTATAGTTTTGTTTGTGCTTTTAAGAAGGCACAAAAAGAGGAAGAGCGCCCAACCGTCGCAGGTCGAACCAGAACCGTCGCAACCCGAAAAGCCGGAATAAGGCAGCCGCTGCAAAACAGGGAGTGAGCGCGTGTACGACGTCGCGATTATCGGACTTGGCCCGGCGGGGGCGACCGCCGCGCGGCTTCTTGACGCGCGCTTCAAAGTCATAGCGATAGACAGGAAAAGCGGCGCGGAGGGTTCTTCCCGTAAACCCTGCGGGGGACTGCTTGCCCCGGACGCGCAGAAGGCGCTTTCCAAGTTCAACCTGACTCTTCCAAAGGACGTGCTGGTCGATCCGCAGATTTTCGCGGTGAAAACCGTTGACACCGGGGGAAACCTGCTTAGGTATTACCCGCGCTTCTATATGAATCTGGATCGCCATAAATTCGACATGTGGCTTATATCGCTTATCCCGCCGCATGTGGAAATCGCGCGGGACGCCATCTGCACCGATATACAAAAGACCGGGGATTTTTACAAAATCACATATATCCGGGACTGCACGAAGTACGAAATAGAGGCGCGGTTTGTTGTCGGCGCGGACGGAGCAAACTCTGCTGTAAGGAAGCGGCTTTTTCCTAAGCGTGAAATGCCGCGCTATCTGGCAATCCAAAGCTGGTTTAAGGAGAAGCATCAAACGCCGTTCTACTCCTGCGTTTTTGACGCGGAAATCACTGATTCATACTGCTGGAGCATCTCTAAGGACGGCTTTTTTATTCTGGGCGGCGCTTTTCCGAAAAGGGACGGCAAAAGGCGTTTCGCGCTGCTTAAGGAAAAGCTTCACAGAAGCGGGTTCACGTTCGGCGAGGCGGTGAAAACCGAGGCATGCCTTGTGGCAATGCCCCGCGGCATTCGTGATTTCTGCCCCGGACGCGGAGGCGCGTTCCTTATCGGCGAAGCGGCGGGGTTTATAAGCCCCTCTTCACTGGAGGGAATAAGCTATGCGATGAACAGCGCGCATATGCTTGCCGCGACACTGAACTCCGAAAGCAAGAATCCGGCGCGCAGATACCGCGTGAAAACCATACCTTTACGGATTAAGCTGACGCTAAAGCACCTTAAAGCGCCGTTTATGTACAACAGAGTCCTGCGCGGCATTGTAATGAGACTTGGCATTAAAAGCATCAAAATAGCGGAGCAGGCGCAGAACGTCGGGGTATAACGCTCCTTGACGCAAATCGTCGCGGCGCGATGAAATCTATTTTGCAGGGGTGCATCGGATGAAGACATTACAATACAAAAAAATCGATGCTTTTACTAAAGGGGAATCATTGGGTAACCCAGCGGCTTGTATTTATTTGGCGCAGGGTCAGACGTTGTCAGAAGCGGAAATGCAAGATATCGCCAAGCGGCATAAGGGCTTTGTTTCCGAGGTTGTTTACTGCGCCCCGATATCCCCAACCGAATTTACGCTTACGTACTATTCATCGGAGTGCGAAGTGGAATTTTGCGGCCACGGGACTATCGCGTGTATGTACAGTCTGATTAAAGAAACCCCGTTTTTACAGGGGCGGAAAGAAGTCACTATTCACACCGCCAAGCAAGGGTCACTTACAGTTTTTAATGAGATAGAGACGCAAGACGCGGTTTATATAACCGCGCCCCAACCGCGCTATATAGAATCTGCGATTGAACTAAAAGACCTTGCTGAGAATATGTCGCTTGATATAGGCCAAATACTTACATCGCGTCCCGTCGATATAATTGACGCCGGTCTTAAAACTTTGATTGTTCCAATTGCGGCGCTGCGTGATGAAATAAGTGTTTTCCCAAATGAATCGCAGCTTAAAAAGTTTTGTTTAATTAACGATATAGATATTGTGCTGATCTATACGCTCGAAACCGTTGATTCACGAAATATTGCGCATACAAGGGTGTTTGCCCCGAAATTTGGCTATTTAGAGGATCCCGCCACAGGTTCGGGAAACAGCGCCTTTGGGTACTATATGCTTAGGAACAGCCTATGGGATGGGTCTGCCGTAACGATTGAGCAAGGCGGCTGCGACAGAATCTTTAATTCAGTAAGCCTTTTGAAAAGGGGAAGCCGTGTATTGTTCGGCGGCAGGGCTGCGACACGCATAAACGGAGTTTACTACCTCTCATAAGGGGGGCAAACGCAATAATAACGCCCTGCGGAAATTTCCGCAGGGCGGTTTGTTTTACTGTGCTGCCGCGAAGGGTTAAGAGGGTGGGCGCGGCGACGGGACGGGCGACGCGGTCGGCGCGGGGGAAGCGGTCGGCGTGGGGCGCATTGTGGATGTCGGCCTTTGCGTCGGGTTTGGCCTGCGTGAAGGAGACGGACGCCCAAGCTCACAGGCCGTAAGCATAAGCGCGGCAAGTACGGCGAGACATAGCACGATTGCTACAATTCTTTTCATGGAAGTCTTCCTTTCGTTCTTTCTGCCCATTGTACAAACGGGAGATATCTTGATACCTCGCTTAGGATACCATGTATGGTGCTAATTTATACGGTTATTCGCACCTTGAATTTCTGAAGCCAGTAATTAAGCTGTACAAAGTACGCGATTGTCTGCGGGGTCGTCATAAGCTGACCGTACCACGGGATGGCGCGGTTATCTGAAAGCAGTTTCTCAAGCGCTTCTTTTTTAATGATTTCCAGAATGGGCGAGCCGGAAAAGCGTATTATTTCCGACAAAAGCCCGCTTACCCGCGCCATGAAGTCCGGGTTGTGCGTTTTGGGGTAGGGGCTTTTTTTGCGCCAGAGTACCTCGTCCGGCAGCACCCCCTGAAAAGCGCGGCGGAGAAGCCCCTTCTCGCGCCCCTGATAGTCACGGAATTCCGGGGGGACGTTGTAAAGATACTCCACAAGCCTGTGGTCGCAGAACGGTACGCGCACCGTCATGCCGCTGTACGCGCCCATGCGCTCGGCGCGCTCAAGAAGTGTGCGCATAAACCAATCGGCGTTAAGCCGCGTCATTTCCCTTGTGCGGCGCGCGCGTTCGCCGTCGCCCGGCAGGATGCACGTATCCGCGACGGTCTGGTTGTATTTCCCGGCAACATAATCCTCCGGGTCAATGCCGCCAAGCGCGCCCTCGCGGAGAAACCCGGCGCGGTAAAGCGTCGATTGCGACCACGGGAAACCGGCTGACGCAGAGACGCTTTCATCGCGAAACCACGGGTATCCGCCGAATACCTCGTCGGCACATTCGCCGCTTAGGGCGACGGACGCGTCCTTGGCCATTTCCTCGCAGAAAAGCAGAAGCGAGCCGTCCACGTCGGCCATGCCGGGCATATCTCGCGCGTCAACCGCGCGGAAAAGGCTTTCCACAAGCGCGTCTGTCTCAAGTTCGACGGACTTATGCTCAAGACCAAGGAAATTTCCCATTATTTCAACGTATTGCGCGTCGCTTCCCGGCTGGAACTGCGTGCTTCGGAAGTAACGCGCGTTGTCCTTGTAGTCCACGGAGTATGTTTTAAGCGCGCCCTCGGGCAGGCGCTTTTTCGCGACGGCGGTGACGATGCTTGAATCAAGCCCGCCGGACAGCATCGAGCATATCTGCCCGCTTTCGTCCAAACGCCGCTCAATAGCGTCGGTCAGAAGCGCCTTGACATGTTCGGCGGTTTCCTCAAAGTTTTCGGTATGCTCGGCGGCGCGGAGCGTATAGTACGGAGAAACGCTTAACCCCGTCTTGTCAAAAAGCGCACAATGTCCCGCCCTAAGCTCATGCACGCCCCGGAGCACGCCGCAGCCCGGACTGCGTCCGGGACCAATAAGCATAAGCTCGGCCACCGACTCGCCGTCAATGGCGGGGTTGACGAACGGGTGCGCGAGAAGCGCCTTAAGCTCGGTGCTGAAGGCGAACACGCCGCGCTCGTTCATATAGAAAAACGGCTTTACCCCGAAGCGGTCACGCGCGCAAAAAAGTGTTTCGCGCTCCTCGTCCCAGATGGCGAAAGAGAAAACGCCGTTAAGCTCGTTAAGAAAATCCGCGCCGTATTCGGCGTACAGCGCCAGAATAAGCGCCGCGTCGCTTTTCCAGTTGACGCGGCCGCCGCCGTCAGCGAGGCGCTTTCGCAGTTCCTTCGCGTTGTACAGTTCCGCGCTGCATGAAATAATAAGACGCCGCCCGTTTATGACAGTCTCCGAAGAGGCCGCCGGGTGTCCCTGAAGCAGGCAGGCGTCTTTGGAAAACACCATACTCCCCATAGCCGCGCCGCGCCGCGCAAGCTTTTCAAGCATAAGCCCCGCAACGCCGTAGAAGCTGTGAATCGGGCCGGCAAACCCCGCCATTCCCGCAATCGCGTGCATAACTGCCATCCCCCCTGTAAATTAAACGGTATATAAAAATCTATGTATCCGGGGTTGGACTATATACCGCGCCACGCGTCTGCCAAGAAAAGGGCGTGATTGACTTTTTGGCTCGGGTGTGGCAATATATTAAGGAAGAGTATTATTTTTGAAGCGGGAAAAGCTGTGAGACGCTGAACTATTTGATCACCTTTTGCGTCAGTGTTTAGTTGGCGTTTCCTGTATACAAGATATTGAAAGGATGTCAAACATGCAGACGACGGCGTATGTTGGATACTTCGACAATGGGCGATTTTACTCATCCGGACAAATCGTGAAGATACCGGAACAGCGGCGTGTTATCATAACGGTGCTAGACGAGCCATCGGTGTTAAATGCCGATAAAATGGAAGCATGGAATGATTTTAAAGGTATGATAGCGGAAACAGCATATGAAAATCATTTACTGCAGGACTATGCTTTTACGCGCAACACAATAGACCGTGGACACTTGGTATTTGAAAGCGAGGCCGACGAATGACAGCTTATGCGCTTGATACGAATATAATCATACACTTACTTCAAAATACACCATGTGTAATCACACAATATAACGCCCACATTACAAAGGGGGTACATCTGATAATACCGCCTTATGTTGATTATGAAATACTGCGCGGTCTTCGATATTCAAACGCAATCGCAAAAGAGCGAATGTACCAGAAACTATGTGCAAGCTGTGAAGTTGGTGAAATGACGCGCAATGTTTGGCTGCGCGCCGTGGACATCTATACTAATTTGCGGCGCAAGGGTTTCACTGTCGGAGATGCGGATACTTTGATAGCTGCCTTCTGTATAGAGGGCAACCATACATTGGTTACGAACAATATTAAAGATTTTATGAACGTAGATGGTTTGGCGTTAATTGACTGGATAGAATAAAAGTATACTCAATCTGTTAGATTGCCGTTAACATCTGAAACTCACAAAGAGGGGGCGTTCCCGGTTATGGGAACGCCCCCTTCTTTGCGCGCCGCTTCGCTACGCCTCCATGCGCTGCTGAAGCTGAAGTTTATCGGCAATCATCGCGATGAACTCTGAATTTGTGGGTTTGCCTTTGACATGGCTTACCGTGTACCCGAAGAACCGCTGAAGGGTTTCCAAATCGCCGCGATCCCAAGCGACCTCTATTGAGTGGCGAATCGCGCGCTCGACGCGCGACGGGGTTGTCTGGAAAATATCGGCGACCGTTGGATAAAGTATCTTCGTAATCGCGCCCATTGCCTCGCGCCTGTTGACGGCGATCATAATAGCTTGTCTCAGATACTGATACCCTTTTATATGGGCGGGGACGCCGATTTCGTGAATAATGGACGTAATGCGCGCCTCTAAATCCAAATCAGAGCGCAGGGAAGAGGGCGCGGTGCTTTGCGTACGTGCTGCGGGAAGAGCCAAACCGGTATGCGCGTACATGGCGGCGCTTCTTATCCTGTCCGGTAACGCCAACGGACTGAAGGGTTTAAGCAGGAAATAGTACGCGCCAAGACCCACAGCCTCGGCGGAGACCGCGTCATTTACAAAGCTTGAAATGACGATTACCGCGGGTCGATTCTTGAACTGATGCGCGTTCATGGCACGCATTACGCTTATCCCGTCAAGTTGTGGAAGGACTAGTTCAAGCAGAAGCACGTCGGGTTCCTTCGATTTTGCCATTTCAAGCGCTTCCTGACCGTTTTTGGCGGTACCGACGATCTCAATATCATCGTTACCCCTTAAGGTATCGACAGTCAATTCCCGAAATTCCGGGTTTCCGTCGGCAACCACCAATCTGATTTTTTCCATAATGTACACCCTCCTAAAAAATAGTAAGCAATCCAAGCGAAATATAGAATATCATAGAAGGGGGCAAAAATCAATATGGAAAACGGAATTTTTTTATGCCTTTTTACGCTATATTTCGACAAAATTCGCGTTTCACGATGCTTTTTTGGTCAGTTGACGTAACGCATAGCCCTCGGCAAGCATGTTTTCGACATAGATACCGTACCCGCGTTCGGGGTCATTTATAAGCACATGCGTGACGGCGCCGATTAGTTTGCCGTCTTGAATTATCGGGCTTCCGCTCATACCTTGGACAATTCCTCCGGTAAGCGCCAGAAGGTCGGGGTCGGTTACTTTAATCATAATATTGCGCCCGACATCGTTCTTGTCAAAGAGTTTGACAATCTCAATGTCGAAGCTTTCAACGCTGTCGCCGCGAACGTTGCTGTATATTTTTGCCGGCCCTGTCTTTACCTGCGTGTGGTCTGCTATGGGCGTAAGCCTTCCGTGACTGCCGCCGAGAACCCGCTTGTCCTTCAAAAAACCGAAGATTCCGCCGCTTGAATTGATCAATATATCGCCGCAGCGCGCGCTGTCCGGGAAGTCGCCGCGCAGCTCGCCGGGATTTCCGGCGCGTCCGCGCTTAATGTCCGTCACAACCGAAGGAATAATATCGCCGGAAGCCATCGGCAGAAGAAGACCCGAGCCCGAGTCGTTAACGCCGTGTCCAAGCGCGCCGAAAAGGCCGCTGGCAGGGTCGTAGAAGGTCATTGTCCCTATGCCGGACATTCCGTCGCGCACAAGCACGCCAAGGCGCTTCTCGCCGTTTTGCGCGGCAATCGCGGGCTTTATTTCAACGGTTTTGGTTACGCTTTCGCGGACGAAGCGCGCCACGACCGTATCGCCGGAAGTTTTTACCGCGCCAAGAAAATCTGCCGAGCTCTCAACCTCCGCGCCGTCAATATGGGTAATGCGGTCACCGATTTTTACGCCGCTGTCTGATGCCGGGGTTTTATTGCCTTCGGCGGTTATAACCGGGGAGAACCCAATTACAATAACCCCTTCGGTCTGCATACGGATACCCATTGTATGCCCGCTTACTATAACGTTCTCCGGCCACGCGCGTTCGTTTTGCGCGCCCGCCGAGGGAATGAATACGGAAATCACCAAAGCCAGTAAAATAGCTGTCTTTCTCAAGATTGTCCACCTCGCATATTCGAAGTGTTGAAAATTGCGTGTTCGCCCGCAAGCCGGAGCGGGCAATTCTCAACATTTCCATAAAGGGAAATTTATCTGGCGCTTTGTCTCTCGCCGCATAATACTATTGCCGGAAATATCGCAGTTAAAACCGAAACTTATAAGCAAATTTGGAAATGTTGCGCCAGACTTGGGACAAAACTGAAGACCATGTTTTTCCACGCTTGGCATACCCGGCTTGCGATATCTGTTTTTCGTGAATCGCGCTTAGTATGCCCCGGGAAGAGAATAACAACACTCTCAAAAAATACGCGCGCTTCCTGTTTGCGCGCATAAAAACGACCGAGGCTGCGTCACCTCGGCCGTTTTGTATCTGTTTGCACTTTCAGCGGTTAAGCCATCTCTGTTTCGGCGGTATGGTGGGTTCGCTTCTCTCCTGATCCACAAGCACGATGTCGTCCCCGACGCGCCGGATACCCTCCCAAGGCACGACATATTCGCGACCCTTGCCGAACAGCCCGGCATAGCGGCCCTCGGCAAGCACCACGATGGCGTTGACTCGGCCTGTTTCGCGGTCAAACTCAATATCGACGGGAAAACCAAGGCGCGCGCCGTCGCGAATGTTGATTACCTCTTTCCCGCGCAGATCCACTATACGGCAAATCATTTACATCACCCCGTCCAATCTATGCTTGGACACGGGGGAATATGCCGCGCGGACAGGAGCGCGCCGATTGTACCCGTCAACGTAACCAACACCCCCGCATAAACTGTAAAGAGTTTTTGCGGGGGTGATTTGTCTGGCATGGTTTTTCGCGCTTCCGCCAGTCTGGCAGGGGCTGTTTGCCACACTTTTTACTTACTTTGTCACGGCGCTTGGGGCCGGTCTGGTTTTCTTTTTCAAATCAATGAACCGCAAGGCGCTTGACCTGATGATGGGTTTCGCGGCGGGGGTTATGATAGCGGCGTCGTTCTGGTCGCTTTTGGCCCCGGCAATTGAACTTGCGGCCGAGCTTAACGGGAACGCGTGGCTTATATCCGCCGTTGGATTTATGCTTGGCGGCGCTTTTGTTATCGGTTCGGATTTGGCGCTTTCAAAAGCGGAGCGGATTCAGGCAAAGGGTACGGCAACAAAACGCTCTATCCTGCTTGCCGCCGCCGTGACGATTCACAATATACCCGAGGGGCTTGCCATAGGCGTTGCTTTCGGAAGCGCGGCAATGGGCGTTGCGGGCGTGTCCGCGCAAAGCGCCGTTATGCTTGCCTTCGGCATAGGACTTCAAAACTTCCCCGAGGGCGTGTGCGTGGCTATGCCGCTTCGCAGGGACGGCGCGACGCGGCTTAAAAGCTTTCTTATCGGTCAGGCGTCGGGAGTTGTAGAGCCTGTCGCGGGTGTGCTTGGCGTTCTGTTCGCGATAACCGCGCGCGGCGCGCTTCCGCTTGCGCTTTCGTTCTCTGCCGGAGCAATGATCGCCGTTGTCTGCTCGGAACTGATTCCCGAATCCTTTAAGGACAACAAGACTGTCGCCGCGTGGGGCGTACTGTCCGGGTTCGCCGTGATGATGATGCTTGACGTTGCGCTTGGGTGACTGTTCTTCTGTTGTGACCTCTTTAAGCGGAATCTTCGTCATTCTTCACGTACCTCTGTTCGGTATCCAAACACAGCGTTTTTACAAATACTATACATGGTGGGGAACGGCAATGCCGGACACTCTACCGTGTGTTTTTTTGACTCAATTCAAGGGGAACGCATGTACTCAAATTTTATAAACATACTATAAACACCAGAAAAACGAACGAATGTTGCCAATTCAACGAAAAAAAGTCGCAAAAATTATGAAAAAGACTATTGCTTTTTTTTTATGACTCGGTTATACTAAGGAAGCAAAGTGGTGCGAAGTGGTGAAAAGAGGAGGGAAAGTGCATGACAGGTGAATACAGTCACACGATTGACGCCAAAGGACGCCTGTTCATGCCCGCCAAGCTGCGTGAAGAGCTTGGTGAAGCCTTCTTTATTTGCAAGGGGCTTGGCGGATGTCTCTTTGTATACTCTTCCCAGAATTGGGCAGACTTTGAAAGCAAAGTAAGCGCCATGCCGATAACCAAGGCGATTCCGTTCCAGCGCAATATCTTCCCGACGGCGGGGAAGTGCGAACCGGACGCCCAAGGGCGTATCCTTATCCCGCAAAAACTTCGGGAATACGCGAAGCTTGACAAGGCTGTCACAGTGGTGGGGTTGGGAAACCACGCGGAGATTTGGAACACCTCCGCTTGGGAAGAACTGACGAAGCAGCAAAATGAAGAGACGCTGGCCGCGCATATGGACGAATTGGGTTTCTGATATGGGGAAGTATTCTCATACGCCGGTGATGCTTGACGAATGTATCGCGGCGCTTAATATCCGCCCGGACGGAATATATATCGACGGCACCGCGGGACTTGGCGGACACAGCGCGGCCATAGCGGCGGCGCTTGACAGCGGGAAACTTTACTGCTTTGACAAAGATGCCCAGGCTCTTGCCCTTTGCCGCGAGCGGCTTGCGCCGTTTGGGGACAAAGCCCGGTTTATACACGGCGACTTCCGGCATATGAAAGGAATCCTTGGGCAAATAGGCGTAACCGAGGCGGACGGAGTGCTCCTTGACTTGGGGGTTTCCTCGCTTCAACTGGACAAGCCCGAGCGCGGGTTTTCATTTCGCTTTGACGCCGAGCTTGATATGCGAATGAACGCGCAGGAGGGCATAACGGCGAAAGACCTTGTTAACACCCTTCCGCGCGAGGAACTGAAGCGGATATTTTACGAATACGGCGAGGAAAAGTTCGCGCCGAAAATCGCGACGGCAATAGTAAACAGGCGGCCTGTGGACACCACCGCCAGACTTGCGGAAATCATCTTGTCGGTTATTCCAAGCTCTTCACGCGGGGACGACGCGCGCCACCCCGCCAGACGGTGCTTCCAAGCGCTTAGGATGGCGGTAAACGATGAAATCGGCGCGATTCGGGAAGGCGTTGGCGGCGCGATAAGCCTTTTAAGGCCGCAGGGGCGTATAGCGGTGCTTACGTTCCATTCGGTCGAGGACAGGGAAGTGAAAAACATTTTCGCACAAGCCGCGTCCGGCTGTGAATGCCCGCCGTCCTTCCCCGTTTGTGTGTGCGGGAAAAAACCGCGTATAACGCGTCAGACGCGAAAAATACCGACCGAGCGCGAAACGGAAGAAAATCCGCGCAGCGCAAGCGCAAAACTTCGCTGGGCGGAAAAATTATAGCGGTCACGCGCCGCGCACGCTTAGGAAAACCACTAGCAGGGGAGGGTCACCGTGGAAGACGTAAAAGCACTGCCGAATATTGGATTCACCGGTACAGCCCTTCCGGGGCGTATGCCGAAGACAAAGGCCGCGCCCGATTTATCACGCTATCGCCGCGTGTTAAAGCAGCGTGAAGCTGCCGAGGAAAGCATCGCTGTTCCGCGCCCCCGCGTGGCGGTACGGCATGGGAATAAAATAGGGGCAATAAACGCCATGCTGTTTATCGGGGTTATCGCGGCGGCACTATTCATCGTGTACAATTGTATGCAGCTTTCCGTTCTTACAGCCGAAACTGCGGACATGCAAAAAACCCTTAGCGCGATGGAGAAAGAGAACACCCAACTTCAGACACAGGCCGAAGCCAAGCTTAACCTTGAAGAACTGGCCCGCGCCGCAGAGGAAATGGGCATGGTGCGCCCGGAGCATGAGAATATTGTGTATATCGACCTGTCCGGCACCGACCACGCGGTGGTTGTCAAAAAGCCAAGCCTTTGGGAATCAATCATAGAAGCCCTTTCAAGCATGACAGCGAAAGTCCAGGAGTTTTTAATGTAGGGGAAGCCCTCTCCGCCGACTGCGGTCGGCACCTCCCCCTCTGGGGGAGGCAGGGTTTAGTTGACCAATATCCCCCCGCGTCCCAACCCCTGGCTCCCCCTCCTGGGGAGCCGGCCCCGCTAGGTGCCTGAGAGGGCGCGGCCCCGCAGCGCGGGAGTGTGCCGTTTAGAGCCTCACGGCCCGCCGCCCGCGGCGTCCACCAGCTCGCCTATGGGCATCTCCAAAATGTCCGCCAGCGGGATTCCCTGATTGCGCTCACTGAAAGCATCCGCCCAGAGAAGCCGCCCGGACGAAACCCCGATATCCCTCGCCCGCTCGCGGACTGCAAAGCCGCAGGAGCCCAGGATCACAGGGCCTTCCCGATCGAGGCTCTCAATCGCCGGTTTAACGAGGAGCTCTACCCGGGCGCGCCCCGCGTCCTCTCCCACTATCGTGACCAGGGTTTCCGTGCCGCCGGGGGAGCCGTCCGCGTATTCGAAGCGGGAGATCCGGGCAAAAACCTCGCCGAGCAC
>JAISVI010000134.1 GCA_031271665.1 Oscillospiraceae bacterium
AGTATTCGCGCCTTGTTTCTCGGACAAGCCTGTGATATACTGCATATAAACAAGCACGCTTCCCGGCGCGCGGTATGGCGGCGGGTTAATAGGGGGAATCGTATGTCAGGGCATTCCAAGTGGAAGAACATAGCGCATAAAAAAGAGAAGACCGACGCCCAGCGGGCCAAGCTTTTCACAAAGCTGTCGCGGGAAATCATCGTCTGCGTGCGCGAGGGCGGCCCCGACCCGGCGGCGAACCCGCGCCTTAAGGACGTTATCGCGAAGGCACGAAGCGGAAACGTCCCGTCTGAAAATATAAAGCGCGTTATCGAGCGCGCGTCCGGCGCGGGACAGAACGAGAACTTCGAGTCCATTCAATACGAGGGGTACGGGCCCTGCGGCGTGGCCGTTATTGTGGAAACGATGACCGATAACCGCACCCGGACGGCGGCCAACGTCCGCCATATTTTCGACAAATACGGCGGGAATCTTGGCGCGGCGGGCTGCGTGTCATGGTCTTTTACGCGCAAGGGCGTCATCGCCGTCGAGCGCGGCGAGGCCGACGAGGACACGCTTTTAGAGGACGCGCTTGACGCGGGGGCGTCCGACTTTTCCCCGCAGGACGAGGTTTTTGAAATATACACCGAGCCGGACGCGTTCTCCGCCGTGCGCGAGGCGCTTGAGCAGAAGGGCTATGCGCTTCTTGACGCGCAGATTGAGCAAATTCCCGATAATTTTACCGCCATCACGGACGAGGAAGACGCAAAGCGTATGCAGAAGCTGCTTGACGTGATGGAGGAGGACGACGATGTCCAGAATGTTTGGCATAACTGGGAGGCATAAATGCCGGGGAGCTTTCAAAAGGGCCTTTACTTGGGCGACCCTTTTATGTTTTTGTGGCTTTTTTGCCTTGCCGTTCGGCGCGGAGGGCGCTCTTGTCCCGCAGGCGGCGGCGCTTGAAACGGCGGACACGACCGCGGAATCTGCTGTGTTTACGCAAAGCGGGACGCAAAGCATGAACCTTGGGCTGCCAAGCTCGTATCTGAATCAGCCGTCCGTTCCGGGGCAAGGCGCAGACCACACGGCATGGGCATTTGCCGCCGCCGCCGTACTTGAAGAGGCCGCGCGCAAGTCGCTTGGTTCCCCTGCAAGCTTTTCGGCAAACCATATGCGCTTTGCGCTTTCTTCCGATTCCGCGAACACCTACGGCTTCCCACGCGCCTATACGGCGGCGGGAAATCGCTCGCAGGTCGCGGCGTATCTGATGCGCTCGGTCATGGGCGGGCCGGTTTATACAAGCCTTGACCCCTACAGCCCGGGCATTGCCGCCTCGGGGGAAGCGCAGCCGGCGCGCCCGCTTGCCGATACCCAACGCCTTGTGCCGGAGGTTCGCGCCGCGGGCGTTATCTACATACCGGACTTGCCGCAAAACGCGCAAAGCGCGGCGAGAGAGCTTTATCTGCGCCGCATTAAAGAGCATATCTATACATACGGCGCTGTGGCCGTTTCGCTTTATTATGACGACGCCTTTTTGAACGAAGGGGTGTACCGCTTTACCGGCGTGAACGCCGCCGACCACAGCGTGGCGATAACCGGGTGGGACGATAACTACGCATACAGCGCGGACGGCAAAAGCGTCAGGGGCGCGTTCCGCGCGGTTGACAGCGCCTTTGACGGCGGCAGGGGCGGGACGTACTATATAAGCTTTGACACCGCGATGTACTCGGCCTATACGGTAAGCGGCCTTTCGCTTGGGCGCTTTGACAAAACCTATGAATACGACGCGTTCGGCCTTTCCTCGCTTACCGGGTTCTCCTCGGAAAGCGCCTTTTTCGCGGCGGTCTATACCGCCTCTTCCGCGTCCGAGGTGTTAGAGGCCGTCACATTTTTCGCGCCGGGCGAGGAAACGCGCTTTGAGATATTCCTCGCGCGTGTCGGCGCTGAAGGCGCGGACGCGGCGATGAAGGCCGCCGTGTCCGGCGGCCCCGTGCGTTTGGAGGGCGGGGACGCTTACGGCGTGTCGGCTCTTCCGGGCTATCTGACCGTGCCACTGGAAACGCCGTGGGCGGTCGGGAAGCAGGGCGAGAAGTTCGCCGTTGTTATAAAGGCCGAAACTCCGCACGGGAACACCCCTGTTCCGCTTATGGGCGCGTCGCTTGACGCGGCCGCTTCGGCGGGGCGCTGCTACGTCTCCGCATCGGGTGAAGAGTGGGTGGACACCTATACCAACAGCCGCGCGTCCGTATGCTTGAAGGCGCACACGCGCGCGGAAGCGGACATACCCCTCGCGGGCATTACGCTTCAGGGCAGCGGCGAGGAGTACCTTAACGGCGTCAGATACCCGATTCTGCGCACCGCGCCCGGACAAATTTCAATGCTCGGCCCGGTGCTTGACCCGTCCAGCGCGAACGATATCGTTTCAACACAGTGGTTTTTCGGGGACGAAAACGCCGAAAACTTTTTCCGGGTTGGAAGCTATAACGCGCAAGACCAGTCTTCGCCCGTTCCGACCGCCACCCAAACGCCCAATCCGGACAGGGACGAGCTTGACGCGGCAACCGGCAGGTTCACCGCCCGGATACTCGGACGCTCGAGCATCCGCTGCGAGGTGACAAAGCGCGACGGCACGCGGCTTGACGCGACGATGCTTGTTGACGTAAGCGATATTGAGATCACGGAAATAATAATTGACACGCTGTCCGTTACGATGAAGACAAACCAGAAAGCAAAGCTTAACGCCGCGTTCACTCCCTCGGACGCCACGGCGGATATTGTCTGGCGCGTGGCCCGTGACCGGGACTATACCCCGTACGCGCTTGAGTTTGACGAAAAACACCCCTATGTTGACGGCGCTCCCATCGCGAGCGTAAGCGAAAGCGGCGAGATAACCCCCGTGCTGCCCGGCGTTTGCTATATATACGCGGAAAGCGGCGGTGTGCGAAGCGGCCTTTGCGAGGTCACGATTGAAGAGATACCCCTTCAAAACGTGACTTTCGCCGCCAAGACCGTAACGCTGTCGCTTGGTACGTCATACACGGCGGCGGCAAGGGCGGTGCCGTCGGACGCGACATACCGCACTTTCTCTTATACCTCGTCAAACGGCGCGGTCGCGTCGGTGGACGCGCAAACCGGCATACTGAACGCCCTTGCCGAAGGCAGCGCGGTTATTACGGCGGTTACGCGGGACGGGCGCAGCGCCGTATGCGCTGTGACCGTGACAAGCAGACCCACGCGGGTTATAAAGGTTGGAAAAGGCTATACCCCCGCCGTTGTAAACGCGGTTCAGGGGCTTGAAATAAAATGGGCATTTGCCGGAGCTGACGTGTCAACGCCGCTTAAAAGCGAAATATTCGGCGCGGAACTAAGCGCGTCCGGCAAGGCGAAGCTGACCGCCAAGGCCGTGGGCGGCGAGCTTCTGCGCGCGTGGCAGGAAAGGGACTTTGGAACGGACGAATTCGGAAACCCGGTAAAAGAGACCGTATGGGAGCAGTCCTATATCATAAATGCCGTCGAGGGTAATCCCCGCCTTGAAATCAGAGAACAAAACACTCCGGTCAAAACGGTGACGCTTTGCGTTGACCCAACCGACCCCGCGCGCGCCGATACCGTCACGCTTGCCGCCGGACTTAAAGAGGGCAGCGCCGCCACGCTTCTCGGTTTCGAGTGGAGCGCAAGGAAAGGCGGCATAGTCGCGCTTTCCGCCGACGAAAGCGACCCCCTGCGCGCGCGCGTTTCGCTAAGGGCGCTTGCGCCCGGCACGGTAAAAGTAACGGCGATGAATTACAACGGGAACAAAAAGGTGACGGTTAACGTACGCGTGCTTCTGTATCCCGAACAGGTGACGATGGCGGGCGCGCGGGAGATGACAGTGTCTGCCGGAAGCAAGTTCAGCCTGCGCGCAAAGGTCAACGCGGGGAAGAATAACAAGCAGATACTTTACTTAATCCGCGACGCGGGCGGAAACAACCCGGCGCACAGCGAAAGCGCGCCCATTGTCACCGTTGACGCCAAGGGAAGGCTTGCCGCCCAAAGACCCGGGCGCGTAAAAATCATCGCCTGCGGCGCGCCCTTTGACGAATCCGCCGCTCGGACGGAAAAGACCGTACAGGTGAATGTGCCGCTTAAAAAACTTGCCCTGTCCGAAAGTCTTATCAAGCTTCAAACAGGCGGAGTGACCGGGATTCACCTTGGCTATCTCCCGGCGGACACCACGCAAAGGCGCGTTTCCGTTGTTTCGCAGGACAAAAGCGTTGCGCGGCTTAGGTGCGTGGGCGAATATTTTCTTATTTACGCCGCAGAGCCCGGACGCACGAAGATAACGGTTACGTCGCTTGACGATCCGAAAAAAAAGCTTACGCTGACGGTCAGCGTAAGCAAATAGCGTTGACAAACTCGTAATTCAGACGGCGCGCCGGGGGCGTCGCGCCCCCGCAGCACTGCTTAATCCGCATTCGCGTGTACGGTTGATATCCCGCGCGACCTTTTTAAGTTCGCGGCGGGAAGGCCATTTGTCATTCATGCCTGGGGCGCTCTTTCACCATCGTCGCGCCCTTGGCGATGGCGGCGGCCACGTCGGTGCGGTACTGAAGCGTAAGTTCGCGGGTGCGGGCATATATCTCGCCCTTTTCCGTGACAACATAACAGGGCGTAAGGTTATTAAGCGCGATTGCCATCACGTCAAGCTTGCACGCTTCGCACGTGCAGCAGCCGATTTGCTCCATGACTTGTACAATGTCGCCCGCCACGATATCCTCCATGTAGTTTTTCAGTTTAAGTTCAGTCATCGTTCATTCCCTTTCCGTGCGCAAACTTCGCATAGTCGCAAGAGGTGATAAAGTGTTAAAAAACCGTCCGGAACGCATTGTTCTCGCCGCCGCGGGCATCTCGCTTGCCTGTATTATCGTTTTCGCGCTTATACTTGCCCTTCCGCTTCAGCGAAGCGTTTCGGGACGCGCGGAAACCCTTCCTTTGTTTATCGCGCTTTTCGTATGGATGTGCGCCTTTGCCGCAAGGCGGCTTATGCCGAAAAGCCGCAAGTTCGCGCTTGCCGCCGCAGGGGTGCTTGCGCTTGGTATGGCGGTGCGGCTTTACCTGCTTCCAGAGGTAAGTCACGACTACACGACGTTTTTGGAAAACTGGGTTCAGCAGTTCCGCGACCAAGGGCTTGACGGGTTCAGGAACACAACCGCCAACTACAACGCGCCCTATCTTTACTTCCTTTACGCCATTTCAAAGCTGCCGGTAGGCGACCTTGCGCTTATAAAGCTTTTTTCCGTCGCCGGCGACGCGGTTCTTGTGTTTGCCGGTATGCGGCTTGCCGCGCGCGGCGCGCAAACGGAAACCGTGCCGGGAAGAACCGAGTTTTTCGCGCTTTGCGCCTTTTGGCTTATGCCCACATTCCTGCTTAACAGCGCGTGGTGGGCGCAGTGCGACTCGCTTTACGGGGCGCTTTGTCTGCTTTCACTGCTTTATATGCTTGAAAACCGCCCTGTGGCGTCGGTTCTCGCGGCAAGTCTTGCGTTCGCGTTTAAGCTTCAGACGATATTCTTCCTGCCCGTTTTCGTAATCTTCCTTATGGCGCGCAAGGTCAAACTTGTACACGCGCTTATTTTTCCGGGCGTGATGCTTATTACGGCTGCCCCCGCGCTTATATTTGGAATGACGGCAGATCAGACGTTCGGCGTATATTTCGGGCAGATCGGTATCTACAGTCACGGGCTTAACTGGAACTCCTCGTCCGCGTACGGGCTTCTGCCGGACGGATTCCCGCATGACCCCATATTCGCCATAGGTATTGTCGCGGCGGCGCTTTTTATGGCGCTTTTGTGGTTTTTGGCGTACAGGCGGCGGAAGATACTTGACGAGGGCGACTTTATCTACCTCGCGCTTTTAATGTGCTATGGGATACCGTGGCTTTTGCCGGGAATGCACGACAGGTATTTTTATCTCGCCGAGGTCATGGCGCTTACCCTTATGTTCAGAAAGCCGAAGCGCTGGTTCGTGGCGTTGCTTGCCCTTATCGGCTCTTACTCGGGATACCACGCTTATAAATATCTGCGATACCTTATGTTCCCAAGGCTGCGGATGGCCGTACCGTCCGCGATAATGGGGCTTGGGTTTGTGCTTGCGTTCGCGGCGCTTTTGCTTGACTGGCGCAAGCGCGGCAAGGACGCGGGGATAACTCACGCCGGGGTGAAACCTGCCGCCTCGCCGCGGAAATAGGCGATTGCCTGAAGCGCGAACAGGAATCCGAATCCCCAGTTTGCAAGGTTTTGTACGGGCGGCATCGTGATATTAAGCGCCGCGCCGAGATGGTTTCCGCCCTGACTAAGCATAACGCACTTCGCGCCTGTGCCGCGCAGTTCGTGCATGAAAAGGTTCTGATGCACGTCTTCGTCGGGGGAAACAATAGCAATCACAAGGGTCTTGTCGTTAAGGAAAGTGCGGTCGAAGGCATAGCGGCAGTCAAGCATATTGCTGTGCCACGCGGGTACGCCGGAAAAGGTGCGGATTGCCTCCGCCCCGGCGCGGGCAAGCCCCCTTAGCTCGCCGTCCGCGAGAATGACCGCGCGTTCCCAAGAAGACTCCTCGGCGATCTTCTGTATGGGCGCCGTGTTGGCGTTTATAAAACTTTCAAGTCCGTCGGTGACTTCCTTTATCTCCTCGACAAGCTTGATGTCGCCCGCAAGAAGCCCAAGGTTATACAAGTTCACAAGAAAGATATTGCCGATACTGCGTGTCGCAACGCGCCCCGCTTCCTTTGCCCAGGGAAGCTCCAGTTGAATGTCGGCGATGCCGGAGAGATCCGTGCGCTCGTCAGCCGTGCAGGAAATGACGGTCGCGCCTGCCTCGCTGCGCGCTTTTTCCACGGCGTAGACAAGTTCGGTCTCTTTCCCCGTGCGCGAACAGGCAAGAAGCATCGTGCCGTTAAGCATGTCAAGATAGCGGCCCATATTAAGTATAATGTCGCCCGCCGATATCCCGGAAGCCGTCATCCCCCCGCGCATCCGAAGACTAAGCGCGGCGGAGTCGCATATGGCGTGAACCGGGCCGCATCCCGTGAAAGTGACGCTGTAAAACCCGGAAATCCCATAGAAATCCTTGATTGCTTCGGCCTGACCCTGCATATAGGCGTAGGTTTGACGCAGTGACATGTGCTGTCCGAAAATTTCGTCGCCGGCGATAGACATAAAAGGCCCTCCCATAAACGTATAAACGCGCTTAAACGGCGCATCTATCTCCCCATGCTATAAGCATATACCGATTTCCCTTAAAAGTCAAATAATTTGGGATATTTATTTACGGCGTAACGACCCAGATATGCGCGGCCTCGTCCTTGCGGATGCTAAGCGTGTAGCCGCGCAGCCGAAGTTCAAGCGGGTCGCCCATCGGCGCGGTCTTCACCGGCAGTATGCGCGTCCCCGGAGTAAGCCCCATATCAAGCAGTCTGCGGCGCAGTGCGGCGTCCTCGCCGTCAAGCGCGGCGACGGCGCACACTGCGCCAAGCTGCGCCTGCGAAAGCGGTATCGCGCCCTGCGGCGGTTTGCGCCGAAGGGCTTTTCTTGCTTCGTTCCAAGGTATATCCATAATATATCTCCCCCTGTATGATACATGTTCACGGCCGCCCGGACATATAGTGTTTTAATACTAACGAAAGCGGGTGCGGCCATGAATGACGTGAAAAGGCGCGAAAAACGCAAGGCTGCCGCGGGGCTTAGACCCATTATCGGCATCTTGGCGGCGGTGCTGGCGGTGCAGTGCTGGCAGCACTGGGGCGAACTGGGGATAAGCGCCCCGGATTTCGGAAACCCGGTAAGCGGCGGCGAGTTTGCCAGGGGCATTTTTGCCCTTGGCGGCGTACTGCGCGAAGACAGTTCGGAAAGCGGCCTTTTATACATGTTCTCCGCGCAGTCCGGCGCGCTTAGTATGGCCGCGCAAAGCGCGGACGCATCCGCCCCCGAAATTCCAAACCCGGAGATTCCCAAGCCGCCCCCGGTGCATGAAGCCGCTTTGCAGACGCCGCGTCCCACCGAAACCGCCGCGCCGCCATCTGCGTCCGCGACCGCTCCCCCGACGGAAAGCGCGCCGCCCGCAGCGCCAAGCCCGATTCCCGGACTTCCGGCTGTCGGCGATTTGGGCATTGACCCGTATTCGCAGTGGATCGGCGGGCCGTACACCCTGCCGCCGTCGGATTCGCCCGACGCCGAGCGGCTTATAGAAATCACGCTTCTGCCAAGCGCGGGAAGCGGCTATGACAATAACGGCACAGTCTTCGTTAAAAACCGCGTGACAGACCCGGTGGACATAGTAAAGCTTATGGAAAGCCCGCTGAAGTTCACCAAATCCTCCGCAAGCGAACCGCAGGTGCTTATCGTCCACACCCACGGAAGCGAAAGCTTCTTCCCCGACGAGCGCAGTTATTATGTCCCGGACGACATAAAGCGCACCGAGGACACGCGCTTCAACATCGTCCGCGTGGGCGAGCGCATTGCCGACGGACTGCGCGCCCACGGCGTCAACGTGCTTCACGACCGCACCATATGCGACTATCCGTCTTTTTCAAAGGCGTATGAGAAAAGCCTTGACGTGATAGAGAAAAACCTTCAAGAACACCCAAGCATTCAGATGGTCATCGACGTACACCGCGACTCGCTTCTAAGCGAAAGCGGAACGGCCTATAAGGCCGTAAGCAAAACCGAACGCGGCAAGGCGGCGCAGCTTATGTATGTGGTGGGCACGAACCTTCTCGGACTTAAACACCCGGACTGGCGCTCGAACCTGAACACGGCCTGCGCCCTTCAGCAGGCGGCGCTTGAAGCCTACCCCACGCTTATGCGCCCGATGACGCTTAGGGAAGAGCGGTTTAACCAGCATGTCACCCCAAACTCGCTTATACTGGAGGTTGGCACGGCGTGGAACACCCTTCAAGAGGCGCTTTTGGCCGCCGACCTGTTCTGCGAAACCGCCGGCCCGGTGCTTGCGAGCCAATTGATAATTGATAATTGACAATTGACAATGAACAATTGGCGGTTGTCTGCTTGGCATTATCAAACCTTTCGCGGGATTCGCTCAGCATCCCATGCAACGCAAGAGCTATTATCGTAACCCAATTGTCAATTGTCAATTGTCAATTGTCTCGTCAGTTCCCCCAAGTCCCGGACTACCATGTCGGGGCAGGCTTCGGGGCAGCGGGCTATGTCTTCGCGCTTGCTTTCCCCGCTTAGGACTAACACCGAGGACGCGCGCGTTCCCGACGTTATGGCGATGTCGGTGTAAAGCCGGTCGCCGACAAAGCAAAGCTCTTCTTCGGCGTATCCGGTTCGGCGCGTTATATAGTCAAGGGCGCGCCTTGTCGGCTTCCCAAAGCTTTCCGGCGCGTCGCCGCCTATGGCGGCGAACAGCGCGCCCATCGCGCCGCAGTCGGGTATCGAACCGCCCGGCACGGGGCATACAAGGTCGCGGTTCACCAAAAGCAACTCCGCGCCCTTAAGCCGCGCGGCGTGTATAACGCGAAGCTTTTCATAGTCAAGGGTTGTGTCGAAGCCAAGCACGGCAATTTCGGGATTTTCGGACTGCGGGTCGATACCCGCCTCGCGGAACTGGTTAAGCATGTCGGGCGTCCCCGCCGCCCAGACGCGGCGGTTCGGACGCTTTGTTTTAAGGAAATCGATTATCACCTGGGTACTCATAAGAAGCTTTTCCGGCGGTATCTCAATGCCCATGCCGCGAAGCTTCCCGATATATGCCGCGTGGCTTTTGGACGAGTTGTTCGTAAAGAATACCACGTCGCGCCCCGCGCGCTTTGCCGCGTCCAAAAATCCCTTTGAAAAATCAAACAGCGTGTTGCCAAGATAGACCGTGCCGTCCAAATCAAGCACAAAACAGCGCGTCTTCGCAAGGGCGCGCCTTGCGTAATACCTTTCAAGCGCTTCCCCTGTCCGCTCAAGCAGACCAAGGTCGCCCAAAAGCTGAAGCAGGGTGTACATCTTCTTCCGCTCGCGGGCAAGCAGCACGCTTTCTTTAAGCAAATCCCCGCAGACGCCCGCCTCGCGCGGGGTAAGAGGCGCGCCCAGTGCGTCAAGAAGCGCCTCGACCTCCTCCGGCGCGGGCAGCGAATCCGCGATCTCGCGGATTTCGCCCCAGCGGCGCTCTATCTCCGCAAACGGCACGTTCGGGTTCTGCGTTTTAAGAATCCCCTGCGCGGTTTCGCCGTACTTCTCCGCGACAAGCCGCTCAATTTCCGCGCGGTTCTCCGCCTTGGGCGGAAGCGGGGTTTCGGGAAGGGATTTCCACGCGCGCAGGGCGCAAAGCGTCCCCACGCCGACTTTAAGCCCGTGCGCCACGGGCGGGCGGCCCTCGGCCAGAAAGCGCATCTCCCAATAGTGGGACAGATGGTGTTCCGTGCCGGAAGCGGGGCGCGAGTCGCCGTAAAGCGACATCGCTATGCCGGAAAGGATAAGCCCCTCGGCCATGTCCGCGACGGCCTCGGGTTCCCGCCGCGCCAAAGCGCCGACGCTTTGCGAGCATTTTTTCACCGCGTCCTCGATAAGCGCCTTAATCTCCCCCGGCATAGGCTCTCCGGTCAGCAGATGACTTAAACGCCAGTCCGCAAGCGAACTGAGTTTCCCGATTATGTCGCCAAGCCCCGCCGCCAGCATGGGCATAGGGGCGTTTTTCATTACATCTACATCGCAGAAGATCGCAAGGGGGGTATGCGTATACGGGGTTATCTTCATCCCGCGCAGCGTCATCGCCGCCCCATCTGCGGCATAGCCGTCCATCGACGGCGCAGTTCCCGCGACGATAAACTCTTTCCCGCATTGGAAGGACACATATTTGCAAAGGTCGTTTATCGTCCCTGAACCCACGGCGATAAAAACATCGTTCTCCGGCAGTACGTTTGATAAAAGCGTTCCTATCGC
>JAISVI010000142.1 GCA_031271665.1 Oscillospiraceae bacterium
CGCGGATGTACTCCAGTTCCATAGAGTTGTCCTTTCTGCGGCGTGAGAGCCGCTTGCAGCCTTGCCGGACTTGCTACAGACGGGCGGCTGCCTTGCTTTTTAGTAGGGTTTTCTCAAACCCCCATCAAAGCATAGCACTTCCGGCAGATTGTGAAATTTACTGAACCGGCTCTTAATGCGGTAGCCGCTGCCTTCGGGGTTTATCTCAAGGCTTGACACGGTATCTCCGAAGGTCGCCGCCCACTTATCGAAGAAGTGGAGTTTTGTCTTTTTGAGAACGTCGGGCTGTAAATACCTCTGCATGACGAACAGTTCCGACATGGAGTTGCTCAAAGGCGTCCCTGTGGCAAAAGTGACCCCGCGGCTTTTGTTGATTTCCTGTAGATACTGGCACTTCATCCCCATGTCGGCGGCGCGCTGGCTCTTGGACTGGCCGATACCGGCGACGTTCCGCATCTTGCTGTATGTGTAAGCGCTTTTGTAGGCATGGGCCTCGTCAACAAAGAGGTAATCCACGCCCAACTGCTCAAAGGTCAGAAGATCGTCCTTGCGTTCCTCGTCAATCAGGCGTTGCAGGCGGGTTCGGAGGTTTTCCTTGAAAATTTCCATTTTCTTGATTGCCCATGATTCCCCGTTTTCCTCTTTCATCATTTGGATAATGCGGGTGAGGGTGACGATTTCCTCGTTAAGCTGCCGCTCCTGACGTTCCTTTGATATGGGAATCTTCTCAAACTGCGAGTGACCGATGATAACCGCGTCGTAGTCGCCCATGGCTATCTTGGAAACAAAGCGCCATGACATCACGCTTCCTTGAGCGGTTCAAGCACCGTCCGTAATGCCTGTTCACAGCCAATCTCATGCCCCCGATTGACCTCAAACACCGACAGGGTGATATTGCAGGGGATTATGTCTATTTTCTCACAGGGTACGATGTAATCGTTCGGTTCGGGCAGCTTTTCCTCGTCAATAACGGCGTTAAGCAGGGAGTAGGTGGTATGGGTGAGCTTGTCCGGGTTATTGACCCCGGCGCAGATGGACAGCGACCCTTGCGGGTCAACGTCCACCGCGAGAACTTTTTTCCCCATAATGCCGAGGGCCGTGGCAAGGTTCAAAACGGTTGAGCTTTTCGTTACGCCGCCTTTCTGCGACGCTACGGCGTAGACTTTACACATAGGGTTATCGCCTTCTTTCGTATAGCTTATCGGGCATAAGGGATTGTGCTTCAAAACATCTTGGGTATCACCTCCCGCTGGCGTTATTTACCTTCGTTCAGGCAAAAAGAAATAGGACTAAACCACCAAAGCCCCTGTTTATCAGGCTTTAAGGGTATAATCCTATTATAACGTCAGCACCGCAGGGGTTGCCGGGGCTGCCCGGCGCGTCTTGCTGCTGTGAGTTCCCGCACGCGGACATTTCGATAACAATAACAGTCCACACAGTCATTACCGCGCCGCTTTGCGTTATAAACTATACGCTGACCGTTATAAACGCGGGGCCTGCCATCGCGTTCGGCACGGTGCTGGAGGATATTCCGCCAAGGGGTCTTTGCAATGTGTCCTATTCGACGGACGGCGGATGCCGCTGGAGGCCGTGGGCGGGGTGGCTTAGGCTTGGAAGCCTTGACCCCGGCGGCTGCGTTACGGTACTGCTTCGGGGTACTGTCTGCGGCGGCGTCGGGCGCGATATAGTAAACTGCGCGCAGGCGTACTCATCTACCGTGGACTTAAACCAGCAAAATAACCAAGCCTTTGCAACCGTTGAATTGGGGCGATGACGGCGTCCGCGCTTACGCTTTCGCGGCGGACATGACGACGCGCACTTCAACAGGCTCTTTTGAAACCGGGATAAAGTCTGCCTTGCGCCCGTTAACGTAAATTTCACCGACGCCGCGCTGAACGCCGCCGGGGTTTTCGACCGTGATTCTGTACTGCGTGCCGCGCCAGACGCGCACGGCGGAGAAGGATTTCCAGTCCGGCGGTATGCAGGGATCGACCGTAAGGCGGTCAAATTCCGGGCGTATGCCAAGGATAAAGCGCGTGGCGGCATAATACGCCCACCCCGCCGTCCCGGTCATCCAGGGGTGGTTTGCCTGTCCGTGCAGTGCGTGATCGCTGCCCATCACAAACTGGCAATAACTGTACGGCTCGGCCTTGCGTATTTCGATAATGTCATTCTGAAGCGCCGGGCAAAGCGCGTCGTAAAGCTTTACCGCCCTGTCTCCGCGCCCAAGCATACACTCGGCGGCCCACGCCCACGGGTTGGGGTGCGAGAACACCGCGCCGTTTTCCTTCACGCCCGGATAGACGCGGGTGACAAAGCCAACCTCGTCGTCCGGCACGGTAAAGCTTGGCGCGTTCAGCATAAGGCCGTACGGGGTGTAAAGGTACTCGTCCACCGCGTCCATGCAGTCAAGCGCCTTTTCCGTTGAAACCGCGCCGGAAACGACCGCCCATGTGTTCGACTCCAAATGAACCTTCCCCTCGGCGGCCTCGGACGAGCCTATGGGACGCCCCGAAGAGGTGAAGCCGCGCAGAAACCATTTGCCGTCCCACAGTGACCGCTCGGCTGTTTCGGCGGCTTTTTGCCTGCGCTGTTCATACTTTTCCGCGTCGGCGGTTCTTCCAAGGAAGCGCGCGGCGTCAACGAAGTGTTTAAGCGCCCACAGGTAAAGGAACGCCACCATGGCGCTTTCGCCGCCGCCCAAGTTAAGACAGTCGTTCCAGTCGGCGCGCAGTCCAAGCGGTATGCCGTGCGCGCCCATATGCTCGTGCGTGAAGTCAAGCGCGCGGGCAATATGCTCGTAAACGCTTGCCTCGCCGCTGTCGGCGTATGGGATTACGCGGTCAAAAAAGCTTACGTCCCCGGTTTCGCGCACATACTCACAAACGCTTGCCACAAGCCATAAATGGTCGTCCGAGCAAACGTCCTTAATCCCGTGTATCATCTGCGATTTGTCGGGCATGGGGACAACCGTGGGCGACTTGAAGCTTTGCCCGTCGTCGTTTTTCATAAACCACTCCGGCTGGAAAAGGTGCAGGCCGTATCCGGCGGAGGTCTGCCCGTGCAGAAGCTGGAGAAGGCGCTTGCGGCAGCCGTCCGGCTCGGCGTTCGAGATGCACATGGCGTCCTGCGCCGTGTCGCGATAGCCAAGCCCGGTGCGCCCGCCCACCTCTATAAACGAGGCAAAGCGCGAAAACAGCACGTTCACTTCCGCCTGATAAAGCGTCCAGACGTTAAGCATGTTCTCCATTTCCGGGTGCGGCAGGGAAAGGCGCAGCGAACCAAGCCGCTTCTCCCACCAATCGGCCAAAGCACGGCGCGCGCCTTGAACGGCGGACTTGTCCGCGTATTTTGCCCTAAGGCGCGCCGCTTGTTCGCGCCCGCCCTCGCAAAGCAGGAAAAGTAAATCCGCGCTTTCGCCGGGCGCAAGCTCTATTCTCTTCATAAGCGCCCCGCAGTGGTTGCCGGTGGTGCCGGAAGAACCCGAGCAGTCCCCGCGCTCAAGCGCTATGGGGTTTGTCTCCGTTCTGTAGGAACCAAGGAACGCGTCGCGCGTACAGTCAAATCCGTCCGGCCGGAACGTGGCGGCAAAGGACTGGAAGCCCGTTTCCTCGTAGTAAAGGTCGTGCTGGATTATCCCGTCTTTATAGTCCGCTCCGGCGGCATAAAGGCTCATTTGAAAATTCTGGTTGTCCATGTCGATGTGGTGGAACGAAAACTCGCAGTATCCGAAGACCGAAAGCTTCCTTGGTTTGCCGGAGGCGTTCTTTAAGGCGACGTCCCAAAGCTCGCAGGCATCCCCAAGCGGGACGAAAAGCGTCTGGCTTGCCTCTATGCCGCCAAAGCCGCATTTGAACACGCTGTAGCTTAGACCGTGGCGCGTTTCATAGCAATCCTTGTCTTTTCCCGTCGGCTGCCAGGAAAGCGACCAGTATTCGCCCGTTTCGTCGTCGCGGAGATAGACATAGTGACCGGGACGGTCAAGCGGAACGCCGTTCTGCCTGAAGCGCGTTATCCTGTGGTACTGGGGTGAGCGGTAGAAGCTGTAGCCCCCGGCGTTGTGTGAAATAACCGTGCAGAAATCCTCTACCCCAAGGTAGTTCGTCCATGAAACGGGTACGTCCGGGCGGTCTATCACATATTCCCGGTTTTCGTTGTCAAAATGACCGTATTTCATATTCTATTCCCCCAATCTGAGACATTCTATCAGCGGCTTCGCGTGCTGGCAAGGTAAAACATTGGGATTGCTTTGCGATTCTTGTTCATGATAAAATAAACGAAGTGGTGAAAGCGAGGTTATATGAGATGAAAAAGCCGAAAAGTCTGCGGGGAAGCGTTACGCTTCTGATTACCCTTTGCTGGGTTCTTCCGCTTCTGGTTATAAGCGTTACCGGGGGCATATATATCGTATCGACGCAGAGAAGCAGTATCGAGAACGATGTTGTGCTTGAAAACCACCACAATATGGTTATGACGGTCAAACTTCTTGACGACGCTATACGGGATTCCAGATACGCCTCGCGCGTAAGGGCGGGTACGTATAATTCCCTTTACGAGTTCTGGCGCGGCACCCCGCAAAAAGCGAATTACCGCTACCGGGGCATCGTTTCGCTTCTTAATCAGCTTTACCTTAACCGGCTTTACGGGGAAGGGCGCAATTACGAGATGGCCGGGCTGTTTTTCTTCGACGACCCCGACATGTTCTACAACATCGCGAACAGGGATTGGGAAGGCGGATATCTCGAAGGAATACACGACGCGGTTGTAAGCCGGATGGAGAAAATGGACGGGCAGATAGTCTTTCTGTCTGACGGCGATCACATATATATTATAAGGAATCTTCTGGACAGAAGGGACTTTTCCCCGTTTGGAACTCTTGTGCTGTGTATGCGCACACAGCATGTGTTTAACAACTTCACGCAGACAGGCGTACCCCCGGAAAGCCTTGACTTTTGGCTTAACGGCGTATACGGCGCTGTCGGTGAAAGCGCGGAGGGTGACGGCAGTGAATCGGTTTCCGTTGAAAACGGCGTTGTTGACCGCTTCTCGTTCGACGGGCTTTCGCGTACACGCTATGAAACATCAAGCTCTACCCGCGACCTTACGCTTAAAGTCTCCCTTAGGTGGCGCGCAGTGTCGCTTTGGCCGGATATTCAGATAATCGGGATGTTCTATATACTGATGAGCATTAGCTCGCTGTTTATCCTTTTCGGCGTTATGCGGTTTTTCAGCAAACAGATAATAGACCCGCTTAATATGCTTAACCGCACCACGAAGCAATTGGAAACCGGCCACCTTGGCGTCCAGACCGAACCCTTTTCCGGAAACCGCGACTTTCAGAACGTGATAGGCACGTTTAACACAATGTCCGCAGAGCTTAAAAAACAGTTCGACACAATATATAATGAAGAGCTTGCGTTAAAGGACGCGAAGATCATGGCGCTTAGAAGCCAGTTAAACCCGCATTTCCTTAACAACACCCTTGACCTTATGAATTGGCAGGCGCGCCTTAGCGGTCAGATTGACATTTCGGAAATGATAGGCGCGCTTTCCACGCTGCTTGACGCGTCAATGAACCGCTCGGATACCCGCGAGGTGACGCTTGAGGAAGAGATAGCATATGCCGACGCGTTTATTTTTATCCTTTCCAAACGCTATGGCGGAAAGCTTATAATAGAGAAGGATATAGACCAAACGCTGCTTGACTCGCGGGTTCCGCCGCTTGTATTCCAGCCTCTTATGGAAAACGCGGTCGAGCATGGGTTTGAAAAGACCAGAGAGCGCCTTGTTAAAATTGTCGTACGGCGCGAAGGCGCAAACATCTGCCTGGAGGTTATAAACTCCGGCGCGCTTTCCGTCGCGGACAGGGGGAAAATAGACGCGCTGCTTGGCGGCGAAAACGTTGGGAAACAGCGCGGGGCGCATCTGGGCATACTGAACATTAAAGAGCGCCTTAACCTGCTTTACGGCGAAAGCGCGTCCTTCGCCATTACCGAAACGGGGGGCTATACAGTGGCGCGCATCACCCTTTTCTCCCGGGGCGAAGAGCAAAAATAAACAAAAAACAGCGGCTGGGGACATTCCTTTTTGATATTTTTGGGGGCTATAATAAAATCGCTCCGCAAGGAGAAAAATAGACCCATATATTAAGAAGGAGGAACTCAGCATGAAAAAACGCATTCTCTCGGTCGCGCTTTCGGCGCTTCTCTGCCTGTCGGTACTGGCCGGCTGCACATCCTCGTCCCCCAGCGCGCCCACGAGCAATCCCGGTGCAAACACCCAAACCCCCAACAATCCGGCGACCACCACACCCACCGAGACGCCCGCCGCGCCCGTAACCATCCGCGTAAAGGGTATGTTCGGCGGCGACGACACCGGCCGTGTGCCTTTTGACAACGCAATTGCAAAATATGAAGCGGAAACCGGCAACACGGTTCAAAACGAGTCCTCTACGGTTGACGACGCTTGGAGAGCAAGCGTGCTGGCCGACTTTGAGACCGGCTCTGACCCCGACATCATCCAGTACTTCACCGGCACCGACAGCAACAGCCTTATCCAGGGCAACAAGATTGTCTCTGTCGAGGAAATCCGCTCCGTTTATCCCGATTACGCGAACAATATCAACCAAGGCGCGATTGACAACGTAGCTTCCCCGGTGGACGGCAAGTCCTATGGCGTCCCGACCAACGGCTATTGGGAAGGCACCTTCTACAACAAGAAGCTTCTTGCCGACGCCGGATACAGCGAATTCCCCGCGACTTGGGACGAGTTCCTTAAGCTTTGCGACGCGCTTGTCGCCAACGGCGTCACCCCGATCGCCGAGTCTTTCTCCGAGCCGAACTATACCTTCGAGTTCCTGCTTTACAACAAAGCGGGTCAGGATATCGTCACCACCACCCCGAAAGCCAAGGGCGACGCCGCGTATAACATGTATGTCGAAGTTTTGAACGTCTTCAAAATGTTCACCGACAAGGGTTACTACCCGGCCAACATCATGTCCATCACCCGCGCCGAAGCCGTTCAGCTTTTCGCGGACGGCAAAGCGGCGATGTGCTTTGGCGGACACTGGAATCGCGGCGGAATGGACGTTGACGCCAACGGCGTGAAACAGGCCGCCACCGACGATATCGACCTGTTCGGCTTCCCGACCGAGAACGCTTCCATCCGTGACGCGATGAGCTTTGTCGGCGGATACTCAAGCGGCTTCATGATCACCCGCAAGGCTTGGGACGACCCCGCGAAGCGTCAGGCTTGCGTTGACTTCATCAAATACGCGTTAAGCGACGAAGCAGTCACCGCGTACTCCGGCGCAAGCGCCTCCCCGCTTAAAACCCCGGGCAAAGTCGCCGACAGCACCGCGCTTCTCGAACGCTGCCAGGCCGCGATTGCCAAGGGCGTGGCCATTGTCCCCGCAGTCGAGGACACCTGGACCGTACCGGCGAAGGAAGGCTTCTACTACTCCGATCTGGCGAAATTCTGCTCCGGCGCAATCACTGCAGAGCAGGCAGTTGATAACTTCATCGCGCTGAACGCGAACTAAACAAAACGCATTGTCCACTGGGCGGGAGAGCTTTCTCTCCCGCCCTTTTCACAAAGAAGGGGGCGTGTTACTGTGAATTCGATGGTATATAAGCGCAAACTGCCGCTTGCGGTGTTTTTGATACCCGCGTTTGCTATTATGGCGCTTTTTATCTATTACCCGTTTATCGTCAATATTATAAACTCTTTCCAGAAAGTCGGGGCGCTTGGAACCGGGGCCGTGCCTGTGAACGACTCCGGAAGTATGTTTTTCCTTGACAACTGGAAGTTTGTGTTTTCTGACCCGACCATGCGCTCGGCGGTGCTGAACACGCTTAAAATGATGGCAGTCACCGTGGTGTTTCAGGTTGGCATCGCGCTTTTGCTTGCGCTTTTGGTTGATAACGTCCGGCGCGGCGCCCAGGCGTACCGCACCATTTACTTTTTCCCTATCGTAATCTCGGCTTCCGCCCTTGGCCTTTTGTTTAACATGGTGTTTCTGTACGATACAGGAATGCTTAACAATATTCTGATAAGCCTTGGGATTATAAGCAAGGACACATTGATTGACTGGAAATCGTTCGACAACGCGTTTTTCACAATGACGCTGCCCGTTATATGGCAGTACGTCGGTTTCTACTTTGTTATTTTGGCAACCGGGCTTAACAATATCTCCGCGGATATATACGAGGCGGCGGCGATTGACGGCGCGACGGGATTCCAGCGTATACGCTTTATAACCCTTCCGCTTTTAAGGAACACCATAATCACCTGCGTCACCCTTGCGCTGACCGGGGCGCTTAAAGTGTTCGACCTGCCTTGGCAGATGTTCCCCAAGGGCGCTCCGGCGGGAACGACATATTTGACGGGGACATATATGTACCAGCAGACATTCAACGTGCGCAACGTGGGACAGGGTTCGGCAATCGCGGTTGTAATAGTGGCGCTTGGCATCGCGGCGGCGCAGATTACAAGCCTTGTCCTAAGACCGAAAGATATGTAAGGGGGGTACAGACATGGAAAAGGCCATCAGACGCAGAGGAACCCGGCATTGGGGACAGTTTTTGCTTCATGCCGCGCTTATCCTTTGGGCGGTTACAACCATCTTCCCCTTCGTATGGGTTCTGTTAAGCTCTTTTAAGGGTACGACGGAGATTATGTCAAAACCTTTCGCTCTGCCGGAGGTTTTAAGCTTGTTTAACTACGCGGACGCGCTTGAAAGGTTCAACATCCCGCGCGCCTATATGAACAGCCTTATCTTATCCGGCTCGGTCACAATCGTGGTCACGCTGCTTGCCACAATGGCGGCCTATGGCATTGCGCGCTATAAGTTCAGGTACAAACGCGGCGTGAACGCGCTTTTGATCGCCTCGATGATGTTCCCCGCATTTTCTGTAATAATTCCGGTGTTCAGGATTATACAGAAGCTTGGACTTATCGATAATATATTTGGCGTGGCGCTTCCGCAGATGGCGGGCAATATGTCCTTCGCCATTATAATTATGGCCGGGTATATACGCGGCATGTCCAACGAGGTCGAGGAAGCCGCCTTTATCGAGGGGTGCAACGCGTTCCAGATACTGTTCCGGGTCGTTGTGCCGATTGTCAGACCCGCGATGGCCACGGTGGCGATATTTACGTTTGTCTGGTCGTATAACGATTTGTTCACCCAACTGTTCTTCCTTAGGAATCCGCAATCCTGGGCGATTACAAGATTGCTTAACGAATTCACCGTTTCCCAGGGACGCCCGAACTACGGGCTTATGGCGGCGTCTGTCGTAATGGTGGTCGCGCCGGTGCTTGTCATTTATATTCTGCTTCAGAAAAACATTATCAAAGGTATGACCGCAGGTGCCGTGAAGGGGTAGTTGCACATGTTCAAGGTGCTTATAACCGACGACGAGGAGACTATAGTACGCGGTATCAAAAGCCTTGTCCCGTGGGAACGCTATGGCTGCGTCGTCGCGGGCGAGGCGTATGACGGTATAAGCGGTATGGCTCAGGTACGCGCTATCAATCCGGATATCCTTTTTTGCGACATACGTATGCCGGGCATGGACGGTCTGTCCATGCTCGCGGGGCTTCGCAGCGAGTATCCGGCGATGCAGACGACCATAATAACGGGGTACAGGGAGTTTGAGTACGCCCGCAAAGCCATAAGCCTTGGCGTTTGCAGGTATCTGCTGAAACCCTCTAAAATAGAGGAAATAGAGGAAGCGCTTCAGGCCATGACCGTCAAACTTAAAGAGAACGCCGGGGAGACGGAAGATTCCCCCCCCGCGGTGGACAGCCTTGTGGTACGCTCGGCGCTTAGTTATTTGAAACAACACTGCACCGAAAAATTAAGCCTTCAGGACGTTGCCGACCATGTGTATGTAAGCCAGTGGCATTTAAGCAAGCTTCTTAAAAAGCACACCGGGGAAAACTTTTTGGATCTGCTTCAGAATTGCAGGGTCGATCTTGCCAAGCAGCTTCTTAAAAACCCCGCGTTAAGGGTATCCGACGTCGCCGAGAAAACCGGGTTTTCCGACGCGACGCATTTTTCAAAGGTTTTCAAGAAAGTCACGGGACAGTCGGCGCTTGCGTTCCGAAACACTCCCGGACAAGAGGGGCGTTAAGACGGATGATTAAGTTTGGTACAGGCGGATGGCGCGCCATCATTGCCGACGGTTTTACAAAGGCGAACGTACAGATTCTATGCGCCGCCCTTGCCGCGAAAATGCGGGACGAGGGCGTTACAAACCGCGGCGTTGTAATCGGATATGACAGGCGCTTTCTGTCCGACGTCGCCGCGCGCTGGGCCGCCGAGGTTTTGGCCGGGGACGGCATACCGGTGAAGATTATACGAAGCGAAGCGCCGACGCCGCTTATTATGTTCGCGGTAAAGCATTTCGATTTGCCGTACGGCCTTGCCGTTACGGCCTCGCACAATCCGGCGGTTTACAACGGCATAAAGCTTTTCACGCGCGGCGGCAGGGACGCGGACGAAAAAGTGACCGGAGAGCTTGAGAAGTATATTGAAAAAGCAAGCACGGCCAAGCCCGAAGCCATAGACTATGAAGTTGGCATACGCCAAGGGATTATATCGGAAATCGACCCGCAGAACACCTATATCGACTCGATTCTTCGCGCGCTTGACCTTGACGTAATCCGCGACGCCGGGCTTAGGGTTGTGCTTGACCCGATGTTCGGCGTAAGCAGGACAAGCCTTCAGACAATCCTTATGACGGCAAGGTGCGGCGTGGACGTCATTCACGAGCGCAGGGACACGCTTTTCGGCGGGCGGCTGCCGTCACCGAATGTGGAAACGCTTGGGGCGCTTAAAAGCTTTGTGCTTGAATCGGGCGCGGACATTGGCATCGCCACCGACGGCGACGCCGACCGTCTGGGCGTAATAGACGAAACGGGCCGCTTCCTGCACCCCAATGACATTCTTGTTCTGCTTTACTACTACCTTGTAAAGTACAAGGGGTGGAAAGGCCCCGTGGTACGCAATCTGGCGACGACGCATATGCTTGACCGTGTCGCGGAAAGCCTTGGCGAAGTCTGCTATGAGGTGCCGGTAGGGTTTAAGCATATTTCGTCAAAGATGCGGGAAACAGACGCCGTAATCGGCGGCGAAAGCTCGGGCGGCCTTACCGTGCGCGGGCATATCTCCGGCAAGGACGGCATATACGCCGCAAGCCTTCTTATAGAGATGATGGCGGTTACAAAGCGGCGTCTTTCGGCAATCCTTAAAGACATCACCGCCGAGCTTGGCGAACTGCATATGGCCGAAACCGACTATAAGTTCCCGCCCGAACGCCGGGAGGAAATCGAAACGCTTATTATGCGCGACCAAAAGCTTCCCGCCTTCCGGTGGGACGTCGCGCGGGTAAGCTATATGGACGGATGCAAGGTCTATTTCAAAAACGGGGGCTGGATCGTCTGCCGTTTTTCGGGGACCGAGCCGCTTCTTCGCATCTTCTGTGAAATGGAAAGCGCCGTCGAGGCGGACGAGGCCGCGCGGCTTATGAAGGAGTTTGTGGGGCTTTGAAATATCTGTACAACGTCGATATTGTCACGCCGGACGCGTTAGTCCGCACGGGAAGCGTTCTTTACAACGAGAAGATCATATCTGTCGGCAAACCCTGTCCCGACGGCGCGGAGAAGATTGACGGACAGGGGATGACGCTTTGGCCGGGGCTTATAGATATTCACACCCACGGCTTTGGCGGGCGCGACACTATGGACGGCGGCAGCGCCGTGGCGGAGACTGCGAAACAACTTCCGCGGTACGGCGTCACGGCCTTTCTTCCGACAACCGTCACCGCCCCGCCGCAGGCCGTGCGCGACGCGCTTGACGGGGTTAAGGCCGCCATGTCCCAAGGAGAAGGCGCGCAGGTGCTTGGCGCGCATCTCGAAGGGCCGTTCCTTGAAAAAACGCGTAAGGGCGCGCACGACGAACGCTTTTTGTGTCCGCCCTCCGCGCAGTGGCTTGATATTATCAAGGGCTGTGTAAAGATTGTGACTCTCGCGCCCGAACTTGACGGCGCAGAAGAGTTTACGCGCGAATGCGCCCGTTCGGGTATCCGGGTTTCAATCGGACATACGAACGCCTCCTATGAACTGTGTGAGCAGGCCGTGTCCTGGGGCGCGTCGTCATTCACGCACATATTCAACGCGATGAGTCCGCAAACACACCGCCAGCCGGGGGCGGCTGGTGCGGCGCTTATGCTTGACTGCTTCGCGGAACTGATTTGCGACAACATACACGTCGTTCCGGCGGTGCAGAAAATGGCGTTCCGGCTTAAACCGGCACAGCTTATACTAATCACCGACTCCGTTATGGCGGCGGGGCTTCCGGACGGGGACTTTACTCTTGGCACCGTAAGCGGAACAGTCAAAGACGGCGCCGCCCGCCTGCCGGACGGCACATTGGCCGGAAGCGTACTTACCATGAACAAGGCCGTACAGAATTTTTTGCAAAGCACCGGCGCCGCCCCGTGGCAGGCCGCGCGTTTCGCGGCGGAAAACCCGGCGTCTCTTCTGGGACTTCAGAAAGGCCGCATCCAAGTCGGCTACGACGCGGATTTCGTGCTGTTTGACCGGGATTTTCAAGCGAAGCTTACCGTTTCCCGCGGCGACGCGATTTACGGGGGCTTATAAACCCGGCTCTCCTATAACGCCGGGCGAAAGGCGACTAACTGTGTTACTCGGCGCGCGCCGCCTCCCCCGAAGGGGAGGCGGTTTTTACTAAATCCGCTATTGAAAACTAAGCGCCTATATGATAAACTAGCCGCGAATCAATGGAAGGAGAATTGTCGAATGAAGAAAAAAACTATGGACGGCAACACTGCCGCGGCACACGTCGCGTACGCGTTTACCGACGTGGCGGGCATCTACCCCATAACCCCTTCGTCCGTTATGGCCGAACTTGTGGACAAATGGTCCGCGGGGTCGATGAAAAACATCTTTGGGCAGAACGTAAAGGTCGTCGAGATGCAAAGCGAGGCCGGCGCGGCCGGCGCGGTGCACGGTTCGCTTGCGGCGGGCGCGCTTACCACGACGTTCACCGCGTCCCAGGGGCTTTTGCTGATGATCCCGAACATGTACAAGATCGCGGGCGAACTGCTGCCCGGCGTTATCCACTGCTCGGCGCGCGCGCTTGCAAGCCACGCGTTAAGCATTTTCGGTGACCACAGCGACGTTATGAGCTGCCGCCAAACCGGATTCGCGATGCTGGCGTCCACTAATCCGCAGGAGGTTATGCACCTTGGCGCGGTGGCGCACTTGGCCGCGATTAAGGGCCGTGTGCCGTTCCTGCACTTCTTCGACGGATTCCGCACAAGCCACGAGATGCAGAAGATAGAGGCGTGGGACTATGACGCGCTTAACGAAATGGCCGACCACGCCGCGATAAAGCGCTTCCGCGACAACGCCCTTAACCCCGAACATCCCGTGCTGCGCGGAACGGCGCAGAACCCCGACATCTTCTTCCAGGCGCGCGAAGCTTGCAACGCGTATTACGACGCGCTTCCCGCCGTGGTAGAGGAGTATATGGACAAGGTCAACGCCAAATGCGGCACCGACTATAAGCTGTTTAACTACTACGGCGCACCCGACGCCGAGCGCGTCATCGTCGCAATGGGAAGCGTCAACGACACCATCGAGGAAGTCATTGACTATATGAACGCAAGCGGCGAAAAGGTCGGGCTTGTCAAGGTTCGCCTGTACCGCCCGTTTGTCGGCGCGAAGTTCGCCGCGGCGATTCCCCAAACGGTTAAGAAGATCGCCGTCCTTGACCGCACGAAGGAACCCGGCGCGCTTGGCGAGCCGCTTTACCTTGACGTTATAACCGCGCTTGCCGAACAGGGCATACAGGATATTAAGGTTATCGGCGGACGTTACGGCCTTGGCTCGAAAGACACCCCGCCAAGCAATATCTTCGCGGTGTATGAAAACCTTAACTCCGCGATGAAGAACAAGTTCACCGTCGGCATAAATGACGACGTTACGAATTTGTCGCTTCCGCTTGCCGACGCGCACGACACCACGCCCAAGGGAATTGTCTCCTGCAAGTTCTGGGGTCTTGGCGCGGACGGCACAGTCGGCGCGAACAAGAACTCGATTAAGATTATCGGCGACCATACCGACCAGAACGTCCAGGCGTACTTCGCCTATGACTCCAAGAAGTCCGGCGGCGTTACAATTTCGCACCTGCGCTTCGGAAACGCGCCGATTAAGTCCACTTACTTTGTCTCGAAGGCAGACTTCGTCGCCTGCCACAACCCCAGTTATGTGGACAAGTATAAAATCGTCGAGGACGTCAAGCCCGGCGGCGTGTTCCTTTTAAGCTGTGACTGGGACGCCGGGGCGCTTGACAAGCACCTGCCCGGTTCTATGAAGCGCTATATCGCGCGCAACAGCGTGAAATTCTACACCGTTGACGGTATCGGGCTTGCCCGCGCGATAAACAAGCGCGGCCTTGGCGTAAACGTTATCCTGCAGGCCGCATTCTTCAAGCTTTCCGGGATAATCCCCATTGACGACGCGGTCAGGTATATGAAGGACGCCATCGTCGCCACCTATGGCAAAAAGGGTCAGGATATCGTCGATATGAACTACAAGTGCGTCGATACCGGTATTCAGAACGTACACGAGGTCGCCGTCCCCGAAAGCTGGAAGAACGCCCCGGACGTTTCAAACGACGTCGCTGTCGGCGGAAGCCGCAAAGAGCTTGTAAGCTTTGTAAAGAACATTCTTATGCCCGTCAACGCGCAGCAGGGCGACGCACTTCCCGTCTCCGCGTTCAGGGACGCGGCGGACGGCACGTTCCCGCAAGGCTCCGCCGCCTATGAGAAGCGCGGCATTGCCGTTGACGTGCCGGAATGGATACCCGACAACTGCATCCAGTGCAACCAATGCTCATATGTCTGCCCGCACGCCGTTATCCGCGCGTACGCGCTTGACGACGCCGAGGCGCAGGCCGCCCCGGCGGGGACAAAGACCCTTCCGATGACGGGCAAGGGGCTTGAAGAGCTTAAATTCGCGCTTTCGGTAAGCACGCTTGACTGCACGGGCTGCGGCTCCTGCGCAAGGATCTGTCCGGGCAAGAAGGGCGAGAAGGCGCTTGCCATGAAGCCCATTGACGAAATGCGCGCGCAGCAGGACGTTTATGACTATATGGCGGAAAAGGTGGCCGAAAAGCCCGCCGTGGCCGCCGTGTGGAAACCCGACACCGTCAAGGGAAGCCAGTTCGCCCAGCCGCTGCTTGAGTTCTCCGGCGCTTGCGCCGGGTGCGGCGAAACGCCGTACGCCAAGCTTGTGACCCAGCTTTTCGGCGACCGCATGTATATCGCCAACGCCACGGGCTGCTCGTCCATCTGGGGCGGAAGCGCGCCATCTACTCCGTACACCGTAAACAAGAAGGGCAAAGGCCCCGCCTGGGCGAACAGCCTTTTCGAGGACAACGCCGAGTACGGCATGGGCATGGCCTTGGGCGTTGCCCAGCGCCGCGAAAAGCTTACCGAAACGGTGAAGACCCTTATCGCCTTGGATTGGGCTATACCCGCGATTAAAGAAGCCGGTCAGAACTGGCTTGACGCCAAGGACGACGGCGAAGCCTCCAAGGCCGCGTCCGAGGCGCTTGTCGCCGCCTGCGAGGACGGCGTTGACGTGGGCGACGGCTCTAACTTCACGGGCGAATACGAAAAGTATTGGGACAAGGAAAACAAATGGTGCAAGTGCGAGGCCTGCGCCCTCGCGCGGGAAGTGCTTGCCAACAAGGACATGCTTGTCAAGAAGTCCGTCTGGATTCTGGGCGGCGACGGCTGGGCCTATGACATCGGCTTCGGCGGCCTTGACCACGTAATCGCCTCCGGCATGGACGTCAACATCCTTGTCTTTGACACCGAGGTTTACTCCAACACCGGCGGACAGGCGTCCAAAGCGTCCCAAATCGGCCAAGTAGCGCAGTTCGCCGCAAGCGGCAAGGCGACGGCCAAGAAAGACCTTGCCCAAATCGCCATGAGCTATGGCTATGTTTACGTGGCGCAGGTCGCGATGGGCGCGTCCATGCCGCAGACCATAAAGGCCATTACCGAGGCCGAGAGCTATAAAGGCCCGTCGATAGTCATCGCCTACGCCACCTGCATAAACCACGGCGTGAAGGGCGGCATGGGCAACGCCATGGGCGAGATGAAGAACGCGGTGGACGCCGGGTACTGGCACACCTTCCGCTTCGACCCGCGCCTTAAAGCCGAGGGCAAGAACCCCTTCCAGCTTGACAGCAAGGCTCCGGCGGCAAGCTATAAGGATTTCATTCAGACCGAGGTGCGCTATACCTCGCTTGGCCTTCAGTTCCCGGAACGCGCGGACGCCCTGTTCGCACAGGCCGAGGAAGCCGCGAAGGACAAGTATAAGAAACTTGAAAAACTGGCGCAGGGTTAGGGACTTTGTGGGGGCGCGAATGCGCCCCCTTGCTGCATAGCGGGCAGGGCGGCAGGGGGACTGTTGCCGGTGTCTTTCCAAGCAAGCAAAGCGCATATATTAAGGCGTGGGCACTTCTGCGTGAGGATGATTTAACGGCGAATTGGAAATTGATTATTGCCCCGACACATTGTACGCCGAAAGTATTCTAAATCGACAGTTTAGGACCATAGGGGGGATTCCACATGGCAAAAGGCCCGGCTTTGTTTGTAATGGCCGCCGGAATGGGCAGCAGGTACGGCGGCTTAAAGCAGATCGACCCCATCTCCCCGGCGGGGGAAACCATCTTGGATTTTTCCGTGTACGACGCGCTGGAGGCGGGGTTTGAGAAAATCGTACTGCTTATCAAGCGCTCGATAGAGAATGAGTTCGAGGAAATCGTCGGCGGCAGGCTTCGCCGCCAGACGGACATCGAGTACGCCTTTCAGGAGGTTGACGACCTGCCGCCGGGGTTTTCCGCGCCGCCGGATCGCGTGAAGCCGTGGGGAACCGGACACGCGCTTTGGTCCGCACGGAACGCGCTTGACCGCCCGTTCGCGGTTATCAACGCCGACGACTACTACGGGAAAAGCGCCTATAAGGTCATGCACGGCTTTCTGACAAGCGGCGTCGGGCCGGCCGACTACGCGATGGTAAGCTATATGCTTGGGCAAACGCTTACCGAACACGGCACAGTCGCGCGCGGCGTTTGCGAGGTAAGCGGCGGGATGCTTACCGGCATCACCGAACGCACG
>JAISVI010000144.1 GCA_031271665.1 Oscillospiraceae bacterium
TAAATCTCTTTCCGGGCAGGGTCTCGACAAGTCCTTGGATTTCAAGAAGGGTCAGTTCGCCGAGTACCTCGGCGGCGGCAAGGCCGGTGGCGGCGACGATGTCGTCGGCAATGCGCGGCGCGTCCGCGAGAGAAAGCAGGATAAGGCGCTGGTTTTCGCTTAGGTCGGCGGGCAAAGGCGCGCGTTCGGCGGAAGGCTTGGGCGGCGCGCCCCGCCCGGCGGAGGATTCGGGGCGGCTTATACGGGATGGGGCTGCTTGCGTGCCGGGCGGCGATAGCTTATGCGGGAACAAAGGGATATATTCCCGCAGTATGTCCGCCGGGTTCGTGACAAGCGCCGCCCCGGCCTTGATAAGCTCGTGACAGCCCGCCGATTCCGGGGTGACGATACTTCCGGGGACGCAGAACACGTCGCGGCCGTAGTCGTTGGCAAGCCTTGCGGTGATAAGCGCGCCCGAGCGCGCCCCCGCCTCGATGACAAGCGTACCCATGCTTATCGCGGCCATAATACGGTTGCGTACCGGGAAATTCGCCGAAGCGGCGGGTGTGCCGGGCGGATACTCGGTTATAATCATGCCCGTCTGGCGTATCTGCTCGTAAAGCGCGCGGTTTTCCTGCGGGTAAACGACGTCCGCGCCGCACCCGAGCACGGCGACGGTAAGCCCCTCGGCTTTAAGCGCGCCGCGCATGGCGCAGCCGTCAATGCCCTTTGCCATGCCGCTTACAACCGCCATCCCGGCCTTGGCAAGCTGGTATCCCATGCGCCGCGCCACATCCTCGCCATAGGGCGTGTACGTGCGGCTTCCCACAACGGTCAGAAGCGGCGTTTCGTCAAGCGGCGCAAGCTTCCCCATCACGTAAAGGACGGCGGGCGGGTCGTAGATTTGTTTAAGCCGGTCGGGGTAAAGCGCGTCCTGAAGCGTAAGGATATGAATCCCAAGCGCGTCGCATTTCTCCAAAATTCCGTCCACGCGGCGCGTTGACTTGTCCAAAAGCCCCGCGCGCGCGGCGGCGGTTATCTCCTTATTCTCAAACTCCGCCGGGTCGGCAAAATAGACCGCCTCCGGACTTCCGAAGTCGTCCAGCAGACGGGCGGCGTTTCCGGCCCCCAGCGCGGGGACGCCGGCAAGCCAAAGCCAGTAAGTAAGCGCGCTCATCGGCTCATCACCCACATAAATATTCCGGCCGCGACCGCCGCGTTAAGGCTTTCCGCGCCCCCCTTCATGGGGATGCGCAGACGCCGCGTGCATCTTGCCAAAAGTGACGGCTGTATGCCCGCGCCCTCGCTTCCTATAACGGCGATACAGGGGCCGGGCGGGAACTCTTTTATATCCTCGCCACGCGCGTCAAGCGCGACAAGCGCAAGCGGGGGCAGGTTATCGGCGTTAACCTCGCGTATGGGGTGGCGCAGCGCCGCGCCCATCGCCGCGCGCAGCGCCTTCGGCCCGAACGGGTCGGCGCAGCCCCCGGCAAGCATCACCGAGCCAAGGCCGAACGCCTCGGCGGTGCGGATAACGGCACCGACGTTCCCGGGGTCCTGAACGCGGTCAAGAAGGATATGCTTGGCGCTTAAATCTACAGCCCCCGTGACCTGCGGGCGGGGAACGGTGAACAGTATGCCCTGGGGCGTTTTTTGGGAGGAGACGGATTTTACGACGTCCGCGTCCGTCTCAAAAAGCCTTGTGTCCGGCGGCAAAGCGGGAAGGGCGGCGCCCTTTGCGTAAAGCACGGCGATTGGCGCGACACCGCGGGAAAGCGCGTCAAGCAGAAGCTTTTCGCCCTCGCACAGTATTTCGCCCGTCTCGCGCCGCGCGCGGGCGTCGCGCCCAAGAAGCGCCATATGCTTCACAATCGCGTTTTGGCGTGAGGTCACGCGCGATGGGTCACTCATTCGCGTCCGCCTGTTCGGGAAGGGGCTTCATCGTCGGGAAAAGCAGCACGTCGCGAATCGAGGGGCTGTCGGTCAAAAGCATCACAAGCCTGTCCACGCCGAAGCCAAGGCCGCCGGTGGGCGGCATACCGTACTCCATCGCCGCGAGAAAATCCTCGTCAAGGCGCGCGGACGTCACGCCCTCGGCGCGGCGTATGGCAAGCTGGCGCATAAAGCGCGCGCGCTGGTCAACGGGGTCGTTAAGCTCGGTAAAGGCGTTGCCGTGTTCGCGCCCGTATATGAAGAACTCAAATCGTTCGGTAAAGCCGGGGTCTTCCGCCTTGCGCTTGGCAAGGGGGGAGTTTTCCACCGGATAGTCCGTGACAAACACGGGCTGGATCAAAAACTCTTCGCATTTCTCGTCGAAAATCGCGGCGAGACAGTCCCCTTTGGTCGCGTCCGCGCCGACATCGACGCCCAAGTTACGCGCGGCGGCGCGCGCGTCCGCGTCGCTTTCCCAAGAGTCGTAGTCCGCGCCCGTAAAGGTCTTTACGCATTCGCGCATCGTCATGCGCCGCCACGGCGGGGTAAGGTCAAGCTCCACGCCCTGATAGTTAAGCACGCACGAACCCGTCACCTCATTGGCGACATGGGCGAAAAGGCGCTCTGCGATATCCATCATGCCGTTATAGTCGGTGTAAGCCTGGTAAAACTCGCACATGGTAAATTCGGGGTTGTGCTTGGGACTCATGCCCTCGTTGCGGAAGATGCGGCCCATCTCGAAAACGCGGTCGATGCCGCCGACGATAAGCCGCTTCAGGTAAAGCTCTAACTCAATGCGCAGATACATTTGAAGGTCAAGGGCGTTAAGGTGCGTTTCAAACGGCCTTGCCGCCGCGCCCGTCTCAAGGGTGTGCAGCACGGGGGTGTCCACCTCTAAAAACCCCTCGCCCGCAAGGAACGCGCGTATCGCGGACATCGCCCGCGAACGCTTTATAAAGGTGCTTCGCACCTCTTCGTTGACGATAAGATCCACATACCTTTGCCGATAGCGCGTTTCGGGGTCGGTAAGCCCGTGGAACTTCTCCGGCAGCGGGCGCAGGGACTTGCTTAGAAGGACTATCCTGGCGCAGTGGACGGAGATTTCGCCCCGGCGCGTCCTGAAAACCGTCCCCTCCGCGCCGATGATGTCCCCGATGTCCCATTTCTTGAACTCGCCGAAGGCTTCCTCGCCCAAGTCGTCGGATTTTACGTAAAGCTGTATGCGCCCGGAAACATCCCGCAAGTCGCAGAAGAACGCCTTGCCCATGTCGCGCTTGGACATCTGTCTGCCCGCAAGGCGCACGGTCTGCCCCTCCAACGCGTCGAAGCCGTCCCTTACGGCCTTCGCGGTATGGGTGAAATCAAAGCTTTTGTTCGCGAAAGGGTCGCGCCCCTCGGACTGAAGGGCGAGAAGCTTCTCCCTGCGTATGCGTATAAGTTCGCCCTCGGGGCGCGGGGTTTCTTCTGTCATAGGTGTTATCTCTCCGTTTTCTGTCACGCGCCCTTATACAGGCGGCGGATATTCGACCGTAGGGGCGATTCACGAATCGCCCGCAGTTTATCCGTTTGGAAACGCGCGGGACGTCCGGGAGGCCGTCCCCTACAGCGTGTGAAACTGCGCCTTTTCACCGTAGAGGTCGATGCCCACGGCAATCCGCGCAAAGGTTTACGATGTGCCTATTTATCTATGCTGACAATCTCATATTCTATCTTTCCGGCGGGGACGTTAAGAGTTATCTTCTCGCCGACCGTGCGCCCAAGCATGGCCTTGCCGAAAGGGGACTCGTCGGAAACGCGCATTTCGGCAGGGTCGGCTTCCTGCGAACCGACAAGCGTATACACCTCGTCCTCTCCGCCGGACAAATCGCGCACAGTGACGCGGCAGCCCACGGACACGGCGTTTGTGTCAAGCGCCTCCAGTTCGATGATGACCGCGTGGGCGACTATGTTCTCAAGCTCGGCAATGCGGGAAAAGACGCGGCCCTGCTCGTTCTTGGCCTCGTCATATTCGCTGTTTTCGGAAAGATCGCCAAACGAGCGCGCGACCTTTATCTGCTCGGCTACCTCGCGTTCGCGCACGGTTTTCAGATAGGTAAGCTCGTTTTTAATTATATCCAGACGCTCTTTCGTTATTTTGTACTGCTTGCTCATAATCTTTACACCCCAAACGTTATATATGGACAATCCCTTAATCAGACGGCGCGCCGAGGGCGTCGCGCCCTACAAACGCGTACCCCCCTGCCTCCCCCTTTGGGGGAGGTGGCACGCGCAGCGTGACGGAGAGGGGGCTGTGCGCTCTTCTGCGCTGTCAAGCGCATGCGCGCCCTCGCGGGCGGGCAGGTACGCCGCTTCCGCTCTGGCCAAACAGTCCGCGCTGTGCGCGGCCTTGGTTTGCCCAACGCTGCACCGCCTTACCTGCCCTGCTCGGGCGATGCGCTCTTCTGCACGCGCTCTTCGCGCCATTATAGCACAGTCAGCCGACTTGTCAATTAACCCCTGTTCTGCGGGCGGCAGAACGCCGCCCCTACGACCATGCATTTTCTGTGATTCTTCGCGTTGCATATGGCTACATATTTATTGAGAGAAAGGGGCAAATATGCGTTTACTGCGCACCTTCGCCATCCCCGGCGTTCGCTTCTTCACCGCCCTCGGCATCCGCGTCTTCTCCGACCTCGTCAGAGGGTATAATCTCCCGCAGAACCTCAAGCGCCTTTTGAAACTGGCTGTCGGTCGCGAGATCCGCCACGCTGCCGGTCTGCGCAACGGTATAATCCGGCGTAAGCCCCACCCCGGCAAGGCTTATATGGTTGGGGGTGTAATAGCGAAGCACCGAGAGATGAATCGCGGAGTCGTCAAACAGCTTTATATCGGTCTGCGCAAACCCTTTGCCGTTGGTCGCCTCGCCGACAGTGACCGCCCAATTGTACTCCGCAAGGCACGCGGCAAAGAATTCCGCCGCGCTGACGGACTCGCCGTTGATAAGCACCGCCATAGGAAGATTCACGCTTGACTCGGCAGAATCGTAGGCTTTTTCCCGGCCGTCACGATATTCAAGCGTTATAAGCCGGCCTTCGGGCAGAAGAAGGTCGAGCATACTGCTTAAAACCTCCACGTCCCCGCCGGGGTTGTCGCGCACGTCAAGGATAAGCCCCTTAACCTCAAAGTCCTGTATGCGCTTAACGGCCTCTTGAAAGTCGTCGTTCACGCGCGCGCCCGTATCAAACGCCTGTATGCGGATATAGCCGATGTCGCCGTCCACGATCTCGCTGTGGATAAGGCTTCGCTCGACCGGGCGGCGGCGTATGGTGTAATCCCTCTCAACCCCGTCGCGCCGTACCGTTATCCTTACAATGGTATCCTCCGCCCCGCGTATGCGCTCTGTGGCTTCTTCATAGCCAAGCTGTCCGACGCGCTCTCCCTCTACCGCCACGATTTCGTCGCCCGGCATAAGCCCGACGCCTTCGGCCGGAGAGGACGGGAAAACCTCGACGACCAGAAGCGCCTGCGGGGCGTCGGCGTTGTCCGGCTCGGCAGTAATGCCAATACCTACAAAAGAACTGTTTTGATTAAGAAGTCTTTCATATTCTTCGGCGGTCAAATAAAGCGACCACCTGTCGCCAAGCGCGGCGACCATGCCGCGCACCGCGCCGTCATCAAGCGCCTTTGCGTCGACTTCTTCGACAAACTGCTCTAAAATAGCCGCCTTTGCCTCTAAGAATTTTTTGCTGCTTTCCTCGACCTCCTTTGTGTGATCAAGATCTTGCTGCAGACTCCATATAGCGCCCTGCTTTGTCATAAGGAAGGTGCTTACGCAAACAAGCAGCATAAGCGCCAATACGGAAACCGCGCTAAAACGTTTTTTCATCTTAAAGGGCGTTCCTTTCTTATTGCTTGACTAAATAATTAATCGGGTTTTTATACTCCCCGTTTTCCTGACACTCGAAATGCAAATGCGGCCCGGTGGAAAGACCGGTCGAGCCGACCTCGCCGATTTTGTCGCCCCGTTTAACGCTGTCGCCCTTATTGACGCTGCGCTTGGAAAGGTGGGCGTACAGCGTGGCCCTTCCGCCGCCGTGGTCGATAACTATATAGTTGCCGTAACTTGACGATTTCTGCGAAATCAGCACTAC
>JAISVI010000006.1 GCA_031271665.1 Oscillospiraceae bacterium
CTGAACGGCGTGTACGATGAAGAAACCGCCCTGATCACCTTCGCGGTCAGCCACCAAAGCCGCTATGCCGTGGGGTATGACCCGGTGGCGTTATGGGTCAATGTGTTCGGTGACATCTCGGAGAGCGCCTGGTATTATGACGCCGTGGCTTATGTGAGTCATTACGGTCTGTTCGTCGGAAACGGCGGAAAGTTTATGCCGGATGACGGCATGACACGGGCCATGTTCGTAACCGTGCTTTGGAGTCTTGAGGGGAAGCCCGCGCCGGGCGGTTCCGCGAGCTTTGGCGACGTACCGGTTGGCACATGGTATCACGACGGGGTGATATGGGCGGCGGAGAACGGTATCGTCGCCGGTACGGGCGGCGGCAATTATTCGCCGGATAAGACAATCAGCCGTCAGGAAATGGCGCTTATGCTGCTTAATTACTCAAATTTCAAAGGCTACGCAATCCCCGACAACCGCGAAGCGCCGGACTACACCGATACGGCACAAATTGCCGTGTGGGCGGAATCGGCGGCAAAGGAACTTTCCGAGGCAGGGGTCATGGGCGGTAACAATAACGCCTTTATGCCGCAAAAAGCCGCTTGCCGTGCGGAAGCGGCGCAGCTTATCAAGAATTTTCTGCGCCTTATTGCGGGCGGCAAATAAGACGGGCATAATCAGATGTCTCGACGTGAACGCGCCGTCAGTCGTAAGGCTGACGGCGCGTGTTTGACCGTAGGGCGCGACGCCCCCGGCGCACCACCCCCAACGTCACAGCACCGCCGAAACGCCGGGAAATTGCGGGCGGCAGAACGCCGCATCTACAGATGTCTGCCGATATGTTTCGCAAGGGCGGCGTAATAGCTTTCCTCGTGCTTGTTAAGCGCGGTGAAAAGCGCTTCCCCATGCTCTTTAAGCGTGAAGCCGTATGTTACGTGCAGCACCTGACGCGCGTCGTCGATTTCCAGAAGACCGGGAAGCTCTTCGTCTTTAAGCGCCGAAAGGGCGGGGATATTCGCCGTGTTTTCGGTGATGTGATAGTACTTCTTCGCCTCGGGGAGATATTTCAGCGCGGTTTCATGTATCTTGCGGTAAAGCGCCGGTTCCTTGCCCGCGATGACGCGAACAGCCTCTAACCAATTGGTGCCGGCGGTCTTGACGTGTACGTTTTTGCCCGTTTCCCTGTAGATAACCGGGAAAACCGCGAACTTGTCGCTTCCGGAGTGGATACTTAGCTTATAGCCGAACTCCTTGGCGATTTCCTCGTGGACTTTGAAATCCTTCTCAAACGCGGCAAGGTCGCCGCGATAGTCGATGCCCTTCTGGAACTCGCCGATAAAGCGCGGCGCAAGGCTTACAAGCGTGATGTCCGCCTTTTTAAGCGCTTGGGCGACGAAACGGTGTGCCTCGGGCGAGGTGGTGGTCTGCGTTTCGTCAATGGAAAGCTCGAAGTCAATGTCCGTGCCGCATATAAACTCATTGTAAATGTCTACCGTGAAGCCAATGGCCTGGCCGTACACATCTTCCGGAGTCTGCCCGGAATTTTTTATATGCTCCGAGCAGTCAAGGGTTATCATCGTAAAGCCGCTGTCAAGAGCCATTTTGACCTCTTCGCGCGTTTTAAGGTGGTCGCCGTCCGCGCCCCAACCCTTACGGTATCCCTCTTGGAACACTGCCCAGACCGCCGAGGCAAGCACATCATCATAGGTTCTGCCCGTCAAGTTAAGCTCGCGTATGGACTGCTGGGCGAGAACCGGGAACACGTCCATATCGCGGATAAGCCGGATATGCCCCGCCGAGGCAAGCCCAAGCCTGTCGCCAAGCCCAAGGGTGAAGGGGCGGCCCTTATGGCTTGAGGGGCGCGTGAACGGGAACAGCGCGCGAATCGCCTTCGCGTTCGCGTTCGTAAGCGCGCAGCGCTTTACCGCGCCGCCCGGCAGCGCGAGAACCTCCCCCTGAAGCGCGTCGAAAGCCTCGCCCGCGCCGTAGACGTAAAGCGACTTCCCACCGTTCTCTTTGGCGATAAACAACGTGGAATCGCCGTGCCGCGTAAGTGAATTAAGGTAAATCATAATTAAAAACTCCCTTTCAGCGCCCAAAGTCCCACGGCGGGGTTTTCGATGTACAGGTCGCCGGTGTCTTTAAGCGCGCGCGCCTCGTCAAGAGGCATGTACTTGAAGCCCACGCCCTCGACCTCTTCGCGCGAAAGCTTATCCGCGGCGTAGGTCACGGTGAAGCGCCCGTCTGTCGAGCCGTGTATCATGTGGGCGGCCGCCGACAGGTTTTCCTGAAGATCCTTGTTCGCGCGGCTTAGGGCGATAACTTTCTCGCGCCCGCAATAGCCGTACTTGCGGATAAGGGCGTCGATGTCCTTGTCCTCGCCGAATTTTGTAACCCCGGGCGCGAGGATGACAAGCTCGCCGCCGTCGGCCATGGCCATGCGCGTCCTGTAGATGGCCTTGTTGCCAAGCCATGTGCTTTTGAATTCGTGTTCGTCAAGGTTGACAAAGCACTTTTTAAGGGGCTTATCGACAAAGGTAAGGTTCTTCTCGCGGCTTAACACAGCCGCGTCCTCGAACTGCTTGCGGCTTCGCCCAATGAACAGCTCGCAAAGCTCAAGCCCCTGCGTGACTGTCAGTATGTACAGTATCGGAAGATCCGCGATAAAGTTTTCCTCGGCATAGTCAAAGACTTTTCTTACCGGTGTGTCGGTGCGTCCAAGCGTACGCTCGATGCCGTAGTACGCGCCAAGCATGTGCGAAGCGCTTATCATCGCGCTTCCGCCGCAGCCGACGAATATGTTCTTGGAATAGTTGGCCATGCCGACAACCTCGTGCGGCACGACCTGACCGACGGAGATAATAAGGTCATAGCTTTTGTCAAGAAGCCGCCTGTTGACCTCGACGTCCACAGAGGAGGTGACAAGCCCCTCGGACACGGACGACACGAAATCGCCCGGAACCTCGCCGAGCTTAACAACGTCGTTGCGCCAGTCGTGGTTGATAATTGTATCAAACGGTATGCCGAGGAAGTCGTCGCACTCGCGCTTGCTCATCGGCTCGTGCGTGCCAAGGGCGGGCATCACGTCTATCTTACAGTCCAGTATGCTGAACAGCATACGCGTGATAACGCCCGCGTATGAATGTGTGCGCGTGGCGTCCGGCGGCAGCAGCAGAACCCGGTTAAGGGTTCTGCCCGCAAGCGCCGCCGAAAGCTTTTCACGCAGTTTTTCACTGCTGTATGCCATACCGCCTATACCACATAGGTGCTGGCCGAGGTGTCGCCGCCGCGTCCCGTCCAGTTGGTGTGGAAGAACTCGCCCCTTGGGGCGTCAACGCGCTCGTAGGTGTGCGCACCGAAATAGTCGCGCTGCGCCTGTAAAAGGTTTGCCGGAAGCCGCGCCGAGCGATAGCCGTCGAAGTAGCTAAGCGCCGATACGAAGGTGGGCGCGGGCAGCCCGTAGGTAACGGCGGCCGCGCATACGCGCCGCCAGGCGGCCTGGGAGTCCTTCATAATGCCGTTGAAATACGGGTCAACAAGCAGATTGGCAAGTTCGGGGTTCTTGTCGAACGCCTCTTTGATTTTGCCAAGGAAGACCGAGCGGATAATGCACCCGCCGCGCCACAGAAGCGCGATGTTGCCGTAATCCAGATTCCAGTTGTAAGTACCCGCCGCCGCGCGCATAAGCGTATACCCCTGCGCGTAGGAGACGATTTTAGAGGCGTAAAGCGCCTTCTTGATGTCCTCGATAAAGGCCTTCTTGTCGCCGGTGAACGCGGGAACCTCCGGCGGGGTGATGGCCTTCGACGCGGCCACGCGCTCTTCCTTAATGGCGGACAGACAGCGCGCGTAAACGGCCTCGCTTATAAGGGTAAGGGGTACGCCCTCGTCAAGCGAGGCGACGGACGTCCATTTGCCGGTGCCTTTCTGTCCCGCCGTGTCAAGAATCTTGTCCACAAGGGCGCTTCCGTCCGTATCCTTAAAGCCAAGGATGTCGCGCGTTATCTCGATAAGATAGCTGTCAAGCTCGGTCTTGTTCCAGTCGGTGAAAACCTCGGCCATTTCGGCGGCGGACATGCCGAGAAGGTTTTTCATAAGGTTATAGGCTTCGCAGATAAGCTGCATATCGCCGTATTCGATGCCGTTGTGAACCATCTTTACGAAGTGACCCGCGCCGTCAGAGCCGACCCAGTCGCAGCAGGGGCTTCCGTCCGGAGCTTTCGCGGCGATGCCTTGGAATATGGGCTTGACCTGCGGCCACGCGGCGGGCGAGCCGCCGGGCATGATGCTTGGGCCGAGAAGCGCGCCCTCTTCGCCGCCGGAAACGCCCGTGCCGATGTAAAGAAGCCCTTTGCTCTCGACATATTTGGTGCGGCGGATTGTGTCGGGGAAGTGCGAGTTGCCGCCGTCGATGATAATGTCGCCCGGCTCGAGATAGGGGATTACCATGTCTATGAAGTCGTCAACGGGTTTTCCGGCCTTGACCATCATCATAACCTTGCGGGGCTTCGCGAGGTTATCGGCAAGTTCCTGAATGGAATATGTGCCGATTATGTTCTTTCCGCTTGCCCTGCCGTTGACGAAGTTTGTAACTTTTTCTGTGCTGCGGTTGAACACCGCGACGGTAAAGCCTTTGCTTTCCATGTTCATAACAAGGTTCTCACCCATGACCGCAAGGCCGATAAGGCCGATATCCGCTTTTTTCACTGTATTTTCCTCCTCTATCTTTTTACGCGCGCGTTGCCCGCCGCGATGCTTAAAAGCTGTTCTTCGTCAACGGGAAGCCCGTAGTCGGTAAGCATGGTCGCGGCAAGCGCGCCGCTTGCCCAGCCAAGGCTGTTGCACTTTTCCGCGTCATAGCCCTTCAGGATACCGTAAAGCATACCGCCCACAAAGCCGTCGCCGCCGCCGATACGGTCAAGCACGTTGATTTCGCGCGGCTGGATAACGTCCCAAGTGTCCCCGGCAAGCATGATTGAACCCCACATATGTACGCCGACCGACACGACTTGCCGCAGCGTAGTGCCGTAAACGCGCGCCGAGGGATAGGCCGCGCGGACGCGCTGGATCATCTGCTTAAAGCTTTCGATTTTCGCGCCAAGGTCTTTTCCGCCGTGTTCCGGCCCCTCGATGCCAAGGGAAAGCTGGAAATCCTCTTCATTGCCGACGAGAATGTCGCACATAGAGGCGATTTGAGAAAATACGCTTCTAAGTTCGGTTTCGCGGCCCTTCCAGAACGAGGCGCGGTAGTTCATATCAAAGCTTACAAGCGTTCCGTGCTTTTTGGCGGCCTTCGCAAGTTCAAGGCACAGTTCGGCGCTTCCGGGCGACAGCGCCGCGATAAGCCCGGACATGTGCAAAATGCGTACGCCCTCTTTGCCGAAAAGCCGTTCGGTGTCAAAATCCTTGATGTTAAGCTCAAGCCCGACCTCGCCGGCGCGGTCGTTATGTACTATCGGCCCGCGCGAGCCAAAGCCCGAGTCCGCGATGTTGAACTGATGCCGGAAGCCCCACGGGCCGTCCTGCGCAAGCTCTGGGCCTTCAAAGTCAAGGTTCCTGCTTCGCAGGTCAGACTTGATGAAGCGCGCGATGGGGCTGCCCTTGACAAAGCAAGTCAGAACCTTCGCGGGCATACCCAACGAGGCGGCGACGGTGGCGACGTTTGACTCGGCGCTTGTGGCCTGCATGGTGAAGGTGTTGCTGCAGTGCACGGGCTGACCGTTCGCGGGCGTAATGCGCACCCCCATACTGGTGGGGACGACGACTGCCCACGCGCAGTCCTTGCGAAAATCGAAAATCATACCTTGGTTTACCTGCCTTCCCGCATAATAAAAATATTGGCGAATTGAACACTGTCAACATTCTACCAATTGTCCGCCCAATAAGCAAGTCCTATTTGTGAAAAATTACACAGCGGCGAGCGGGCGGCATGACGGAGAGGGTCGTAGGGTACGATGGCAATCGTCCCGGTCAATTCCGCCGTTTTATGATTCGGGCGACCGTGGACGGTCGCCCATAACGGGGGACGCGCGGGCGGTCGGAAATTGCGGGCGCGCAATGCGCGCCCGTCCGATGCCGCAGTCGGCGGGAGTTTTGACGTTTTCAAACATTAAATCCGGCAGATAAAGCCCGTTCCCTTTTCGTATGTCCCGTCCCCGAACGTCGGGTCTGCGCCCCACGCCTTCGCGAGTTCCTCGACATCGCCGGATGTCGGCAGTTCCGCCGATGTGTTTTCGTTACGCCACTCCTCCATTGAAAGGCACATCTTGTCAAGGCCAAGCGAACGCTCTTCCGGCGTAAAGATGCCCGAACTTACGATTGTCGGGTTGTCGCCGTCAAGCGAGCAATAATACTCCCTTACCACGGCGTGGTTTTCAAACTTCATCCATGATATAAGGGTCACGCTGTCATACGCCATAAAGAACCGGCAGTCGTCAAACCGTTCGCCGATGTCTTTGATTGCCATCCTGTCCTCGCCCCCGTTGTAGGTTATGAATATATAACCACGCACAGGCGGCGAAACGAACACGGTTTTACGGTACTGCGCCATTTTTTCACGGTTTTTCATGCCGTCTTGAAAAAGCCGCTCTATGTAATCAAGTCCCTGTTTCCAACCGGCTTCCTTTACGGTATCCGCATTAAGCGCCCGGATAACCGCTTGCGAATCCTCGCTTTTTACGGTAAACCAAGCGCAGTCATTGCGCACAACCGATATGGGCAAGTCTGGTGTCGCCCCGCCCGTCTGCGTGTTCGCCGCGCTCGCGCCGCCGGGAACGCCGATAGCGTCCCCCAGCGCGTCGCCAAGCACCCCGCCCAACTTGTTGCCAACCTTATTTCCCGCAGACCTTGCCGCGGATTTCAAAAGCGAATCAAAAAGCCCCATGATTTACCGATCCTTTCAACGTTGTTTTTTAAGATACGCCTGTAGGGCGCGACGCCCCCGGCGCGCCGTCCGCACAACCGCGCGGGCGAGGAAATAAACGGGCGGCAGAAAGCCGCCCCTACAGCCCGTCCCCCAAAATTGTCAATTGACAATTGACATCGCGCCACCCACCCCCCGCGCGGGCGAGGAAATAACGGGCGGCAGAACGCCGCCCCTACAACCCGTCCCCCAAATTGTCAATTGTCAATTGTTCATTGTCAATTGACATCGCGCCATCCGCATTACGGATATGCCATCACGCTGGGACTAAAAGCCTCTCTTTTTCCGTTTGTAGATGTAGTAAAGTGTCACAATGCCGACAAGAACCAAGACAACACCAAGGACAATCCAAACCGTACCCGGATGCTCGTCCAGTATTCTGGCCGATATGTCGCCGTTCAGAGATATTCCCCGGATTGTCATAACAATCCCGGCAATAAGGCACGCGATTCCGCCCAAAATCACCATTTTTATGCTGCCTCCGTTTTATTTTGATGTCCGGTCTGTGCGGCGGGGACGGGACGCTGGGGACAGCGTCCCCTACGGGGAACGCGCGGGTATCGCCGGGGAAAAACGCCCGACCCTGCGGGGGACGGGACGCTGAGGACAGCGTCCCCTACGGGGAAGGCACGGGTATCGCCAGGAATTGCGGGCGGCAGAACGCCGCCCCTACAAAACCCTCTTTAGAAAAGAGGGTGGCCGCCGCAGACGGCGGGAGTTTTGCCCCCGCCAAACCACGCAACATACGGCTAACTAATCAACTCGAACGCAATCCCCATATCTTCCGCGTATGTTTCCGCGTATGACCCGGCAGTACCGAAGATGGTTAAAGCATCGCAACCGTCAAACGCATATCCTTCAATGCTTGTTACGCTGTCCGGGATAGTTATGCTCGTAAGGCTTTCGCAACCGTAAAACGTCCATTTCCCAATGCTTGTTACGCTGTCGGGGATTGTAATGCTTGTAAGGCTTTGGCAACTTTCAAACGAGCTGTCCCCAATGCTTGTTACGCTGTCGGGGATTGTTATGCTTGTAAGGCTTTCGCAACCGTCAAAGACACCGTCACCAATGCTTGTTACACTGTCGGGGATCGTTATGCTTGTAAGGCTTTTGCAACCCAAAAACGCACGATTCCCGATGCTTGTTACGCTGTCGGGGATTGTAATGCTTGTAAGGCTTTCGCAATCACCAAACGCGCTGATCCCGATGCTTGTTACGCTGTCGGGGATTGATATGCTTGTAAGGCTTTTGCATCTTTCAAACGCGCTGATCCCAATGCTTGTTACACTGTCGGGGATTGTAATGCTTGTAAGGATTTGGCAACTTTCAAACCCACTGTCCCCGATGATTGTTACGCTGTCGGGGATCGTTATGCTTGTAAGGCTTTTGCAACCCCAAAACGCA
>JAISVI010000008.1 GCA_031271665.1 Oscillospiraceae bacterium
GTGGCCGCCGCGCCGTTCCTGCGGGAACTGCTTGCGGGACTGCCCGTTGACGTTATTGCCGCAGAAAACAGCTTTTTTGGGAAAACTGTCACCGTTGCGGGGCTTTTGACCGGGCGCGATGTTCTAAGCGCGCTTAGGGACAGACCACTCGGCGCGCGGGTGCTGATACCGTCGGTTATGCTAAGGCACGGGACAAGCTGTTTTTTGGACGGCATGACCGCAGAGGAGCTTGAAGCCGCGCTTGGCGCGCCTGTCGCCGCCGTCGAAGCGGACGGCGAAGCGCTTGCGGCGGCGCTGTTTTTTCACAGATAACGGAGGAAAGTTATGCCCATTGTCGCAATCGTGGGCCGGCCGAATGTCGGCAAATCGCATTTGTTCAATAAGCTTGTGGGGCGGAGGCTCTCTATCGTGGAGGATACGCCGGGCGTTACGCGCGACCGGCTTTACGCCGAGTGCGAGTGGAACGGGCGCGCCTTTTCGCTTGTTGATACCGGGGGTATAGAACCGCGCGCCGGGGACGATATTCTTGTCTTTATGCGCGATCAGGCGCGCATAGCGATTGACAGCGCGGACGTTGTCGTGCTTGTCTGCGACCTGCGCACGGGCGTTACCGCCGCCGACGCGGACATTGCCGCGATGCTTCGCAAGTCAAAAAAGCCCGTCCTTCTGTGCGTGAATAAGGCGGACAACGTAGGCTTCGCGCAAAGCGGGGTGTATGAGTTCTATAACCTTGGCCTTGGCGACCCGATACCGGTTTCGGCATTGCACGGACACGGGACGGGCGACCTTCTGGACGCCTGCGTGGCGCTTTTTCCGCAGGACTCGCCGGAGGAGGACGGCGCGGAAACCATTCGCGTTGCGATTGTCGGGAAGCCCAATGTGGGAAAATCCTCGCTTTTAAACAACCTTCTGGGGGAAGAGCGCGTTATAGTAAGCGAGCGTGCCGGAACCACCCGCGACGCGGTGGACGGCGAGCTTACGAACGAGTACGGGCGCTTCGTATTCACCGACACCGCCGGGATGCGCAAAAAATCGCGAGTAGAGGACAGTATCGAGCGATACAGCGTCCTGCGGGCGGTTATGGCCATCGAGCGAAGCGACGTTTGCCTTGTGCTGCTTGACGCGCGTGACGGCGTGACCGAGCAGGACACCAAAATAGCGGGGCTTGCCCATGATTCGGGAAAGCCCGCTGTAATAGTGGTCAACAAGTGGGACTTAGTTGAAAAAGACGATAAAACGCTTGACAGGGCGGCGGAGGAAATACGGCGGGATCTCGCCTATATGACCTACGCGCCGATTGTGTTTATTTCCGCGCTTACAGGTCTGCGGGTGCAGAAGCTTTTTGAAAATATCGCGCACGTTAAGACGCAAAGCGAGCGCCGCATTACGACGGGTCAGCTTAACGAAATGCTGGCCGAGGCCACCTCGCGCGTACAGCCGCCCACTGACAGGGGCAAGCGCCTTAAGGTCTTCTATATGACGCAGGCGGGGATAAAGCCGCCGCACTTCGTGGCCTTTTGCAATGACGCCAAGCTTTTTCACTATTCCTACCGCAGATATCTTGAAAACCGTATACGCGAGGTGTTCGGCCTTGACGGCACGCCGATTGTTATGACAGTCCGCGAAAAGGGCGAGGAAGCCGCGCAGAGATGAACATCGTCCTGTACCGTCCGGAGATACCGCAGAACACCGGAAATATCGCGCGGACATGCGCGTCAACGGGAAGCGCGCTTCACCTTATCCGTCCGCTTGGCTTCGCGATAGACGACGTGAAGCTTAAACGCGCGGGACTTGATTATTGGCATAAACTTGACATACGCTATTATGACGGCTTCGGCGCGTTCCTAAGCGAGGCGCGCCCCGCCGCGCTGTACCCCGTCACAACGCACGGACTTAAACCGTACACGGAAGCAAGGTTCAAACCGGACGATTTTCTGATTTTCGGACAGGAAACGGCGGGGCTTCCCGAAGAGATACGGGGCGCGTACGCGGAAAACTGTCTGCGTATACCGATGATTCCCCAAAACCGCAGTCTTAACCTTTCCAACACCGTCGCGCTTGTACTGTACGAGGCGCTTAGACAACTTGGTTTTGCGGGGCTTATATAGAAACTTGCGCTTTTTGCCAAAGCGGTGCTTCACGGCTGGCGCATGAAAATACAAAAAGCACAAAAACCGGCATTCTCATGTAGGGGCGACCGTCCTCGGTCGCCCGTGCCTGCGGGATTTTCCGGGGTTACGGGCGGTCGGGGACGACCGCCCCTACAGTTCGTCCGTGCAAATTGGACATTCATGCGTCGGCCGTGAGCGGTGCTTGGAAAGGCGTTTACTTTTCCTTTTGCCTGGAGTATAATACAAGCAGAAAGTTGGTGCGCCATGCCGGAAATAAGCCGTTTTTTCGGGATAGTGATAACTATGTATTTTCGCCCGACAGAACACAACCCGCCGCATTTTCACGCGAAATATGGCAGGCATAACGCGGTTATAGACATACAAACGCTTGCCGTAATAGAGGGTAAGCTTCCGGCAAGGGAGTTGTTGCTCGTCAAGATGTGGGCAATAAAATATCAAGGGCAGCTGCTGGACATCTGGAATCGGCAAGTATTTAACAAACTTCCGCCGTTGGATTGAGAGGAGCGATGGCCGTGTTTCACAGAATAAAGAGAATAAAACCCCTGCCGGATTATCTGCTGTTGGCACATTTCACGACCGGGGAGCGGAAATGTTATGATGTCAAGCCTCTCTTCGCCCAAATAGAACCGTTCAAGGTACTCCTAACAGAAAAGGGATTATTTGAGCGGATTCACGTTGATACCGGCGGCTATGGCATAGTTTGGAACGCAGACATAGACTTATCCGCCGACGAAATATGGGAACGCGGAGTCTCGGTATAGAGGCCGACGCCGCAAGTTTTACGGGACGCTGAGATGGCCGTTCCCTATAACACGTCCCCTTGCCTCCC
>JAISVI010000029.1 GCA_031271665.1 Oscillospiraceae bacterium
GCGTATAATGCACAAGGCAAGCTTGTTTGGAGAGATGTCCGAGTGGTCGAAGGAGCACGACTGGAAATCGTGTGTGCGCTAAAACGCACCATGGGTTCAAATCCCATTCTCTCCGCCAACTCCCAAGCCCTGCAATCGTCAAGATTGCGGGCTTTTGCTGTGATTGAAAGGCTTTCCGTTGTCTATCATGTTAGACATTTATTAGAACATACGTACTATTTAACATTATTCAAGAAGCATTTTGCTAATAAATTCTGCTAACGTTATCCCAAGAGGGGGCGCGTCTGGCGGAAGGGCAGGGCTTCGCCGGAAGCGTTGGTGTAGGTCACTTTTGGAACTTGGAATTTTGGGCGGGGTATGGTAGAATGAGGTGCATTCGACTCGCGAATATGGGGTGATTATAATGACCTATGAAAATTGGATTCAATTATTAGTGCCTGCCGTTGGTATTGCTGTGGCGATAGTATCGGCTAGTTTTTCGTATTTTTTCGCAAGGAAAAGGCAAATTTTATCCGATGAGTGTCGAATAAAAGAAGAATATTACTTAAACTATATTAAAGCTGTGAGTAATAGTGTTGTGACAAACAGTTCAGAAAAAGCACGCGACCAGCTTGCCGATGCACAAAATCAACTTTTATTAATTGGTAGCGCAGATGTCGTTGCTAATCTCATGATTTTCCATGATTTTCTCAAGCCATCAAACAGAAATGAATTTGACCCTAATATGCATGACGAATTGCTTACACAATTATTAAAAAGCATGAGAAGCGATTTGTACAAAAACAAAAAAGTGAATGACGGGTATCCAATAATACACCTCACTGGTAAATCGCCAAGAAAATAGGATCGTATTCCACCTCACACATCCAGCGCCAACGCCAGCTTCCGACTCGGATTCCTAAACTCCCGCGCCGCGCGCTTCATCTAACACCCCCCGGTTGGGAGCGTGGAGGAGTATTTTCGTTATTGTTTGAGGCGTACAATGGGCTTGAAACGCTTATTTCCTGTGCATCCAAGGTCGTTCTTTTCCAAGCCACCCTTTATTTCTCCAATACGCTTTGTCAAGTGGGGCATAATCATTCTTCTTTTGAAACGTCCTCATCATCGAAAAAATGAATTTGGTTTTTATCCCCGGCATCGCGCGCCCGTTTCTTGAAACGATTTTACGCGCAACCTCATTCGTTTTTGTTTCGATTTTCGATTTTATTTTTTCAGAAACCCCATTCCAATCACTGGCCATTACTCTGAAGGGCAGCCTGTATACTTTGGCAACGCCCAAGTAAAACATTTGCTTCGCCATTGATTTTGTAACGCCGCCCATGCCCATGCCCGCCGCCGTAGAAACAACAACAGCGATCTTGGAAAACATGGCCTCCTCCGGCCTGTGGGCAAGCCACGCGGTATAAATATGCTCCAGAAATCCTTTTAAATGCGAAGTCATTTCCATAACATAGGTCGGCGAACTCATTATGATTATATCGGCAGAAAGCATGGAGTTAAAAATTTTGCCAAACTGTTCAGAATGGGGGCAATGCTCTCGACCCTTATGCAGGCACGCCAAACAACCGGAACAGCCTGCGCTGAAATCCCGGGGAAGGAAAAATTCGTCGATAGCGCCGCCGATTTTTTCAGCGGTCATCCTTGCTATGTGGTAGGTACTCCCTTTGTGGTTCTGCCCGTGGATTAATGTGACTTTCATATATTTTTCTTCTCCTGCGATTTAAAACATAAATTCGTCGCGTTACGGCCTGTCCCGCATAACTTGGCCTCACCATACGGCTCGCGCCATGCTTGAAGAGCAGCTTTACCGCGCCCTTAACATTCTGGCGGACAGGAAGTATCATAAAATAGGGTGTCAAAAGGGTATCCCCCGCCGATTGGCGGAGGATACGTTATTTTTCGCCTGTGTTATTGCCTTGTGCAGTCTCCCATAGGCGACGGTTCGCCTATGGGGACTCATGGTGGAGGCGAGGGGTGTCGAACCCCTGTCCGAAAACATCTCCGCGCGGCTTTCTCCGGGTGCAGAGGGTCATTTACATTCCCTTATCCAATCGCCGACCCACAGGCCAAAGGATTCAGTAGCTTCATGATGCGTGGGCGGGGCAAAGCTTGGCCGCCTCACGGTCACCACTGCTTCATGCCCGCATCCCCGGCCGTGGTCCTCCGGGGCGGGACACTCACTGCTTAAGCAGCGAGAAGAACTTCGTTATCGTTGTTCTTTAATTTATAGGGTGCCCTTTTAACGTGGATGACGCCACGACCCGCTTACCTCGCCTCAACATCCCCGTCGAAGCCAATACGCCCCCATATATGGGGGACATTTATATTATACACCTTTTCACGCGTATACGCAACATTATTTTATAACTTCAGGTGCAGGAAACTCAACGCCGTGCGTGTCGGCGGTTACGCTTTTAATCACCACCGGGTCAAGCGGCCTGTCGTTGGAATCGGTCGGTACCGCGGCAATTTCGAGAACGACGTCCATACCCTCGGTAACTCTTCCGAACGCGGCGTAGCCGCCGTCCAGGCTTGGGCAGTCTGCGTCGCAGATAAAGAACTGGCTTCCGGCGGTGTTGTGCCGCGCCTTGTCAAGATCGGGGTTTGGGTGTCCCTGGCGCGCCATTGAGATTGTTCCGGCGGTATGCTGAAGGTCGTTCTGCGTGAACCCGGCGTTCGGGAACTCGCCCTTTATGCTGTACCCCGGCCCGCCCGTACCGGTGCCGTCCGGGTCGCCGCCCTGAATCATAAAGCCTTTAACAACGCGGTGGAAGATCACCCCGTCGTAGTACCCTTCCTTAACAAGGCTTAGAAAACTAAGCACGGTGTTCGGGGCCTTGTCATAGTAAAGCTCCAGTACGATTTTCCCGCCGCTTTCCATCTCGATCGTCACCTGGGGATTTTGCGCGTTTTCCGGCATAGTGAACTCCTTCTTTCCGCAGGCCGCAAGGCCCGATATCAATAACACGGCCAAAACCGCGAGGGCGCTGGCTCTTTTCACCGCATTCTCTCCTTTATGCGCGCGTCAATCTCGCGCTTTGCGTCGCGAGCCGCTTCGGCCTCGCGCTTGTCGTACTGCTTCTTGCCCTTGCAAAGCCCGATTTCAAGCTTGGCGTACGGCCCCTTGAAATAAAGCGACAGCGGAATAAGCGCAAAGCCATCCTGCTTTATGCGCCCGTACAGGCGGCTTATCTCGCGCTTGTGCATCAGAAGACGCTTAGGGCGCAAAGGGTCGCGGTTGAATAAATTACCCTGCTCGTAAGGGCTTACGTGCATTCCGTTCGCGTAAAGCTGACCGTCCTTAACCGTGCAGAAGCTGTCCCTTAGGTTGACCTTGCCCGCCCGCAGGGACTTAACCTCGGTTCCGAAAAGCTCGATACCGGCCTCAAAACGCTCCATTATGAAATAATCGTGGCGAGCCTTGCGGTTCTCGGCCACCTGACGTATCTTTTCCGACATTATCCCGCCCCTGCTTTTCAGAAAACTGGAAACAGTATACACCCGGCAGGGCGCAAGGTCAACCCCGAAGGTCAATGCGCCGCGCGCCACTCTTCGAACGACATAACTAACCCCCTGCCGGCGGCAGGGGGTCACGTAAAACCTCTATATTGTACTCATTCTAATATTCGCCCTTATAGGCCACGCAGAAATAGCTTGAAAGGCTGTCGCTTCCGGTGTCATAGGCGCGGCCGCCGCCGTCAACGAAGCTTACAGAGGCGAAACCCACGGAAAGCAGAATATCCACAAGGCGCGAATAGGAGAGGTTTCGGGCGAAGCTGTGCTCGATTTCGATTTCGTCCTTCTCGATGTTAAGATGCCACTCTTCGTACTCCCAACGGTCGATGTCCTCGTTATACTCGTTGCGGGTAAGCAGAAAGGTTCTGTCCTCGTTTTCCCGCCAGGTGCGGTTATTTTGGTTAAGCGGACCGCGCGCGTGGTCATACTTGGGGTTTGCCGCCTGGAACATGAAGTTCCCGCCGGGCTTAAGCGCGTTATAGGCGACGCGCGCAAGGTCGTCGTCCTCTAAAGGGATGTCAATTAACGTAACAAGGTCAAATTCACCGTCATACTTGACATCATAATAGTTCTCGTTGACGTACGTGGCGGAGGGGTTGGTGTTTCCGGCAAGGAAGATAAACGTTTCGGAAAAATCGATGCCCGTGACCTTATGCCCCTCTTCAAGCCAGGCGCGGTGATAGTTGCCCACGCCGCAGCCAAGGTCAAGTATGTTAAGGTTGCGGCGGCGGATAACGTTCAATATACCCTTGCCGTTTTGTATCTGCTCTTCGGTGTTTTGGAAGCCCCAGCCCAGATAAGCCTCGTCAAAGTCCTTGTCTCCATAGCGGATCATAGGAATATAAATCTTCTTCATACGCGGGAACCTCCTGTCAAATCACGGCGCTTTGCCGAAAGCGGCACTGTGTGCGTCTATTTTAGTATACGGAAAGCGAAAAGTCAATCATGCACGTACAATAAGTCACTTGACAATTTAGGAATGG
>JAISVI010000084.1 GCA_031271665.1 Oscillospiraceae bacterium
CATGTGCGGGATTTGCCCAAATCCGGGAAGGGCGTTGACCCGGCCGCCGGGTTTGCCCTTGACTACCAGCCCATTGAAGGCCGCGAGGCCGTTATCGCCGAGCTTAAAAAGCTTGCCGGGAAGGCGGACGCCGTTATACTCGCCACCGACCCCGACCGCGAGGGCGAGGCGATAAGCTGGCATCTAAAAGAACTGCTTGGGTTAAGCGACGAACAGGCAAAGCGCGTGACCTTTAACGAGATTACGAAAAAAGAGGTGCAGCGCTCGATTCAAAACCCGCGCGGCATAGACTATAATCTGGTGGACGCCCAACAGGCGCGGCGCGCGCTTGACCGCATCGTGGGATACGAGATTTCCCCGATACTGTGGCGGCGCATACGCAAGGGGCTTTCCGCCGGGCGCGTCCAGTCCGTGGCCGCGCGTATCGTGGTTGACCGCGAAGAGGAGATACGCGCGTTCAAGCCCCAGGAATACTGGTCCATAGAGGTTAATCTGACCCGCGAGCAAGGCGAGGGAAGCTTCTCCGCGCAGTATTTCGGCCCGCTTGGCGGCAAGAAGGCCGAGCTTAAAAGCGAGGAAGAGGCGTACGCCGTTGTAAACGCCGTGAAGGGCAAGCCTTTCGCGGTGCACAGCGTTTCCACGGCGGACAGGAAGCGTTCGCCATCCCCGGCGTTCACGACATCCACCCTTCAGCAAGAGGCGTCGCGCAAGCTTGGCTTCGCGCCGCGCCGCACCATGAGCGTCGCCCAACAGCTTTACGAGGGCGTTCAAATCGGGGGACACGGCCTTACCGGCCTTATCACATACATGCGCACCGACTCGCTGCGGTTAAGCGACGACGCGGTAAGCGACGCGCGGGGCTTTATCAAAAGCGCGTACGGAAGCGCGTATCTGCCCGCCGCGCCGCGCGTGTATAAATCAAAGAAAAGCGCGCAGGACGCGCACGAGGCCATACGCCCGTCGTACATCGACTTCCCGCCGGATAAGGTGCGCTCAAGCCTTAGTGACGAGCAGTACAGGCTTTATAAGCTTATATGGGACCGTTTTATCGCCTGTCAGATGGAGAACGCGGTTCTGACCACGCTTACCATAGACGCGCTTTCCGCCGGGCAGATTTTCCGCGCGAACCGCACCCAGATAAAATTCCCCGGCTTCATCGCCGTTTACGAGGAAGGCCGCGACGAGGAGGAAGAGGCCGAGGCCGCCCTGCCCGACCTTGCCTCTGGCGAAAGCCTTAGACAGGATAAACTCACCCCAAGCCAGCATTTTACAAAGCCGCCCGCCCGCTATACCGAGGCGTCGCTTATCCGCGCGCTTGAGGAAAAGGGGATCGGGCGTCCCTCGACCTACGCGCCGACAATCTCGGTTATCCTTGACCGCGAATACGTCGTGCGCGAACAGAAGCAGCTTAAACCCACCCCTCTTGGCGAGGCGGTGACCGCCTATATGCGCGACAAGTTTTCCAATATAGTCGACCTTGCCTTCACCGCGACGATGGAAAACGAGCTTGACGCGGTGGAAGAGGGCAAGGTGCCGTGGAAGGACATGCTCGGCGCGTTCTACGGCGGTTTTTCAAAAGACCTTAAAAACGCCGAGGCCGACGTTTCGCGCGTTAAAATATCAGACGAGGCGACAGACCAAGTCTGCGACGTGTGCGGGAAGCCGATGGTGATAAAGCTTGGGCGCTTCGGGCGCTTTATGGCCTGTACCGGATACCCGGACGAGTGCCGCAATACGCGTCCGCTTTCCGAGCAGACCGACGGGTTCTGCCCCCTGTGCGGGGGCGCGGTGCTTAAAAAGAAGTCAAAGAAGGGTTATGCGTACTACGGGTGCGAGAAATACCCCGCCTGTACGTTTATGACGTGGGACGCGCCGCAGAAGGCGCTTTGCCCCGACTGCGGCAAAACCCTTTTCAGGCCGCGCTATTCAAAGGTTCTGATATGCGAGAATCCCGTCTGCGCCTCCTTCGTCCCCGAAGATCAGCGCGGATATAAGAAAAAGGCGCAGGACGGCGAAACCGCCGCGAAACCCGCCGCTTCAAAGAAAGCCCCCGCGAAAACCGCGGCAAAGAAAACCGCGCCCAAAACCGCGGCGAAGAAACCCGCCGCGAAAAAAGCCCCCGCAAAGAAGCCCGCCGCGAAAAAGACGCCGGTCAAAAAAACGGACGGGACGCGGTGAGGGCTTACGTCGCCGGGGCGGGGCTTGCCGGTTGCGAGTGCGCGTGGCAGCTTGCCAAACGCGGCGCCGAGGTCACGCTTTTAGAGATGAAGCCGCTTTCGCGCATATCGGCGCACCATACCGACTTCTTCGCCGAGCTTTGCTGTTCCAACTCCCTGCGGGGGGAAGGCGTTGAATGCGCGCCGGGGCTTCTTAAAGAAGAGATGCGGCGTCTTGAAAGCCTTATAATACGCTGCGCGGACGAAACGCGCGTTCCGGCGGGCGGCGCGCTGGCGGTTGACCGCGATGGGTTTTCAAAGGCCGTGACGGCGGCCATACGCGCAAATCCGCGTATCACCGTCATTGCGCGGGAACTTGAATCCCTGCCGGGTGAGCGCCCGCTTATCGTGGCCACGGGGCCGCTTACAACCGACGCCCTCGCGCGGGACATACTGCGCGTTCTGGGCGGGGAAGACGCCAAGGCGCTTAGTTTCTTCGACGCGAGCGCGCCCCTTGTCGCGGCGGAGAGCATAGATATGCAAAGCGCGTACTTCGCAAGCAGGTACGGCAAGGGCGGCGGGGACTATCTCAACTGCCCGATGGATAAGGACGAGTATACCGCCTTTTGGAAAGAGCTTTGCGGCGCGGAGCGGGCGCAGCTTCACGCCTTCGAGGACGAAGCGGTGTTCGAGGGATGCCTTCCCGTCGAGGTTATGGCCGGACGCGGCCCGGACACGCTTCGTTACGGGCCGCTTAAACCCATCGGGATTCGCGACCCGCGCACGGACAAGGGCGCGTACGCCGTGGTCCAGCTTCGGCGCGACAACGCGGCTGGCAGCGTTTATAACCTTGTCGGCTTCCAAACGCACCTTACCTTCCCCGAGCAAAGGCGCGTGTTCTCCATGATACCCGCGCTTAGAAACGCCGAATTCCTGCGTTTCGGTGTTATGCACCGCAACAGCTTTATCGACTCTCCCCGGCTGCTTACGGCAGACTTCCAGTCCCGCGTTTCGCCGGGACTGTACTTCGCCGGGCAGCTTACGGGCGTGGAGGGGTATATCGAGTCCGCCGCCTCGGGTCTTGTGGCGGGCATCTGCGCGTACAGCTTCCTAAGCGGTGAAAAGACGCCGGTATTCCCGCCGGAAACCGCTGTCGGCGCGCTTTGCCGCTATATATCGGATCCGGGCGTAAAAGAGTTTCAGCCCATGAATATAAATTTCGGGCTTTTGCCGCCGCTTCCGGGCGGAACCGTAAAAAAGGGCGAAAAAAAGGGTCTTCTCGCAAGGCGCGCGCTTGAAACGCTGGGGGCGGTCATCCCGTGTCTGCCCAAAGGGAGGTCATCGCAGTGAAAATAATAGTTGACGCAATGGGCGGCGACAACGCGCCCGGAGAGATTGTCCGGGGGGCGCTTGACGCGGCGCGGGAATTTAATGTGCAGATAACCTTGGTCGGCCGGGGCGAGGATATTCTCGGGGCGCTTAAAGCCCAGGGGGCGGAAGGGCTTCCGCCGGGCGTTGAGATCTCGCACGCGCAGGAAGAAGTGACCATGCACGACAGCCCCGCGACCGTTATAAAGGACAAGCCGGACTCGTCAATGGCGGTCGGGCTTAAAATGCTTGCCGCCGGAGAGGGCGACGCCTTTGTCTCCGCGGGAAGCACCGGGGCGCTTCTGGCCTGCTCCACCCATTACGTAAAGCGCGTAAAGGGTATCAGGCGCGCCGCGTTAAGCCCGTTCCTGCCCACCAGGACGGGGGGGCGCGCGCTTCTTATCGACTGCGGCGCGAACGCCGAATGCACCCCCGAGTACCTTCTTCAGTTCGCCTGTATGGGAAGCTTTTTTACATCTAAGCAGATGAAGATACAAAATCCGCGCGTGGGGCTTCTTAACATCGGCGCGGAGGAGAATAAGGGCACGAGCCTTCAAAGAGAGGCGTACGCCCTTTTAAATCAGGCGTCGCGGGACAAGCTTATAAACTTTGTCGGCAATATCGAGGCGCGGGACGTGCCGCTTGGCGCGGCGGACGTCGTCGTGGCGGACGGCTACAGCGGGAACATCCTTCTGAAGGCGATGGAAGGCACGGGGATGCTTTTCGCCGGGATGCTTAAAAATATGCTTACTAAAAACATTCTTACAAAGCTTGCCGCGGCGATGCTGTCCGGCGGCATCCGGGGGATTAAAAAGACGATGGACTATACCGAAACGGGCGGCTCTCCCCTGTTGGGGCTTATGAAACCCGTTATCAAGGCGCACGGCTCGGCCAACGCCAAGTGCATGAAAAACGCCGTTCTTCAGGCGAAGATTTTCGCCGAGGCAAACGTGATAGAGGCCATACAGGAGAACATAGAGAAGATGAAAGCGGGCGCGCAGGAGATATGAAGGATATCGGCAGCGCGCTTGGCTATGCCTTCCGGGACGGGGGGCTTCTTGCAACCGCCTTGACACATCCCTCCTACGCGAATGAAAACCGCGACAAGCGCGGCGTACAGGATAACCAGCGCCTTGAGTTCCTTGGCGATTCGGTGCTTGGCTTTATCGTGGCCCACGCGCTTTATCTGGAAAACCCGGCAAAGTCCGAGGGCGACCTTACCCGCATGAGATCGCGCATTGTGTGCGAGGCGTCGCTCGCGGGGGCGGCACGCAAGCTTAACCTTGGGGCGCATATGCGCTTCGGGCGGGGCGAGACAGGCATGACCCCGCGAGCGTCGGTGCTGGCGGACGCGTTCGAGGCGGTGCTTGCGGCGATTTATCTGGACGGCGGGCGCGGCGCGGCCGAGCGCTTCGTTCGCGAGAACCTTCTTGACGGCTCTGCGCCGGAGCAGGACGTATTCGACTATAAGACTGCCTATCAGGAGAAGATTCAGGCAATGGGGCTGCCTTCGCCCTGTTACGAGATTACCGCGACGTCCGGCCCCGAACACGCCAAGACGTTTCAGGCGGCCGCGCTTGTGGACGGGAAGACGACCGGGCGTGGCGCGGGGCAGAGCAAAAAAGCCGCCGAACAGGCGGCGGCAAAGGAAGCGCTTGAAAAGCTGCAATCAAAATGAAACTTAAGTATTTCGAGATTAAGGGATTTAAGACCTTCCCGGATAAGACCGTTCTGGACGTCCGGGACGGTCTTACCGCCGTGGTCGGGCCCAACGGGTCGGGGAAAAGCAATATCGCCGAGGCGCTTCGCTGGGTGCTTGGCGAGCAGAACCCCCGCGCCCTTCGCTGTGAGAAGCGCATGGAAGAGATTATCTTCCACGGCACCGAGACGCGCCCCGCCGTCGGCTTCGCGGAAGTGTCCCTTTGCCTGGAGCGCGGCGCGGACGAAGCGGAGGGCGGGACGGGCGACCTTGTCGTAACGCGCCGCCTTTACCGTTCGGGCGAAAGCGAGTATTTTCTTGGAAAGACCGCCTGCCGCCTTAAAGATATACAAGAGCTTCTTATGGACACCGGCCTTGGGCAGGACGGGTACAGCATTATCGGCCAGGGCATGATCGGGCGCATTATCTCCGACAAGTTCTCCGAGCGCCGCCGCGTGTTTGAAGAGGCGTGCGGCATATCGCGCTACCGCCACCGCAAGGAGGACGCCGAGCGCAAGCTTGAAAACGCGGGGGTAAACCTTCTGCGCGCGGCGGATAAAATAGAAGAGCTGGAACCCCAGGCCCAGTCGCTGAAGGCCCAGGCGGAAACGGCGCGGGCGTTCCTGCTTCTGCGCGACGAGCTGCGGGATAACGAGATTAACCTTTGGCTTGACGACTGGGACAATGTGCGCGCCGCGTTCATGCCGCTTAAAGACAGCTTCCGCGCCGCCGCCGACCATCACGCGCGCGGCGTAAGCGAGCTTAACGCGCTTTACGCGCGGGAGGAAGCGCTTGAAAAGGACGCGCAGGCGGCGGCCGTCGCCGCCGAGGACGCGAGGAATACGCTTACGCTCCTTGAGGAAAACGCGCGCGGCGCGGAAAGCCGCCTTGCCGTAATCGCCGCGGAAATAACGCACCATGACGAGAATATCACGCGCATCGTCGGTGAAATAGAGCAAAGCCACGAGAAATCCGGCGGCCTTGCCGAGCAGAAGGCGGCGCTTCACGCCGAGCGGGAGGAGCTTCAGGCGCGGCTTGACGCGCACGCGGAGGAAATTAAGCGCAAACAGGCCGAGGCAAACGCCCTTGCCGAGCAAAGCGGCGGCATAGACGCGCAGATCGGCCTTCTGCGGCTTAAAGAGGATTCCCTGCGGGAAGAGCAGGGGCTTATATCGCGCGAGCAGGCGGATACCGACGCGCGCCAGTCCGAGCGCCAGGCCCGCAGGCAAACGCTGCTGGCCGAGCTTGACGCCCGCGCCGCCGCCGCAAAGCAGGCCGCTTTTGCCCTTGAAACGTCGCGCGGGCGCTTAAACGAGGCACAGGGTCAGGTTTCCGAGCTTGAGAACGTGCTTAACGGCTACGCCCTGCGCCGCGAGTCGCGCCAGAAACGCGCGGAGGCGGCAAGGGAAAAGCTTTCCGCGCTTGAGCTTGAACACGCGCGCGTATCCTCGCGCGAACGCCTTCTCGCCGAGCAGGAGAAGGAGCGCCAGGGGTTTTCCGGCGCGGTGAAGGCGATTCTGCAAGAGAATTTTCCCTTTGTGCACGGCACGCTTGCCGACCTTATAAGCGTGGAGAACGAATACGCCCTCGCCATAGAAACGGCGCTTGGCGCGGCCACCCAGCACATCGTTCTGGACACCGAGGAAAACGCCAAAACCTGTGTAAACTTTCTTAAAAACCGAAGCGCGGGGCGCGCCACGTTCCTGCCCCTTTCGTCGGTAACGGGGCGGGATATGGACGCCCCGGCGAACGCGCGCGGCTTTGTGGGCGTCGGCTCTTCCCTTGTGCGCGCGGACGCGCGGTATGAAAGCGTGATAAGCTCTTTGCTTGGGCGCACGGCGGTCGTGGAGACGATGGACGACGGCATTTCGCTTGCCCGCGCGTCCGGCTACCGTTACCGCATAGTCACGCTGGACGGACAGGTACTTAACGCGGGCGGCTCGATAACGGGCGGCTCGGCGGCGAAAAGCACGGGGCTTCTCGCCCGCAGGAACGAACTTAGCCGGCTTGAGGAAACCCTTTCAATCCTCGCCGCGCAGACCGACGAGGCAAGGCGCGCCCTGCAGGCCGCCGAGCGCGAGCTGTCGGGCGTCGTCTATGACGCCGACACCGCCGCCGCCCAGCAAAGGGCCGCGCAGGAACAGCTTGCGGGCTTCTCCGCCGACGTCCTTCACGGCGAGGCGTTTTTGGACGCGCATAACAAGGCTCATGAACAGCTTTCCGGCGAGCTTGACGAACTGGACGCGCTTCTCTCCTCCGCCTCCGCCGGGCGCGGGGACGCGCAGGAAAGGCTTGCGGCGTTAAGCGCCGCCGCCGCGCAGATACGCGCGGAGATAGAAAGCCTTGGCGGCGGGCGGGAGACCCTTGACGCCCGGCAGGAAGCCGTCATGGGCGACATTGGCCGTCTGCGCGAAGAGCGGGCGCGTTTAAGCGAATCCGTAAACGGCCGCCTTCGCTCGCTTGAGGATGTCGAAAGGCTTGAAAAAGAACTAAGCGGCGACGCCTTAGAGCGTCAGGCCACCCTTGACGGCTACCGCGCGAAAAAGGCGGAGCTTTTACGGCTTCAGGCGGAAACGCAGTCTTCGCGGGGCGAACACGCCCGCCTTGTGGAAGAGCAGCAGGCCGCCCTGCGCGAAATATACGCAAACCAGCAGCGACTTGAGCAGGCGCGAAGCGCGCTTACCCAGTCCGTCAAAGAGAAGAACGAGGAAAACGCGCGCCTTCAGCAGGAGACGGCGCGCCTTGAAAACCAAATCGTCACAAGCGAGGCCGAGGAACGCGCCATTGCCGACAAGCTTTGGACAAATTACGAGCTTACCTATACCGCCGCCGCCGAAAGGCGTACGCCCATGGCGTCCCGCGCGAAGACCGCGCGGCGCGCGGCCGAGCTTAAAAAGGACATCGCCGCGCTTGGAAACCCCAACCTCGGGGCCATAGAGGCGTACGACGAGATCGCCCGGCGGCTTGAGCTTCTTACGGCGCAGTATACCGACGCGCAAAGCGCGAAAACCGAGCTGGAGGGCATAATCGCGGAGATCACCGGCGAGATGCGCGGGCTTTTCACCGAACGTTTTGCCCTTATCAACGGGCATTTCCAGTCCACTTTCACGGATATTTTCGGCGGGGGGCAGGCGCATCTGGAGTTGCTTGACCCCGACGACCCGCTTGGAAGCGACATAGAGATAAAAAGCCAGCCGCCCGGAAAGAAGATGCGCTCGATCTCGCTTCTGTCCGGCGGGGAGACAAGCCTTACCGCCATAGCGCTGTACTTCGCGCTTTTTAAGGTGCGCCCCGCGCCGTTCTGCGTGCTTGACGAGATCGACCACGACCTTGACGAGGCGAACGTGGACCGCTTCGCGAAGTATCTGGCGCGCCTGTCCGGCCAGACCCAGTATGTGGCGATAACCCACCGGCGCGGCACAATGGAGCAGTGCGACACCCTGTACGGCGTCACCACGCAGGAAGCCGGGGTAAGCAAAGTGCTTGTCCTTAAATTCGAGGAAGCGGAGAAGCTAATTGACAATTGATAATTGACAATTGACAATTGCTTAGTCCGCCGCGCGATTCATAATTGTCAATTGTTCATTGTCAATTATCAATTATCAATTAACCGGAGGTGTCTTTTTGGGGCTTTTTGATAAACTTAAATCCGCGCTGGGGGGCGTTTTCGCTTCCGAGGGGCGGGTGGACGACGACTTTTTTGACGAGCTTGAGGAAACGCTTATACTTTCGGACGTGGGCGGCGAGGCTTCCGGGCGTATCGTAAGCGAGCTTAGGGCGAAGTGCAAAAAAGAGGGGCTTCGCCAGCGCGCGCAGGCGAAGGACGCGCTGAAGGGCATATTGCGCGGCATCCTTGAGTCCGGCGGCGCGGACAGGGGGCTTAATCTTGCCACGCGCCCGTCGGTTATTCTGGTAATCGGCGTGAACGGCGCGGGGAAGACGACAAGCATCGGCAAACTCGCGGCCATGCTTAAAGCGCGGGGGAAGCGCGTGCTGCTTTGCGCGGGCGACACCTTCCGCGCGGCGGCGGCCGACCAGCTTGGCATATGGGCCGGGCGGGCGGGCGTTGACATCGTGCGCCAGCACGAGGGCGCGGACCCCTGCGCGGTGCTGTTCGACGCGATAAGCGCCGCCAAGGCGCGGGGCAGCGACGTTATAATATGCGATACGGCGGGCAGACTTCAAAACAAGCAGAATTTAATGAACGAGCTTAATAAGATAAGCCGTATTATCGACAGAGAGCTGCCCGGCGCTTCGCGCGAAAGCCTTCTGGTCATCGACGCCACCACGGGTCAGAACGGGCTTAGCCAGGCGCGGGGCTTTATGGACTCGGCGGGGCTTACCGGGATTATCCTTACCAAGCTTGACGGCTCGGCCAAGGGCGGCGTGGTTATCGCCGTGGCGTCCGCCATGGGCGTGCCGGTAAAGCTGTCCGGCGTGGGCGAGCGTATCGGCGATATGCGGGAATTTGACCCGGAGGAATTTATCGGGGATATAATAGGATGAGTAAACCCTTCGTACTGGTGCTTGCCTCGCAGAATAAGGCCAAGGCGGCGGAAATGCGAAGGCTGCTTGGCGGCGAGTTTAGTGTGATTACGCTTGGCGGGGCCGGTGTTACCGGCTCGCCGGAAGAAACCGGCGCGGCTTTTGCCGAAAACGCCTATATCAAGGCGCTCGCGGCGGTTAAGGCCACCGGGCTTGCCTGTCTCGCGGACGACTCCGGGCTTTGCGTCGACGCGCTTGGCGGCGCGCCCGGCGTTTATTCCGCGCGGTACGGAGATTTGGGAAGCGACGCGGAACGAAACGGGCATCTCCTGCGTCAAATGGAGGGGGAAGAGGCGCGCTCCGCCCGCTTTGCCTGCGCGGCGGTCTGCCTGCTGCCCGACGCGCAGACGGGGAAGATGCGCAGGCTTGACGCGTACGGCGAATGCGAGGGCGAGATTCTGCTTTCCCCGCGCGGGGAGGAGGGCTTCGGCTATGACCCGCTGTTCCTTATCCCGTCCCTTGGGCGCAGCATGGCCGAGCTTGACACGGAAGAGAAAAACGCCATGTCCCATCGGGGAATCGCGATGCGGGAAATCGCCGGGAAAATCAAGCGCGCGCTTGTAAAGCCGCGGCGAATCGCGCTTTACGGCGGTTCGTTTGACCCGCCGCATCTGGGACACGCCGCCGCGGCGGAGACGGCGCTTGCGGCGCTTAATCCCGATGTTTTGTATGTTATGCCCGCGCTTGCGCCGCCGCATAAGCCGGGCGCGGCGCTGTGCGCGCCCCGGCATCGGCTTGAGATGTGCCGCCTTGCGTTCTCCGGCCTGCCCGGCGCGCAGGTATGCGGATTTGAGTTTTCGGACGGCGCGACCGGCTTTACAGTTGACACGGTCGGCTGGCTTAAAAAGGGCGCGCCGGAGGCGGAGATATGGCTTATCGTCGGCCAGGATATGCTTTTTACGCTTGACATTTGGAAAAACGCCGAAACGCTTCTGCGCGAGTGCCGCGTCGCCGCGCTGTGCCGCGCGGACGGGCAAAGCCCCGGCATGGAAGATGCGGCGCGCTCTCTGCGCAAGCGGTTCGGCGCGGACGTGACCCTTTTGCCGCACAGCCCGGTGGAAATCTCCTCCTCGCGGCTTAGGGAAGCGCTTCCCCTTGGCGGCGGGGGCGAATACCTTGATTCGCGGGTTTTGGGGTATGTTATGAAGCATGGGCTGTACGGCGCGAGTACGGAATGCGCGTATTTGCGCGCGCTTGCGCAAAGCGTTCTTGACAAGGAGAGATGGCTTCATACCCTGGGCGTCGAGCAGACGGCGTATACCCTTGCCCTGCGGTGGGGGGCGGACAGCGGGCATGCCCGCGCGGCGGCGCTTATGCACGACATTACCAAAACGGGGCAAAATCAGTTGAAACTGTGCGAAAAATATGGTATACTGCTTTCCGGCTTCGAGCGCGAACACCCAAAGCTGCTTCACGCGATGACCGCCGCCGCCTTCGCGAAGACCGTTGGGATGCCCCGGGACATATACGACGCGGTAAGGTGGCACACTACGGGACGCGCAGGAATGGGGCTTTTGGAGAAGATTGTTTTCCTTGCCGATTACACCGAGCCGTTCCGGGAAGAGATGGCGGGGCTTGAAACGCTTAGGAAGCTTGCCTATACGGATTTGGACGGGGCGATGCTTAGCGCCCTTACTATGAAGATTGACCACGTACGGGCGCGGGGGAGTACTCCGCACCCCTCTCAGCTTCAGGCTTGGGAGTATTTTGGGGCATGTTGAAAACTGCCCGCTCCGGCGTTTACCGCTTCGCGGCTGTCAAGCGAGCAGGCTCGCTCTTCGCCGCAGGCGCATTGTGATTCCGCGGCATAGCCGCCTGTTCACAAGCGCTGCGCTCGTTCGCCTTACAGGCGAACACGCAGTTTTCAACACTTCGTTTTAATGAGGATATGAGATGAAGAAAGGACGACGCGTCGAACCAAAGCAAGCCAAGGCGACCCAAACTCCCGCGCGAATGACAAGAAAGCGCCGGGGAACACTTTTGTTGATTGTCGGCACCATATTCATGGTTGCCGGACTTATACTCGCGGTTTATGGGTTTATTTCCGGCAGCACAGCGCCGTCCGTTCCGCAGGGCGACGCGCCCGGAACGACGGAAACAGGCGCGCCTGCCTTACAGGAGGACAATGCTCAGACAGCGCCCGAAGAAGACGAAGAAGGCGATGTTTCCGGCGGATCGGCCGGTCACGGTACGGTGTGGATTATTTTTGGCGCGGCACTGTTTGTTATGGGGGCCGCCATGATCGTCGCGGGCGGCAGGAACAAGCCCAAGGGCAAGGCGGCCAAGACGGTCTTGTTTACGTTTTTAAGCATCCTCGCGACGGCCGCGGTTTTCGTGATTGTATTTTTTATATGGATTTACAGCGTACCCGCGCCCGACCTCGGGCCGCTGCCAAGCAGCCCCGCAGTCTCGGACACCCCGACGCAAGAACCCGGCGGCACCGCCAAACCCCCGGATAACGGCGGGGCGCTTGCGTGGAACGAGGATGTGCGCACGGTTCTGTTGACCGGCTCGTACAATTCCGTGCTTACCGATACCATTATGGTTGCGGCAATCAACTATAAAGCGCATACCATGAACGTTTTAAGCGTCCCGCGCGACACCGTTATTTCCTATGGCGGAAAGCGCACGAAGATAAACGAGATATACGGTAAGAAAGACAGCGGAAGCGAAGGCCTTGCCGAGGCGCTTCAGGCCGTACTTGGCTTCAAGCCGGGAAGCACCGTGCATATCAAGTCCGACGCCTTCAAACGGGCAGTAGACGCCGTCGGCGGCGTACCCTTCGACGTACCCATGAACCTTTCCAAGCCAAGCGAGGGCATAAACCTTAGAAAAGGCCAGCAGGTTCTTAACGGGGAAAAGGCGCTTATGCTGATGCGTTTCCGCACCTACGGCGGAAACAACCCCGCCGGTATCCCCCACGACGACTTCGGGCGCATACACATGCAGCAGCAGTTTTTAAGGGCCGCCGCCAACCAGATAATATCCCTGCAGGGCGCGATGAAAGTCGGCGAGTTCGTCGATATTTTCAATAAGAACGTCACAACCTCACTAAGCCTTGACAACTTGGCATGGTACGCAAGGGAGATACTGAAGGTTGACCCGGACAGCATAAACTTTTACACCCTGCCCACGGAAAGCGTGGACAAATCATACGAGTATATCCTTACGGATAAGGCCCTTGAGATGATAAACAAAAGCGTGAACCCCTATAATACGGACATCACCAAAGAGATGATAAACCACACGTATTCAAAGTAAGGGCTGCTGAACAACTCTTTTTCGACCCGAAGCACCGAGGGTGCGAGTTGCCAAATTCCGAATTTTGGAGATTTGTTTCGCAGAA
>JAISVI010000119.1 GCA_031271665.1 Oscillospiraceae bacterium
GGACATAATGCGTCACGCCGGGCGGCTTTTTGAGCAGTACCTTTCCGCCCACGCCGGGGAGAATAGCCGCGAGTTCCTTCTGCCGGGCATGGTGGGTTCGCTTATAAAAAGCGGCGAGGCGACCGTGCATGTGCTGTCAAGCGCCGATAAATGGTTCGGCGTCACATACGCAAGCGACAAACCGCGCGTCGTCGCGGAAATCCAAGCGATGCGCGAAAGGGGAATATACCCCCCGACCCTGTGGAAAGAATAATCCCGAAGAGCGCCCCGCCCAAGCAGGACGGTTGACGCAAAAAAAGTGCCGCCCTTTCGGGCGGCCGAGCGGGGTTATGGGATGAAGATCATTGAACGGATTGCACTTATATAGTACAGGCTGTCAAAGGCTCTGTCAATAGGAGGTTTTGCCGAAATCATGGAACCTTTGTCGATATCGATTATCGGTGCCGGCCCCGCCGGGCTGTCGGCCGCGATTTACGCGCGGCGCGCCGGACTTGCCGTCACCGTTTGGGAAAAAACCGCGCCGGGCGGGCAGATGAACAACACTCCCAGTATTGAAAACTATCCGGGTGTTCCCGACGTGGGCGGTTTTGAGCTTGGGGATAAAATGCGCGCGCAAGCCGCCGGGGCGGGCGCGGAGTTCCGCTCGTCGGAGATACAGGGCGTCGATTTGTCGGGCGAAAGGCCGATGCTTCTTACAAAGGACGGCGGGCATGAGTGCGGGGCGCTTATCCTTGCTATGGGCGCGTCCCCGCGCAAGCTTGACATTGCGGGCGAAGCCCGCCTTGCCGGGCGCGGCGTATCCTACTGCGCCGTCTGCGACGGCTATTTCTTCAAGGGTCAGGACGTGGCGGTTATCGGCGGCGGCAACACCGCCCTTGGGGACGCGCTGTACCTTTCCGGGATTTGCCAGTCCGTGACTATTGTCCACCGGCGCAACGAGTTCCGGGGCGAGGCGTATCTGTCAAAGCAGGTCATCGCCAAACCCAATATAAGGCTTCTTTTATCCGCCGTGCCGGAGGAGATTACGGGCGAAAAGAAGGTTGGCGCGCTTCGGGTGCGTATGCTGGAAAAGGGAGAGACGCAGGAACTGCTTCTAAGCGCGGTGTTCGCCGCCGTCGGTTCGGTGCCGTCAACCCATCTTGTGCGCGGAAAGCTTGCCCTTGACGACTACGGCTATATCCTCGCGGGCGAGGATACGCGTACGTCGCACCCCGCCGTGTTCGCGGCGGGCGACATACGCAAGAAAGAACTTCGCCAAATCATCACCGCCGCCGCAGACGGCGCCGTCGCCGCGACAATGGCGGCACATTATCTCAATTGACAAGGAACAATTGAAAATTGACAATTGGAAATCTCTATAATCAAACAATTGACAATTGTACATTGTCAATTGTCAATTAACCAAAGGGTGATTTGCTATAAAGACGCTTACGGTGCGGGCTTTGGGGGAAGAGGAGATTATTGACGCTGTAAGTCGGCTTTGCGTGCGGGCGAATACCGTGCTTACGCCGGACATCGACAGGGCGCTTGCGGCGGCGCTTGCGCGCGAGGAGTCCGCCGTCGCGGTTTCATGCCTTGCCGCCTGCCGCGAAAACCTTGTCTGCGCGGCGAGAGAGAGCCTTCCCGTCTGTCAGGATACGGGAATGGCGGTCGTGTTCGTCGAGCTGGGCAGCCGTGTGGTCGTTGACGGCGACCTTAGGGCGGCGGTGGACGAAGGTGTGCGGCGCGGCTATCGCGAGGGGTATTTGCGCTGCTCGGTGACAGCGGACCCCCTTAGACGCGCGAACACCGGCGACAATACGCCCGCGGTGCTTTATGTCGAGACAGTCCCCGGCGAAGAGCTGCGCATAACCGTGGCGCCTAAGGGGTTCGGAAGCGAGAATATGAGCCGCCTTTACATGCTTACCCCCGCCGACGGGCGCGATGCCGTGATAGAAAAAATCACGCAGACCGCGCGGCTTGCGGGGGCGAACCCCTGCCCGCCGGTCATTCTTGGCGTGGGCGTGGGCGGCACCGCCGAGGGATGTATGCTCGCCGCGAAGAAACAGCTTCTGCGCCCTGTCGGAACGCCGAACGGCGACCCATGGTACGCGGAGATAGAGCGCGAGGCGCTTGACGCGGTAAACGCGCTTGGAATCGGGCCGCAGGGGCTTGGGGGAAAGACGACGGCGCTTGCGGTGCATATCGCGGCTCTGCCGACGCATATCGCCGGTCTTCCGCTTGCCGTGAACGTCGGGTGTCATGTCACAAGACATGCCTCTTGCGTGATTTAGGAAAATATGCTATCATACTTATTATTCAAACACTAATAAAGGAGCGTAAAGATGAAATACCATTTTTTCGAGAAAAAGGTCGATATCTCCGAAGAGCTTCGCGAATACGCGCAGAAGAAAATCGGGAAATTAGAAAAATTCTTCAAGGTTGAATCTGACGCGTCGGTTTCTTTTATACGCGAGGGCAACCGCCATATTACAGAAATCACCGTTGCAAACGACGGCGTAATTTTCCGCGCGCGCGAGAATTCTGACGACATGTACGCCGGGATAGACAGCGGCGTTTCCGCGATAGAGCGCCAGATACGCAAGAATAAAACCCGACTTGAAAAACGCCTTCGTCATGGCGCGTTTGAGCGCGAGATCCCCGTCACAACGCCGGATTCGGCAATCGAAGAGGACACCGACTTCACGATTATCCGCGAAAAACGCTTTGACCTGAAGCCCATGACGCCCGAGGAGGCAATCCTTCAAATGAACCTGCTTGGCCATCAGTTCTTTATGTTCAAAAACTTTGCGCGCAACGCCGCAATCGCGGTCGTCTACAGAAGAGAGTCCGGCGGCTACGGGCTTATCGAGGGCAAGTAGAGCCAGAAGAGCGCCCCGC
>JAISVI010000153.1 GCA_031271665.1 Oscillospiraceae bacterium
CATAAATCCATGAGAAACCTTAAAAAACTCGTGTCACTGTCACTGGTTCTCGTCATGCTGTTCGCGTTCGGCGCGGCCGCTATGGCGAAGCCCCTTGGCGAGTACGCGGACTACGCCACCGCGGCGCAGCTTTCCGCCGAGGCCGACGCGCGTAACCCCGACATGCCCAGAAGGCATTACCTGCAGGCGCAGCAGCTTTTAAGCGACCTTGGCGCTTACGGCGCGGGCGACCTTATGCCCGGCAAGGAAATCACGCGCGGCGAATTCTTCACGATGATATACCGCGTTGTGACAAGCGGCGGTCTTGGCTCCCAGATGGAAGACCAGCTTCGCAACTCCGGCTATTTCGCCGACACCAAACCCGGCGACTGGTGGGCTCCGTTCGCCAACTGGGCCGGTATCAACGGCTTCACCTCGGGTACAAGCGCCGGCGCGGTGAAGACCTTCGACGTGAACGGCACAATGAGCTATTGGGACGTTATCCAGGCGATTGTCCGTCAGCTTGGCTTTGACAACGCCTATGAAAGAATCACGGGCTATACCATCAGCGACCAGATGCAGGTCGCGTGGCTGGCTTCCGATTTGTTCGGGCTTAACTACCAAGTTTCCAACATGCAGAAGATGACGCGCGGCGACGTTGCGGTTCTTCTTGCCCAGATGATGAACGCGAACCCAATCGAGGGATACCGCGTAAACTTCCAAGCGGGCGACGGAAGCTATGTCCGCAGTCATGACGACAACTTTACCTACGGTTGGAAGAAGTTCCAGCTTCAAACCTTCACCGGCGTGGTTCACTTAACCAAATACGGCGACCTTTTAGGGTCTCTTGACACAAGCTATCTCCGTGGCGCTTATTATAACGCGGCGATCAAAAATTTTGACGCGCTGCTTATAGACGACAACGGCAGGGGCGTTCTTGCGGATCTTGACGACTTGACCGAACTTGAGATTGCCCAGGCTCTTGGCAAAGAGTATACCATGACCCTTCGTCTTGCCACGGCTACTGCTTGGGACACCGTCGGAGGCGACAAGACGGATACAATCGCGAGAATTTATGGTACGCCTTCGCTTACCGCGAATAACGAAGTCACCGAAGTGAAGCTTACCAAAGACGGCGTATTCGCGGGCAGCACGGAAATTCACCCAATTACTGCCGACGACGCGTACATCACGCTGAACGGCGGAATGCTTGGCGAAATCAACACGGCCGTTCTTCCTATTGTGAACAACAACGGGGGCGCTTATAACAACAAGGGCTTTGTGGACTCGACTTGGGTCTACTACGGCAACCGCGCCTATGACATTATCGGCACGGCCTCGCAGATTGTTAAGATTGCCGACGCGGATACCGCGGCGAACAACACCCTTAACTTCCGGCTTGCCGCGCAGACGATGGCGCCCACAAGCGCCGTGGACAGATTCAGCCTTGGGCTTACCACCGGCAATATCCTGCGCACCAAGGCTTTAAGCACAATCCCGGCAAAGGACGCCGTTGTCGCAATCACCCCGTACAACATGACTGGCGGAATGAGCTTTACCGCCACCGACAACTTCTACGCTATCCAGTCGCTTGAAGACTTCGCGACGACGGTCGTAACCGGCGCCGTCACCCGCGTAACGGGCAGCACAAGAGAGGCCGCGGTCGCGACGATTGATGGCAAGACTTACGCCAGAAGCGCAATGACCGACACCAACGACGCGGTTCCCAACCTTGGTCAGCTTGCCGCCTCGACAAGCTATTACGTGGACGCGTTTGGCAAGATCATCTTCAGAACGGTCGCGGCCGCCGCGCCCAAATACGTCTACGGACTTGTTACGGACAGCTATTTCCGCGCTTCCGCGGCGTCCGACCCGCTTTCCGGCTCCGGCTCGGCCGAGCAGATTTCAAGGGTCAGCTTCCTTAACGCCGCCGGAACAAAGTTAAGCTTTGACTCCGTGTCCGTAGGAAACGGAAAAGTCGAGGACAGCGGCATTGCCAGAAGCACGCTCGCCAACGGAAGAGCGGGTAACTTTGTCGCCGCCCTTATGCCCGGCACGCTTGTCGCGTATGTCGAACCCGCCGAAGGCGCGACCTCGATCGTCCTTTACGTGGTTGACGGGAACGGAGCTGCCGACGCAAGCCCCTCCGCCGCCGACGGCACGCTTGCCACGGGAACTGTCACCTACGCTACCGGAACAAGAAGCAGTATCACGATGAGTCCCAAGGGTTCCGCGCTGCTGAACTCAAGCTCGGTTATCTTCGTAAGAAGCGGCCTTGATACGTGGCACACATTCAACCGCTCGTCCATGGTCGCCACGGGGCTTACCGCGATCAACACGGGGCGTTACGTCCTTGGGCAAACCATCGCCGCTAATGACACTATCGTCGCGGCATACATAGACGTCACGTCTAAGACCGGCAGTATAAGCCTTCCCGTCACGACTGTCGGAAAAGCCGGCGTTATCAAGTCCTCGTCCCTGATCGACAGAAGCGGCACTTCCGTGCTTGAAGTCCTTCTTTGGACGAAAGACGGCCTTGAAACCATTACCACAAGCGGCGCCGCCAATGTAGAGGATCTTAAGGAATTCATTATCGGGCGCGCTATCCACAACCTGCAGGTTGACGGCAACAGCAGGGCAAGCCTTGACGCGTTCAAAGCCGCGCTTAGAACCCCGTCGGCTATCAATGGGGCTGCGCTTGACGACCAGTACTACGCGGCGAACGTGGCCAAGAACGAGGGCGGGTATATCGTTAACCTCGTCAATCAGAGTAAGGGCGGCGCGTACCAAATCTACGACGTTCTCGCGGCGGACGCGTTCGTTTATATCATCAACGAAGACGACACCGTTACCAAGGGTACGCTTGCCGACCTTAAGACCTATGGTGAAACGGATAAGACGACTGTCGTCTACATGGTAGACACGACCGAGAATCCCGACCATCACACCTTCTGGTATCGCGCGGCCGGGTTATACAAACCGCAATCCGGCGACCAGACACCCGCCCAAATCGCGGATGCCCTTGAAGACATCTGGGCGTTCGACGGAACGGGCGAGGATACTGACAACGAAGGGTTAGGAGACCCGAGCGACTGGCAGATCGGTGACTATGACTATCCCACAACGTACACCAACACCCAGGCCGGGGAAACCGCCTTCAAGGCCGCTGTCCTTGCCGCGGCACAGGCATATGTCGCAACGCTTGACGCGGACGTAACCGTGGCCGTGGCGGATGACGGGGATTGGGACGTCATTTCGGGGCCGAGCACCACGACAACTGTAATGTTTACCCTTGAAAAGGCCGGGGTGACCTTTAAAACGACTACGATTACGGTTTCCGTCCCCGCAGCCCCGGCTGACCCGTTCACAGCAGAACTTGCGAGGTTCGCCGGATTTAACGAAGCGGCAGTTCTCACGGCGATTAAGCCCGCAGACGGCGACTACTTTACGGACAGCGCCACAGCGAAAGCGGCCATTCTCGCCGACGCCGTGTTGACTCCCGGCACCAACGGCCTGACCCCGTCCACCGCGCTTTCTCCGACCTTTACCTATGAGTACAGCTTCTTCGCGGAAACATGGGCGGCAGGAAATTCGGTTACTGTGGTTCTTACGATCTATAAAGACAAAGGACTCCAGACTGAAGCTACCAAAGTAGTGGAAGAAATCGTGACCCTTCCGGCAGTCACCGCGGCGCAGCTTAACGCCGAGTTCGCTCTGATCAACGCTGACAAGGGCGTTTTCTTGGATTACACTACAGATTACTTCACCGACGGGGCAGCCTCATTAGGGCTTCTTGAAACCGCGATCGAGGGCGTTGCGCTTACTGGCGGCTACACCGCTGACGTTACCACTGTCGCCGGCGACGTTACCGGTTGGAGCGGGGGAGACGAGGTAGACGTTGCTGTCACAATCGAGCATACAGCGAGCGGATGCTACAAAGAGTACCTCGTGGAAGACATCCAGCTTACGATCGAAGAGGCGGGCTTCGATGCCATCATTGCTCTCGTCGAAGCCGTGGAAATAACCGGTACGCCAGTCCCGGAGTATGCTTCCGCCGAAAATGCGGAAGATGCGATCGCGACGTTGGTAGAAGCGGAAAGTACTGCCGAGTTCACTGTTGTCTTTGTGGACTCTACCATCGCGGCGGGAAATAGTGGGGCCGCAATTGAGAACATAACCATTGACTACACGATTACGCACGAACCCTCTGGAACAATCATGGAAGTCACTGGCGCGGACATCGCGGACATTCCGATTGCTGGCTAACCTCCCCGCGCGCAAAACCCTATAGCTAACGCGAAACGCATCCCCCCGGCCCCGCAAGGGGTCGGGGGGGCGCGCACTTGAAGGGCGCGGGTATAGCAAACGTCCGAAAGGTCATTGAATGGCATGGGACGTGGGCGCTATACTGAAAAAAGGCACTCTCCGCTGTTCTTTAGGAACAGGACAAACTCTCCGATAATAAAGATAGTACGAAAGCTAATCTTTATTAAGGAGGAAAGCGGAGTGGACATAAACCGGAAAGGGGAGCAACCTATCATGTTATTGACTGAAGAGCAACTGAAGGTGCTGATCCCTGAGCGAAAACTTACGCAGGATCAGTTCTTAGAGACTTTACTTTTTGACAATACCGCCGTTGACTTCGGGAAGATCGCTGATTATGATCCCGAAAAGGAGAAACGACTTGATGAAGCAATTGCGAAAGCAATGGCGTGAATTTGGCGATGCGCATTCGCGCCCGCGAGGGCGCGGGTGCGCGTTGTTTTTTCTTGGCGCTTTCCTGTGTTAAACGCGAGATTTTAAAAACAGAGGAGATCGGATGAGTGGATGAAAACAAGAAAGCGCCCATGGATTTGGGCACACAAATGACTTATATGCTGAAAAAGGCTGTTAATAGAGCTTTATCAGACGTTTTCAAAAATTCAAGCAGAACCATAAAGGCTGCACGCGAATACGAAAGAAATTTCCTTAACGAGTTCAACACCTTACGCGACGCAGTGCGAGGAAAATTGAAAAGCGGAGACACGCGCGGATTGGACATACATAAACTGGCGGCTATCGCGTGTATTGCGCTTTTACGTTCCTGTCCGATGGAAGTTAATGAAGAGAGGGAAGGACATGGGGCGAATGAGATTGTGGCATACATACTTGTCGTGCGCCTTATCCGCGAATCCCAGCTTCTGCGTCTTTGCCGCGATGATGAAGAAATAGACCGCATCCGTGAAAAACTTGGATCATTCCTATGTCCTGAACCTATAAACAGTCATGATCCTGTGTCTTTCAACATCACCATGGCGCTGAGTTTTTTATCTCGTATCCTTACAAAGAGGAACGAAACAAAATCCATACACGCGGATGACATATCTTGGATACTGTCACTCCTGTTCTTTTACATGGACGTTCACAGCCAAGCGCAAGTTGAAAAAGCGATTGAGGAATATCGCATGGCTTAGAAATCCGCAGACCCGTGGGACAAGCGAAACGCATCCCCCCGGCCCAGCAAGGGGTCGGGGGGATGTGTGGCGTGTGGGGGTGTCGCGGCGGGCGCACAATGTGCGCCCCTACGGGCGTGTCGTAGGGGCGACCGCCCTCGGTCGCCCGTAACCCCGGAAAATCCCGCAGGTGCGGGGCGGCGGTGGGGTTGTCGCGGCGGGCGCACAATGTGCGCCCCTACGGGCGGGTTGTAGGGGCGACCGCCCTCGGTCGCCCGTCCCGCAGGTGCGGGGCGGCGTGTGGGGGTGTCGCGGCGCGGCGTGTGGGGGTGTCGCGGCGGGCGGCGGCGGGGTTGTCGCGGCGGGCGCACAATGTGCGCCCCTACGGGCGTGTTGTAGGGGCGGTCGTCCCCGACCGCCCGTCCCGCAGGTGCGGCGCGGCGGCGGGGGTGTCGCGGCGGGCGGCGTGTGGGGTTGTCGCGGCGGGCGGCGGCGGGGGTGTCGCGGCGGGCGCACAATGTGCGCCCCTACGGGCGTGTTGTAGGGGCGACCGCCCTCGGTCGCCCGCCGTTCCCGAATATGGGAAATATGCCGCGTTTTTGCATTATGCTCATTTGTAAGAATTTTGTAAAAATTATCAAATGTCAATTATCGGCTGTCAATTGTCTTTCAAAAGCCGTGGTTTCCCAAAGAAATTGCGACCTTTCGGCGTCGTCGTCAAACGCGCCGTACGCGACGACAAGTTTGGCATAGGCCGCCTCGAACGTCATGCCGGAGAGAAACTCCACCCCCGAAGTGCGTATGTCCACGGCGGAACGGTAGGTGGCGTAGTCGCTGTCAAAGGGCGCGGCGTAGAAGTCAACGCCCTTTTCCGCGCATCGTTGGGCGAACTCCGCAACGTCCGCGTTTGCCGTCCCGGAGTGGTAAAGGCCGTGGAGGACGGCGCGGGCTCTCCGCGCGAGGTCAAAAAGGCCGTAGTCGATTCCGGGATACGGCATGATGCACATAACGTCCTGCCCCGAACGGAACGCCGGCAGGGGAGTGGCGGGACGCGAGACGTCCTCAAAGGTTGGGTTTCGCGGGTCGGGGTTACGGTGAAACCTGCCGCCCTTAAAGCGGCCGAACCAAACGCCGCGCAGACTTGAAAAGCCGTGGTGAAACGCCTGTGGCTGAACCAGGCGCGCGCCGAGGTGGATGACCGTCTCGCCGTTTCCCGAAAATGGGACGTACACGCCGCGAAGCTTTGTTTTAAGTATAAAGTCAACTGCGGCGCGGAAGTTCTCAAATCCGTTCGTCCGCGCGTCGTCAAGCGGATAATTGCTTGAGACAAGCAGTACCGGCACCTCTGCGTGGCGCAGCGTGAACGCCAGAAACGGCGCGGTGTACGCAAGCGTATCCGTGCCGTGCGTTATAATTACCCCGTCACACCCGCCAAGTCCGTCGCAGACGCGCCTGTAAAGCTTTTCCCAGTGGAACATCCCGGTGTTCTCGCTTAAAACGTTGTAGATTGTTTCGGTCTCGAAGACCGTGCGCGCGTTTTTCGGGACATTGTCAAGAAGCTTGTAAGATATTGCGCGAGTGTCGGAAAGATCCGTAACACCGTCTTCGGCGCGGCTTCCAATCGTACCGCCGGTGAAGAAAATTTTAATCTTCGCCATTTCGCGTCTCCCCTTTGTTGGCATATTAACATATACGTGCCGCAAGGTCAATTCCCGGGAAATAAGATTAAAATCGGTTCTATTTAATGTTAAGATAATTCCTTGACACCGCCGTGTAATACTGTTATCATGGCACTATTTTCGGCAGACAAGGGAGAGAGGTATCTTGGAGAACTCAAACGACGGCATTATCGGACGTTCCGGCGCGCGTGTCGGAGACCGCGGGCTTGTCCGCGCGACATTGGGCGAGTGGATGGAAAACGTTGCGCGTGACTACCCGGACAATGACGCGCTTGTTTATCACGACAGGGGTCTTAGGCTTAGTTACCGGGAATTTAACGCGGTGTGCCGCCGCGCGGCCAAGGCGTTCTACGCGCTTGGCGTACGCAAGGACGACAAGGTCGCCATCTGGGCGCCCAACGTGCCGGAATGGGCGATAACAGCCTTCGGCTGTGTCAAAATCGGCGCGGTGCTTGTAACGGTTAATACGAACTATAAGATATTCGAGCTTGAGTACCTTATGCGCCAAAGCGACTCCAAAGTGCTTCTTTTCTCCGACGGAATAAAGGGTTCCGACTATCTTGCCATTCTGTCCGAGCTTTTAGAGGACAGGGGGCGCGTGCCTGTTCTGGAGCATGTTATCCACCTTGCCAAGCATGACGGCTCTTCGCCGCCCGTGCCGCAGGGGATTTCCGAATGGGACGAGTTTTTGAAGCTTGGCGACGGCGTTTCCGACGAAACCCTTGACGCGGTTATGGCCGAACTTGACCCGGACGATATAATCAATATGCAGTACACCTCCGGCACGACGGGCTTCCCGAAGGGCGTGTGCCTTACGCATTACAATATTCTCAATAACGGTAAAAGCATCGGCGACTGCATGGCGCTTACCCCCAAGGACAGGCTTTGCATTCCCGTGCCGTTTTTCCACTGCTTCGGCATGGTGCTTGCGATGATGGCCTGTGTAACCCACGCGTCGGCAATGGTTCCGGTCGAGGTCTACTCGCCCCTTCAGGTCATGCAGACGGTTCAGGGGCAGCGCTGCACCGCCCTTCACGGCGTGCCGACGATGTTTATCTTTATACTGGAGCATCCCGATTTTGAGAAATTTGACTTTTCCTCGCTCCGCACGGGCATTATGGCCGGTTCGACATGCCCTATGGAGGTTATGAAAAGCGTCCAGTCGCGCCTTAACATGCGCGAAATCGTAATCACCTACGGCCAGACCGAGTCCTCGCCCGGCATTACGATGAGCCAGACCGACGACCCGCTTGAGAAGCGCGTGTCCACCGTTGGCCGCCTGCTTCCCTTTGTCGAGGCCAAGATTGCCGACCCCGAAACGGGCGCGGAACTTCCCGACGGAACACCCGGGGAGATATGCTCGCGCGGGTATCATATAATGAAGGGCTATTACAAAATGCCCGAAGCCACAGCTCAGGCGATTGACGCGGAAGGCTGGCTGCACACGGGCGACATCGGCGTGCGCGACAGCGAGGGGTACTACTCGATAACCGGGCGCTTAAAGGACATGATAATACGCGGGGGGGAAAACATCTACCCGCGCGAGATAGAGGAGCTGCTTTACACTCACCCCGGCGTCAGCGACGTTCAGGTCGTGGCCGTCCCAAGCCGCAAATTCGGCGAGGAGGTCTGCGCGTTCGTCATCCCCGCCGAGGGCGCGTCCGTTGACGAGGCGGGTATCAAGGACTTTGTCGCAAGCCGCATGTCAAGGCACAAGATACCAAGCTTTGTCCTGCT
>JAISVI010000044.1 GCA_031271665.1 Oscillospiraceae bacterium
TGGATACCTTCAGATTCCTCATGTTTAATTCCTCCATGTCTTTCATTTGCGAAAGGTCTGACTGTCACAACTAAAGCGGCGTATTCGCATACCCCGGTTTTATGCCGTTAATACCTGCCGAACCCGCCGTCAGAAGATATGCGCCTTTGCGCTGTATTCTTAAGCTTGAACTGGAATATAAGCTCTTCAAGCATGTTCGCCTGCCCGCTCATTTCCTCGGAAGCCGCCGCGCTTTCCTCCGCCGTGGCGCTGTTCTGCTGGACTACCTGCGCCACCTGGTCGATACCACGGTTTATCTGCGCTATGCCAAGGCTTTGCTCTTCCGAGGACTTGGCGATTTCCGTCACTATCTGGCTTGACTCGTTGATGCCGGACACTATCTCCACAAGGCTTGCCGCCGTGTCGTCGGCAATCCTCGCGCCAAGTTCGGCCTTCTCCATCGAGTTTGCGATAAGCCCGCCCGTGTCCTTCGCCGCCTCGGCGCTTTTCGCCGCCAAACTGCGAACCTCTTCCGCGACAACGGCAAAGCCCTTGCCGTGCTGTCCGGCGCGGGCGGCCTCTACCGCCGCGTTAAGCGCCAGTATGTTCGTCTGGAACGCGATGTCGTCGATGACCTTGATTACCTTGTTTATGCTTTGGCTTGCCACGTTTATGTCTTTGACAGCCGTCATCATTTCGTCCATCTGGCGGCTGCCCTTCTCGGCGTTCGTCTTGATCGTCCCGGCAAGATTCGCGGCCTTGCTTGCCATATCGGCGTTGTCCTTTGTCTTCTGGGCTATCTCGGTAATCGAGGACGAAAGCTGCTCCACAGCCGCCGCCTGCTGCGTCGAACCTTGGGCAAGCGCCTGCGAGCCGTCGGCTATCTGCTTCGAGCCGGTGCTTACCTGCGCGGTGGAGTTGTTGATCTCTCCGAACATCTCGTTAAGGTTATCCACCATCTGCCTTATGGCGTTTCCGAAGGTGTCGCTGTCGCCAAGGGTGGCAACCTCTACGGTAAGATCCTGCTCCGACACGCGCCCCACCGCCTCGCCGTAGTAGACGAACTTGCGCATCATCGCCGTGAACGCCTTCATCGTCTGGCCGATTTCGTCCTTGATAAGCGAAAGGCGGTCGCAGTTGGCCCATTCGTCGTCGCGGAACTTCAGATTGCCCGTCTCGCCCGCCTGTTTTATGTAACCCATCATGTCTTTCAAGGGCTTGCTGATAAGGCCGGAGATATAGAACGCAAGTATAAACGCCACCGCGATGGCAATCGCGAGGACAATTATCTCGACAATGGTCATCGTCATAAACAAACTTGTATTGCCGTCCACCGCCGCTTTGGCCGCGACTTTATTAAGTTCGTTGTTCGCCGTCAAAGCGGTCATCATCGTCTGCGCGACGGGCAGCATCTCGTTGTCCATAACCGCTTGGGCTTCCTCGGAAAGGTTCTGCTCGCCGTATTCTATAAGTTCCGCCACCAACGTCCTGAATCTTTCGTAATTCGTTTTGATAATGTTGGTGTTTTCAATATCCACGGGGTCGGTCATCGTGGGTTCATAAAGGGCAAGCGCGTCGCGGAAGGTTTTATCCTCTGTCTCCAAGCGGGCTTCCGAGGTTATGAAGGTATTGTGATCGGCGTTGTAGATGACAAGGTCGCGGACGCGCGAGCGCTGTTCGTTAAGGCTTGCCTGCATAATACCCATCTGCTCGATTGCGACAAGGTTCATGTTGTACATATCATCGTCCGCCGCGTTCATCTGCAGCATTCCGATGATGCCCACAACGCCGACGACAACGGCAAGGGCGATGACGATGACGAAGCTGACGATCAGTTTCATGGACACTTTAAGGTTTTTCATTTACGGACTTCCCCCATTTCAAAATTGTTGACACCCTATATCGTAAAGAGAGCGCAAAGCCCCCGTTACGGATATTGTTCCGCCGCTTCCGGCAATTCCCCGGGACTTATGTCTGTCTGCGCGCGTATGGCGTTAAGCTGGTGCAATATTTGACGCGCCTTGGGCAGTTGGTCTGCGAAAACATGCTGCGTAACGGCCATTTGAAGCGCCACAACCGTAAGGATTTGCTTTAATTCCGCCTGAAGCGCGGTCAGCTTCTGTAAATCCCCAGACATTTTATTCCTCCTTTTGATAATTTCGCTTCTCCTTAAACGATGTTTTGTATGTGCAGTTACTTCTAAACGTCTTGAATAATGTATCTTGCGTATACTTTAGCATATTGGGTAATATTCGTCAATAGCTCTTTCGGAAAAATCTCCAGAAAAATTGAACATTTAATAATATGTTCAATTTCTGCGGAAGATTTGGACTTGCGTTTTTATGGCGCTTCTGCTATACTGTGTCCACAAGCGAAGGGAGATGATGTAAAAATGCCAAAAATTGGCGGCGAAACATTAAAATCAAGTATAATTACAACGGCGGGTGCGCTTTTCCATAAGAACGGCTATGAAAAGACCACCTATCAGATGATAGCGGACGAGCTTGGGATTTCCAAAGGCTCGATCTCCTATCATTTCAAAAGCAAGCCCTGGATTATCTATTTTTACTTTTTCAGATACGTCCAGAACATGTTCTCCTATATCCGCGAAAACCTTACGGACACACCCAACGCCTTCCTTATCCACTGCATAGAGCAAATCCATTTCTACCGCCAAGTCATGAAGACCGAAGAAAACCGCAAGCTGTTCCTTAACATGGATCACATGGAAATATGGGAACAGGAAAACCTTTTCATCATCAAGGACTACTTCCGCGAAATATCGCGCGATTTCCACCGCGGAATGACGGAAGAGGACATCCATGTCGCCGCGATTATGAGCCTTGGGGCGAAAATCGGAATGTTCCGGGAGGCCGATAGGTATTCCGACGCGCTTGATATTGACCGGTTCTGCTATTACTTTGTGCACATGATAGGGCTTTTTTCGCGGCTTGGCGAAATGATTATCCACACCAACATCGCGCGCGCGTTCGACTTCCTTGAAAAGCACACCATTCCTTTCGACGATTCTTTATAGTAACTACGAAGTGTTGAAAATTGCGTGTTCGCCCGCAGGGCGAACGAGCGAAGCGCTTGCGAACAGGCGGCTATGCCGCGGTATCGCAAAGCGCCTGCGGCGAAGAGCGAGCTTGCTCGCTTGACAGCCGCGAAGCGGCAAAAGCTGGGGCGGGCAATTTTCAACATGCCAATAAAGGAAGGCATGTCATGAGACAGCGTGGAAGAATGAATAAGGCCAACAAAACCCTTATTACAGAGCTTGCGCTTACCGTACTTGTTGTTTTCGCCATGGCTATGGCCAGTTATTTGTTCATGCGCACCGTGGTCGAGGAAAACTTGGTTCGCCACGCGGACAGCGTTTTAAGCGCCACGGAAGAGCATATCGCCACTTCGCTTGACGATTTCGAGCTTTCGCTTAACGGATTTGCCGATGAAATACGCGCAAGGGTTATGCGCGGCGACTCCGTGGAAGCGGTTAAGGACTATTTAGCGCATCTGACAAGCTGCCTTCTTATGACGGGCGAAAGGATGTCCGAAATCCGGGACTTTTTCGTGTATTTAGAGGATTTACCCGACAGCCCCGTCTTTTTAAGCGGCAGCGACACGCCCGTATCCCCGGAGTTTGACCCCACTGCGCGCGCTTGGTACACTCTTGCGCTTGACGCGGACGGCGGTATCGCGCAGACTGTACCGGAGGTGATTGACGCGTCCGAAACGCGCTTTATTTACTCTAAATGTATAATCGGCGGCGACGGGCAAAGGCTTGGCGTTGTTGGTCTGAACGCGAAAATTGACATGATTGGGCAAAGCGTTGTCGCCACCGCGCTTAACCAGGGCGGCTATGGGATGCTGCTTAACCAAAGCGGCATGGTGCTGTTCCATCCGAACGCGGATTTCCGCGGTATTGATATGCGCGACCCCGCGATCCCTGTTTCAAGGTATGCAGACGCCATCGGGCGCGGCGACGTCGTCGCGCAGCCGGTTATTTCCTATATGGGCGAGGACGCGGTTCTTTTCTTCCATACGATTGATAACGGCTGGCACCTTGGGCTTGTTACACCAAAAGACCGGTATTATGAAAGCACTTCCAAGATGATCTGGATAATTATAGCGCTTGCGGCGCTGTTCGCGGCCGCTCTTGTGGGGATACTTATCCGCGTTGACCTTTCAAGAAGGAAGGCGGACGAGGAAAGCAGACAGAAAAGCATGTTCCTCGCGAACATGAGCCATGAGATACGCACCCCGATAAACGCCATCGTGGGCATGACCGCGATTGGCAAAACGGTCGCGTCGACGGAACGCAAGGACTATTGCTTCACGAAGATAGACGACGCGTCGCGGCATCTTCTGGGCGTTATCAACGACATTTTGGACATGTCAAAGATAGAGGCCAACAGAATAGAGCTGTCCCCCACCGACTTCAATTTCGAGAAAATGCTTCAGCAGGTCGTTAACGTAATCAATTTCCGCGTCGATGAAAAACATCAGAAGCTTTCGGTGTACATAGACAGCAAAATTCCGAAAGTGCTGTACGCCGACGACCAGCGGTACTCGCAGGTTCTTACGAACCTTTTAAGCAACGCCGTCAAGTTCTCGCCGGAAAACAGCGAAATACGCCTTATAACACAGCTTAAAGCCGAGAACAACGGCGTTTACACCATTCAAATAGAGGTGGCGGACGAGGGAATCGGCCTTAGCCCGGAGCAGCAGTTAAGGATTTTTGAAACGTTCCAACAGGCCGAATCCTCCACAACGCGCGCGTACGGCGGAACCGGCCTTGGGCTTTCCATCTCCAAAAGCATCGTAGAGCTTATGGGCGGGGAGATTTGGGTGCGCTCGGAACGCGGGAAAGGCTCGACCTTCACCTTCACGGTGAACGCGACCCTTGGCGACAGCACAAGGCACGGCTTCGCGGACGAGGACATTGACTGGGGCAATATCCGCATCCTTACCGTTGACGACGACCGGGATATTCTTGAATACTTCCATGACGTCATCAACAGGTTCGGCGCGAACTGCGAAATCGCGTCCGGCGCGGACGAGGCGCTTCACTTGGTGGACGAGAACGGCGACTATAATATCTACTTTATAGATTTAAGGATGCCGGGCGTTGACGGCATTGCCCTTACAAAGGAAATCCGGGCAAAGGAGAAAGACCCCGGGCATTCCATAGTTATAATGATATCCTCCGCCGATTTAAGCACAATGGAGGACGAGGCCAGAAAGGCCGGGGTTGACCGCTTCCTGCTTAAACCCATCTTCCCGTCCGCTATTGCCGACGTCATTAACGACTGCATCGGGATTGCCGTTGAGAAAGCGCAGGCGGTTCCGGCGGATATAAGCGGTATTTTCAAGGGGAAGCGCATCCTGTTCGCCGAGGATGTTGAGATAAACTATGAAATAGTCCAGTCGCTGCTTGAACCCACGCTTATAGAAATGGAGTGCGCGGTGAACGGAGCCGAGGCCGTGCAGATGTTCATGCGAAACCCCGACAAGTACGATTTGATCTTTATGGACGTGCAGATGCCCGAAATGGACGGTTACGAGGCCACGCGGCAAATCCGTTCGCTTAATGTCCCAAGGGCGAAGGAAATACCCATAGTCGCCATGACCGCGAACGTATTCAAAGAGGACGTTGAAAAATGCCTCGCGGCGGGCATGAACGCCCATCTGGGAAAACCGCTTGACATCGACGCGATGCTTGGCGTTCTGATGCGGTACGTGGGCAGGGGCGGCGTCAATTGACAATGAACAATTGACAATTGACAATTGACAATTGACAATTGTTCATTGGGAAACCGATTGTAGGGGCGGCGTTGTGCCGCCCGTTTGTTCGGCGCGGTGGCGGTGGGGGTATTCGGCGCGTGGTTGCGGTGGGTGGCGCGCCGAGGGCGTCGCGCCCTACAAAAAGGTTGTAGGGGCGACCGTCCCCAAAAGCCCTCTCCGGCGGCTGTCGCCGCCACCTCCCCCAAAGGGGGAGGCAAGGGGCGTGTTGTACGCGCCGTCTTAATTACGGATTTGTCTGCGCGCCAAGCCGCCCGCTGTTCGCAAGAACAGCGGGCGGCTTCTTCTTAGTCGGCAATCAGTTAAACTCTCTGGCGTCGACGGCCATAAAGCTTGCTTCTCCGATATAGATTCCTCCGCCGGGCGACACGATATGCCACGGGGAAATCTCCGCGTCGCTGTTTGGCGGTATGTACAAATCACACGCGGGACTGCCGCCGCCAATTAAAATGACCGCAGTTTCGCCTGTTTCGGCGTTCACCGCCATGTCCGCGATAATCGCGCCGTTGCCGTCTGTGAAAAGTACGCCCGGATATAACTCCCCGGCTTCTTTGGTGTCAAGCGACTCAAGCGTTGACGCCCTGCTGTAGGAATAAAGCACGTCAAGATAATTCCCAAGCACTGTTTCGTTGTCAAGCGCAGTGCCGCCGGAAACCCACTCGACATCGCTTCCGCTTACCTTAACGCGCTTGCCCGCGCTGTATGAGGAATAGTCGTATGAAAAGCCGCTTGTAAAGTGGAACATAATCTCGCTTTTAAGCCCCGCGCCGTAGAGATAGCGCGCGCGCAGCAAAATAAGCGCGTCAGTTCTCTGGCAGCGGTCTGATTCTCCAATAGGGATATCCACGACGGCGGCGGCAGATACGGTACCGACCGATCCGTCGTACAGGGTGACGGACATGCCGTCTGTTTTAAGCGGCAAATCGCGCAGAAACGCCGCAAAGTTGCCCTCGCCGACATCGGCGCGGGTAAAGCCCTGCGGCGGAGCGAAGCGCGTTCCAACGGTCGTCCCGCCGGGGTCTTTAATCTCCGGCGTTTGGGTCGGAGAGGGGGTCGGCGGAGGAGCGGTGTCCGTCGGCGGAGGAGATGAGTTTCCGACGCTTCTGGTGGGAGAAGGTGACGGGCTTCCGCCGCCGCCGCAGGCGGAAAGTACAAGGCACAGCGCGAGAAGAAGAACGCAGAGGCTAAGCTTTTTCATTTCCTCACTCCCTTTTACGGTGTTCACATAAAAACGTCTGCCGCAGTGACACGAGTGACGACCCAACCAACACGCGATCTTGTCGTTTGACATAATATGTATATGATACCATATTTGCCGACACAATACAAGCAAAATTTTGCTTGCTTTTTTAAAAATCTTATGGTAATATACAGGACACACGCTTCTATAGCTCAGGCGGCAGAGCGCATCCTTGGTAAGGATGAGGTCACCAGTTCGAATCTGGTTAGAAGCTCCACGATAGGTTGACAAACCGAGAAGCCGAAAAATGGCTTGAAATCAAGGTTTGTCAGCCTATTTGTTTACTCAGAGCTATTTGCTGATATGGCAAAATCCATACGCATGGACTCAACCCCTCACAAACAAGATTAGGAAAGAAATATGGGAAAGCGCACAGACCAGATAAAAGAGCATACCATTAAATTGGCCTTCGGGTTTTGAATAGTCCAAATTAGACTGAGCAGAGCTGAAAGTCATTTTCATTACCTTTAAGCCCGTTGCCGTGTGAGTTTTGGGCATTGCTGTGAAAGCCTGACGTCTGATTTAAGTTTTCCCGAAAAACAGAAATTTGGCTATGGAAAAAAGATGAGGTAAGTTGTTTATGAAAGATTTGCCTGTTAGAAAACATCCAAGGCTTAATAATTTCAATTATAGTAGTAAAGGCGCTTATTTTATAACCTTTTGCATTAAAAACAGACACGAATTGCTGGGTAGAATTGTCGTAGGGCGCGGCATCCTTGACGCGCCGCATGTGGATTTATCAGAGTATGGAGTGAATTTGTGCAACACGATTGATTTTATACATCAAAACAATGATAACGTAAAAATTCATAAATATGTTATCATGCCAAATCATGTTCATATGATTGTTATGGTTGATGAAGATGATGGCGGCGCGTCTGGGAAGCCGCGCCCTACAAATGCTGAAATTCCAAAACTAATTTCATCAATAAAAAGGTTTACGAATAAACAGGCAGGTTTTAATATGTGGCAAATATCATATCACGACCACATTATCCGGGATGAAGAAGACTATCAAAATCATTGGCGCTATATCGACGAAAATCCAAGAAGATGGGCGGAGGACGAATATTATGGACAAGACAATTGATTTTACATACATAACGGCATGTGGGGCGTGTTGTGTTGGCTGTAGGGAAAAAGCAAACGGCTTATGTCAAGGGTGCATAGAAAGTGACGGCAATTGTAAGGAGTGGACACAATCCGGGTATCTCACATTTATAAGTGTGCGAAGAAACATAATGTGCAATTCTGCGGTTTATGTGATGAATTCCCTTGTGATTTGTTAGTGAATACAGTTACATGGAATTTGAGTATTGCCGACGATTTAACTAAGCTTGCGGTGCTCTATAAACACCGCGCAGTATAAGCATAATGCGTAATTGGTTCGCTCTCTAAAACTCAGCCCATACTAGGAAACACAAATATCTAAAATCGGTAATTCCGCCATGAAACCCGCACGGCTCTGGGCTGTGCGGGTTTTATTGCGATATCAACAGAAGCGATCTATGTCCCCGCTTTGTTTGGCATAAAAATACTGTGAAAATATATTTTGAGATGATGCTTGATAACACGTACAATACGTGTTATAGTATATTAGAGGTGAGGCAATGCAGAGGACGGAATTAGAGAGAAAGCTTAAAAAGGCGGGGTGGATTATTAAACCGGGCGGAAAGCACCTAAAGGCTCGACACCCTGATAAACCAGGAATCATGTTCACCATACCGAACGGCAGCAAAATCAAAGAAATAACGGCAAACGGTATTCTTAAAGACGCGGGACTGAAATAATCCCTGCGTCCGCAGGATAGTCATTAAAATAAATGGAGGCATTCTAATGAAGTACGTGTATCCGGCGATTTTTACTCCTTTGGACGAGGGCGGCTTTGATGTTTCCGTCCCTGATTTACCGGGATGTCGCACCTGTGCCGACAGTTTGGCCGAGGTTATAGAGATGGCGGAAGACGCGATTTCACTATGGTTGTGGGATACGGAGGAAGAAAAGCGTCCGATACCGCCCGCATCTGATACCCTGCAACACTCACCGCCACAGTTTATCAATTATATTAAGGCCGACACAGAAGCATACAGGCGGCAAATGGACAACCGCGCCGTAAAGAAAACCCTTACAATTCCGGCATGGTTAAATCATATGGCGGAATCCGCGCACGTTAATTTTTCTGGCGTTCTGCAAGAGGCACTTAAACAGCATTTGCACATTACCGACTGACCTTGCCAATAGTCATACTGCTTCCCAAAGCGAAAACCCCGCAGCCACTGCGGCCACAGGGTTTGGATGTGGTGGGAACAACAGGGCTCGAACCTGTGACCCCATGCTTGTAAGGCATGTGCTCTCCCAGCTGAGCTATGCTCCCGTCTTTGCGCTTGTGAGATTATACAGGGAATCCGCGCCGCCGTCAATAGCTTTTTTCAAAAGCCCTGCGATTACTGGATTTCCAGAATCGCAAGGCTTTTGTTCCGCGAGGAGTGCTTATTATATAAGCGGCACGTCTATGCGCGCTTTGCGGATTTTGTCCCTTTTGCGTCGGAGAAGCCCATCCAAACAATCCACACATAGGCGCAGGTCTTCGGGATCATCAGCATACCAAGCGCCGGGACGCTGTCCGCCCATAATACGACCGGGATGTAAAAGGCGAAACTAAGCGCAACGGCAAGCCACATATGGCGGAACGCCCGGTCGCCTTGCTTTTTCGATTCGGTCAGGTACAAAATAATAATAAGAACCCCCAGCGCGGCGAACGGCGCGTTGCGATAGATGCCCCAACTAAGCGGCGAGTCCGCCGAGTACCAGTCGTTCTGCGGGAACAGGCAAAGCGCGATACGCACCGCCGCCAGAAGATAAATCGCGGCGGCTTGCGTTGTCATACCCTTTTTGTTGTATCTGGCGCGCCACACATGGTAAAGAAGCACGTAAAAAACCGTCATCGTTATGGACGTGACAAGCTTGCCGAAGCCAAGCGATACGGGGTGGTTGGCTATGCCGTCCGTCCAAAGCGCGGCAATTCGGGGGACGAGATGAAACGCGTCGCCGCATCCAAGCACAATCGCCATAATGCCGAACAGGATAAACTGTGACCTGCCCTTTGCCGCGCGCAACGTTAAAATGCCAAGCGTGACTACGCCAATTAAATAGGGAATTTCAAAAATCGGCTCCATTATCGCCTGCACGGTCGCACGTCCTTTCAGTTTCCCAACAGTTTGTATAAAAGCCAGTAAAGCGTCTCTGCCTCTTCCTTTGCAAGCGGCAGACATGCGCCGATTTTGGCCGGGATTTCCGCCGCCTGTTCGCGAAGCTGCGCGCCCGCTTGGGTAAGCGTTATACGGACAGCGCGCTCGTCCCCGTCGGCGGCGCGTTCCCGCCGCACAAGCCCCTTTGCCTCAAGCCGTTTAAGAAGCGGCGTCAAAGTGTTTGAATCAAGGTATAAATAACCGCCAAGTTCGCTTACTCCGACTTCACCCTGCTCCCAAAGCACCATCATGGCGATGTACTGGGTATAGGTAAGCCCGATTTCGTCAAGGAACGGCGTGTACTTGGCCACGACATCTTTCGCGGCGGCATACAAAGGAAAGCAAAGCTGGTTTTTAAGCTTCAGCATCTCATAGTTTTTTCTTGTAATCGTAATGTCACTCATGCTTCCAGAAGTTTTGCGATGTCTTTCTCAATGGCTTCCGGCGTCGTGGTCGGCGCATAGCGGGCAATGACCGCGCCGCCTTTGTCCACAAGGAATTTTGTGAAATTCCATTTAATCCTGCCGCCGCCCATACCTTTTTTCTGCTTCTTCAGCCAAGTGAACAGCGGGCTTTCGTTTTCGCCGTTGACGTCGATTTTGGCGAACTGGCGGAAGGTGACGCCGAAGCGCCCGGTGCAGAACGCGCCGATTTCCTCGTCCGTTCCCGGCGCTTGGTTGCCGAACTGGTTGCAGGGGAAGTCCAGAATCTCAAACCCCTTGCCGGAGTGCCTTTCATAAAGCTCCTGAAGCCCCTTGTACTGCGGCGTGAAACCGCAGCCTGTAGCGGTGTTGACAATCAAAAGCGCCTTCCCGTTGTATTCCGAAAGATCCACGTCCCGGCCTTTCGCGTCCTTTACCGTAAAATCGCCCAACGCCATATCGCTCTCTCCTAATTATATAATCGCGCACGATTGTATCGCGCACGACTATTCTACTGCTCCCCTCAAGAAAGTCAAGCGGAATGCGCGACTGTTTACAAATTATTAACATTATAAACGCAATTCAAGGGGCGCGCCGGGTGCGGCACCTCCTCCGCATCCGCGCCACCCCACCACGAACGGCGCAGGGAACAAACGGGCGGCAGAACGCCGCCCCTACGACGTGCCTGTAATGTCAGACCGGCGCGCCGAGGGCGTCGCGCCCTACAAACCCTTCTCCGTCACGTTGCGCGTGCCACCTCCTTTTGTGAAAGGAGGCCTTGCATCCCCCGCAGGGTGTTTTGACCGTAGGGGCGGGGTCATCCCGCCCGTCAAAAACCACGGAACGCCGCCCCTACAACCTTTTGTAGGGCGCGACGCCCTCGGCGCGCCGTTAACCTAATCACAGGGCCGGGAGTTTTGACCAAAACGGCGACAGCCGCCGGAGAGGGGTTTTGGGGAACGGTCTTACTTTCTTTGGTTTCGCCCAAAGAAAGTAACAAAGAAATGCGCCTTAGAAAACCCTTGGTTTTCTAAGAACTTTCCGCTTATACGGG
>JAISVI010000062.1 GCA_031271665.1 Oscillospiraceae bacterium
GATAATTGACAATGAACAATTATTAACCGAGTATGCTATAGGGGATGCCCATTGGACGTCCCGCAGGCTAACAACAAATTCGTAATTCGGACGGCGCGCCGAGGGCGTCGCGCCCCTACGCCGCACAACGCCACTCCTACCCTCTTTAGAAAAGAGGGTGTCGACCGCAGTCGGCGGGTGTTTTGACCAAAACGGCACAACGCCACTCCTACCCTCTTTAGAAAAGAGGGTGCCGACCGCAGTCGGCGGGTGTTTTGACCAAAACGGCGACAGCCGCCGGAGAGGGTTTTTGGGAAGCGGTCTTACTTTCTTTGGTTTCGCCCAAAGAAAGTAACAAAGAAATGCGCCTTAGAAAACCCTTGGTTTTCTAAGAACTTTCCGCTTATACGGGGGTTTAGGTTTCTGATTTGGCAACGCTTTACCGTACCTATGGCGATTTTCCGCACACGGCCAGTCTATGTCCGACCTGCTGCGTATTGACGAACTGTGTACTGCGGCGCGGGGGAACGGACGGCACAACGCCGCCCGCGCCCAACCCCGTCGTTTAATGATTCGGGCGCACAATGTGCGCCCCTGCAAAGGAGGCATATACCATTGCTTGAAATCCAAAACCTTAGCAAAACCTTCCCGCTTGGCAGGAAGCAGCGCGCGCAGACAGGCAAAACCGAAGTTACCGCCGTGGACGCCCTTACGCTGTCCGTTTCCGGGGGCGAGGTGTTCGGGCTTCTCGGCGCGAACGGCGCGGGGAAGACGACAACACTGCGCATGCTTGCCACAATGCTTGCGCCGACTTCGGGGACGGCCACCGTGGGAGGGTGTGACATAGTAACGCAGTCTGCCGACGTGCGCCGCCAGACCGGGCTTCTTTTCGGCGGAGACACCGGTCTTTACGACCGTCTGACGGCGTTTGAGAACATACAGTATTTCGCCCGCCTGAACGACATTGAGGACAGCGTTTCTTCCGCAAGGATTAAGCGCCTTGCCGAGGTGTTCCGCTTTACGGAATACCTTGAACGCGGCGCGGGGAAGCTTTCCAAGGGTACCCGCCAGAAAGTAAGCTTCGCGCGCGCCATTATACACGACCCGGCCCTTATGCTTTTTGACGAGCCGACGCTTGGCCTTGACGTAACCGCGAAGAAGGAGGCCGAGGATTTCATACTAAGCTGCCGCGACAACGGCAAGACGATAGTACTAAGCGACCATACGTTAAGCGTGGTCGAGCGGCTTTGCACACGCATCGGCATCCTTGACAAGGGAAAGCTTCTCGCGGTGGGGACGATTGGCGAACTGTGCGCCGCGAACGGCTGCGACACGCTTGAGCAGGTATTCTTTAAGTTGGCAGGTGTGCGAAATGAAGAGTAAGTATACCGGGATTGTTTTTATCAAGGAGATGACGGACGCATTCCGCGACAGAAAGACGATAATCACAACGCTTCTGCTTCCGCTTTTCCTATACCCCCTTATGTTTTTCTTTATGAACGGCGCGTTCGGTGACATGATGGACACAGCCGGGGGCAAGACGACCGTCGCCGTTATGGGAAGCGCAAGCGCCCAGGTGCGGGAAATTCTCGCGCTTAATCCCGACATAACCATAGCCGACACGCAAGACCCGATGACCGCGCTTAAAGACGGCGACGTTACCCTTGTGTTGGAGGGTACGCAGGTATCCGGCGGCAAGCTTGATGTAAGGGTTATCTACGACGACAAGAAAAACGCCTCCAACACCAGCATGAGCTATATTGGCACACTTATAACCCAGTACAACCAAGCCTCTGTCAATAATCAATTGGCGGAAATGGGCATCGACATGGAATCGTTAAGCCCCGTTACATTCAGCGCCGTTGACCTTGCCGAGGCAACGGGCGAACAGGACGGCGGCAACGCGGGCATGATGCTTTCCATGATGCTGCCGATGCTTCTTGTCATACTGCTTGCCGTGGGCGGAATGGCCACCGCCTCCGACCTTTTCGCCGGGGAGAAAGAGCGCAAGACCATGGAACCGCTTCTTTGCACCCGCGCCGGAAGAACCGCGATACTTACCGGGAAGCTTATGGCGGTTACGACGTTCGCGATATTAAACGTTATCGCGACGGTTGTCGGCTTGGCAATGTCCTATTTCCTAAGCCCGGATTTCTTCAGTATTTCCGACGAGGCGATGGGGACGGTTCAGGCGCTTAATCTGCCCATTCCGACTGTGGTTCTTACGGTGCTGCTTGTGCTTATTATGGCGCTTGTGTTCTCCTGTCTGCACGTTGTCATCGCAACATACGCAAGAACAACCAAAGAGGCAACCACGTACGGCACGTTTGTCATGTTTATAAGCTATATCCCGGTGCTTGGCACCATGATGATGGGCGCGGGCGATATTGCCGAATGGATGATGTTCGTCCCGGTTATGAACGTGGTGGGAAGTCTTAAAATGCTTCTTGGCGGAATCGTGAACTATGGATTTTTGGGCGGCTCGATTGCCGTAAGCGCGGTGTTCCTTGTCGCGGTGATGGCGCTTGCCCGGTGGCTTTTCGGCAAAGAAACAATTATGCTTAGGACTACGGGCTGACGATGTCCAGAATCACCGTGTTTGCCGGGCATTACGGCTCGGGCAAGACGCTTCTCGCCGTAAATTACGCGCTTTCCCTTAGCAAACGGGGAAAGCGCGTGATTCTTGCGGACTTGGATATAGTAAACCCGTATTTCCGCACAAACGACCACGCGCGGCGGCTTAACGAGGCCGGGGTCAAGCTTATAGTCTCGAAATACGCCGGGTCAAACGCGGAACTGCCGGGCTTCCCGCCCGAGGCGGCGGCGGCATTCGACGATACAGATTCATACGCAGTGCTTGACGTGGGCGGGGACGACAGGGGTGCGCTTGCGCTTGGGCGCTTTGCCGCGCGGCTTGAGAAGGCCGGATATTCGATGCTTCTCGTCGCCAACGCCTACCGTCCGCTTACCGCGCGCCCGGAGCAGCTTGCGGAGATAAAGCAAGAAATAGAGCGCGCCTCTCGCGTACGTTTTACCGGCGTTGTGAACAACTCGCATTTAAGCGCGCAGACGACTGCGGGGGATATTTTGGCCTCGCGGGAGTATATTAGCGCTGTCTGCGCGGCGACGGGGCTTCCGCTTGTGTTCACAAGCGCGCGGAAAGATATTGCGGCAAAGCTTCCCGAAGACGTCGGCACGGTGTTCCCCATAAGCGTGTTTCCGCTTATGGGTTTACTATAGGGGTTGTCACCCCCGCCTCTTGTCCGTAGATTTGCCGATAGGCATAAAATCCCCAAAAATTGTGCAAAATGTCTTCAAGTGGTGGTTAATTCCTGTGAAACTTAATCATTTCATCTCTTGCGTTTTACGGCATGGTAATATATACTAGTATCAGAGGCTTATTACCATGCTTGTTATTCGCGGCTTAATCTGGCAGTATCGCTTGACGGAGGTGTCCCCGGTTTGTTTGGCATCGGCGATAAAATTGTTCATCCCATGCATGGGGCAGGGATTATTGACAGTATTGTCACGCAGAAGGTGGATGGGACAAGCCGTGAGTACTATGTCCTTAAAATTCCCGCCGGCGGGATGCTTGTTATGATACCTATTTCAAGCAGCGAGGAGATAGGCGTCCGCGCGGTTATTGACAGCCAGCGCGCAAGCGAGATTATGGACAGCCTTTCGGATATTGAGATAGATATGACCCAGAACTGGAACCGCCGCTATCGCGAGAACATGCTGCGCATAAGAAGCGGCGACCTTACCGAGGTGTGCAAGGTGGTCAAGGGTCTTATGGCGCGCGAGCGCCAGCGCGGGCTTTCCACGGGCGAACGCAAGATGCTGCATTCGGCGAAGCAAATTCTTATCTCCGAAATAGTCCTTGCGCAAAGCGCCACATATGAAGATGTCGAGGCAAAGATTGACGCCCATTTGGCTTAACGGAAATGGGGTTCTTTTCACGTAAAAAGCGCATAGATAAGCGCGTTAAGAAATATAACGGCGGTGAGTTTGGCGGCGGAAAAAGGCCGGCAAAAGCGCTGCCGTCAAATTTTGTTTCCGCCATAGTCCCCGCCGCGGGCAGCAGCGCCCGCATGGGCGGCACGGACAAGCTTACGGCGCGGCTTTTGGACAAGCCCCTTTTGGCGCACACCCTGCTCGCGCTTCAAAACAGCGGCGACATAACCGAAATCGTCGTCGCGGCGCGCGCGGAAGAGCTTGAGTCTGTCGCCGAGCTTTGCCGCGAATACGGAGTCACCAAGGCAAGTAAAATCATCGCGGGCGGCGCGACGCGCGCCCAGTCGGTGCTGAACGCGCTTATCGCGTGTGACCCGCGTTCCCGCATCGCGGCAATCCATGACGGGGCGCGCCCATGCGTAAGCCGGCGGGTCATCTCCGAAACTGTCGCCCTCGCGAAGAAGACCGGTGCGGCCGCGCCCGCGATTGCGCTTACCGACACGCTTAAAGAACTTGCCCCGGACGGTAAAACCGTTAAATCCACGCCCGACAGGAAAAACTTTGTGCGTATCCAAACGCCGCAGTGTTTTTACACGCAGCTTGTCAAGGCGGCGCTTACGCGCGCCATTGAAAACGGAGAAAGCCCCACGGACGACTGCGCCGCCGTAGAGGCTTTGGGTGTTGAAGTATGGCTTTCAAAGGGCGAGGCGGAGAATTTTAAGGTCACGCTTCCGGGGGATATAGCCCTTGCGGAAACTGTATTAGGAGGTCGCTATGCCGAACAGCACACTGCGGATAGGTCAGGGTTATGACGTACACCGGCTTGCCGAAGGCCGCCCGCTTATACTGGGCGGCGTACTTATACCGCACGGGCGCGGGCTTTTGGGTCATTCCGACGCGGATGTACTTACACATGCGGTTATGGACGCGCTTCTCGGCGCGGCGGGGAAGGCCGACATCGGCGCTCATTTCCCCGACAGCGACGAGCGCTTTAGCGGCGCGGACAGCATAAAGCTTCTTGCCGAAACTGCCGGGATTATCGCGCCGTACTCGGTCGTGAACATCGACACGACAGTTATTGCCCAAGCCCCAAAGCTTGGCCCATACCGCGAGGCTATGCGCGAGAACATAGCAAGCGCCCTTGGCGTAAAGCCTTGCGCCGTGAACGTAAAGTTCACCACGGAAGAGGAGCTTGGTTTCACCGGCGCGGGGGAGGGGATTGCCGCGCAGGCGGTCTGCCTGCTGCGGGAGTAATCTACGGCGCGGGCGGCGGGGAGGGGCTGTAAGGTTTCTTGTAGGGGGGCGCTGCGTCCTGACCGCCCCTGCAACATGTCCCTTGCCTCCCCGTTGGGGGAGAAATCCTCAGTCAGCTTCGCCGACAGCTCCTTTGGAAAAGGAGCCTTACGGGGGACACAAAGCCTCCTTTCGCAAAAGGAGGTGGCACGCGCAGCGTGACGGAGAAGGGTTTGTAGGGCGCGACGCCCTCGGCGCGCCGTCTGACATTACAGGCACGTCGTAGGGGCGGCGTTCTGCCGCCCGTCTGTTCCCTGCGCCGTTCGTGGTGGGGTGGCGCGGTTGCGAACGGGACGCCGCGCCGGGGGCGTCGCGCCCTACAGCGCTCTCCGCGCGCTCTTGCATTTGCGGTCACAGCATACTGATAGGACAAGTTTACGCCAAGAGGTAATTAATGTTGACTTTGTTAAAATAGTGGTATATAATGTCATTATGCCGCAAGAAAGAGGGAGAGATCATGAATCGCAGCACAAACGCTTTCTCAACGATTCTCAGTCCAAGAAGCTATGTCACGGCTGGGTTTGATATTCTTTTCCCCGCACTTGCAGAATACATATACCAGACTCTTAAAGCAAAAAGAAGTGATTGTTGGGAGGAATATTTTGGACAAGCGGTTGATCTTACGTATTTTTTGGACAACACTGATGAACTACGCTTATTAAATATTGCCTTGGAAAATAGCACCAGCGTCTATCCCAAGAAAATCAACGATTACTTTTCTAACTTAAAAACAATTCGTAACAACTGGGCGCATCCTAGAAATAATGAGACAGATTTAATATGGGCAAGGTACGCTATTAAAACAATGGTGTATCTTTCCATTTTAATTGACAGTCCTAAAACAACTCAAGAGTTAACAAATTTACTTGACTTGATACAGAAGAAAAATTTCATTGGAATCCGCGAAGATTTGATTACCTTTCTGTTGCAGGAAGTATTTGAACCAATTGAAAATTTCGCAAAGGCAACGGAAGAGGTTCTTCGTATTGCCGCGCACTCTCGCGAATTGCTTAAACAAACAAAAACAGCTGAAGATGTAAGTTATTTTTTCTGGGATGCCATTTTCGATAAAAGTCAGTCTTATGACGCAATAAAAGAATGTGGATTACCCACATTTGAAGATATACGGCGAGAATTCGAATATAGGTGCTATGGGAAATAACTAAACTATTCAACGTGACAGGAGTAATATCTAACATGAACGAAGCGTCTTATATCAAAAGTCCCGAAGTGCAAAAGTTTGCTGATTGGTTGTGCAACAAAATTGATGTGCCGGGTATGTTTTACCACAAATACGAATCTGGAAGATCAAAAGAACTATGGTCTTGTGATTCTTTGTTCTCAGCATACAAAAAGTACATATGGAAAAAAGCCTCGTTTGAAGAAACTGAAGAAAAGCTAAGTGCTTTTAGAAAAGATTTAAGTCGCGCCATAAAAGAGTGCGATAATGAGTCGTGCATGTCTACATGTACGAAGATTTTATCATGGGGTGGCGTGAATAATAAATGGAACAATAAACGGCTTAGAAATCTATATTCTCTTGGAGACGGATTATCCGATCAACTTCAAATCAGAAGGAGGAACTTGAATTCTAACAACGATTTAGATTGGTACGGTAACTTGAAGTATGACGCAACCAGTGGCTTCTCTAAAATATACTCTTTACTTGCGGATAATTTTGTAATCTACGACAGCCGTGTCAGTTCTGCGCTTTGTGCTTTTATTCGTGACTTTTACAGCGAAAATCATAATGAAATATCTGAAAAGTTGAAGTTTTCCTATTTTGTTGGTCGCGCAGAAAGGAATCCAAGTCAAGGCTGTTATAAATTTGGTAGGATAGCCAGCGAAAAGCAATATCTAAAAAACAATATCAACGCCAATTGGCTTTTACGCGAGATTGTGCGCAAGAGTACCAAATTTAATGTATTAGGACTAACTAAGGGGCTGCGCGCGTTAGAAGCCGCCTTATTCATGGTCGGATACAAATTATGGCTCTGTCCTACCCCTTGACAATCCCTCTCACCGCCGCCGCAAGGCGTCTTATATCCGCCGTTGTGTTGAATGCGCCGATGCTTGCGCGTACTGTGCCGCCGGGAAATGTTCCGGCGGTTTTGTGCGCTGTCGGGGCGCAGTGCAGTCCGGCGCGGACGGCGATGCCTTTCGCGGCAAGACGCGCGGCGACGCTTTCCGGCTCTTGGCCTTCGATGTTAAAACTTATAACGCCGCTTTGGCAGTAAAGACCGTCCGTGTAATAGCTTTTAACACCCCAAATTGCGGCAAGCGAGCAGTGCAGACGGTAAAGCATCTTTCTGTGCGGCGGGTCTGAAAGGTCAAACTCGGTTGCCGTATGGGGGATACCGCTGTTTATAATGTATCTCATGCCCGCGTTAAGCCCGGCTATAGACGGCGCGTTGGGGGTGCCGGCCTCAAGTCTGTCGGGATAGAAATTCGGCATTGCGGAGTCCGAGGACGCGCTGCCCGTGCCGCCCTCGATAAGGTTTTTAAGGATAAGCCCGTCTGGCGGGCACAGCAGAAGCCCCGTACCCTGCGGGCCGTACAGACCCTTGTGGCCGGGCATACAAAAATATGGGCCGCTGTCGCCCGCGATGGGAAGCACGCCCGCAGACTGCGCGGCGTCCACAATCAAGGGTACGCCGCGGTGCTTGCAAAGCGCCCAGATGCGCTCGATTGGAAGCACATAGCCGAACACGTTGGATACATGGGTGCAAACCGCAAGACAAACGTCGCCGTCAAGAGCCATCTCGAAAAGGCTGACCGCCATTTCCGGCTCGAACAGGGGAGTGGGAATAACGTCCACCTTGACGCCGATTTCTTGGCTAAGCCGGTACAGCGGGCGTATGACAGCGTTATGCTCAAAGCCGCTTACCACAACGCGCCCTCCGCGCGCGGCAAGGCTTTTTATGGCTATGTTAAGCGAGTGGGTGCCGTTTGACGTGAAAATGACACGCTCTGGGTCGCGCATACGAAAAAGCTCCGCCGCCGTCTCGCGCGCGCCGTAAATAATCTCTGCGGCGCGCAACGCCGCCGCGTGTCCGCCGCGCCCCGCGCCGCCCGATTCTTTAAGGGCGGCGCAGACGGCCTTCTGCACGGATTTCGGCTTATAAAGCGTGGTGGCGGCGTTGTCAAGGTATGTCATGTAAGCATCTCCTCGTACTCGCCGTCTTGGTTCGCGCACCATACGCGTAAATTGTCGGCACGGTTCTGTTTAAGCAGAGAGATGGCGTGAGCCAAGTCATGCACACCCACTGACACGGCATGTCCGCATCCCGCGTCGCTTATGGTTGACGGCAGTCTGTGCATATACGCGCGGATACCGTTGCTTTTCAAAAGCTGTATATACCTTTGGGCGTATGTGACCGAGCGGCTTGATATCAGACATGAAACAGCATAGGCTTGCGCCCACGTGTTATCACGAAACATTGAAAACACATCCCTTCGACACAGTTTATGCCGCGCCCCATGCCTCGGTTCTGGCAATTGGCATGTCCCGTGTCATTGCGGGCGATTACGAATCTCCCCCGCGAGAGAGGCGCGTTCCCTCCAACTCCACGGTCTTGGTGGCGACAGTCCCGCAGAACGCGCGGTCGTGTTCCGCGAAAAGCAGGGTGGGGCGGAAGTCTGTTATAAGCCGCTCTATCTGCATTCGCGACAGCACGTCGATGTAATTAAGCGGTTCGTCCCAGACATAGACATGCGCCTTCTCGCAAAGGCTTGCGGCAAGCAAAACCTTTTTCTTCTGTCCGGCGCTGTAGTCCCGCATGTCCTTTTCAAATTGAATGCGGGAAAAATCAAGCTTGCGCAGGATAGTTTTAAGCAGTGTCGCGTCGATTTTCTTCTCCCTTGCAAAAGCGTCCAAATCCCCGCAGAGGAAAGACGCGTCCTGCGGTACATAGGAAATGACAAGTCCGCTTGCGACGCTTACCTGACCGGAGTGCGCGATATCCCCGCCAAGGATAAGTTTAAGAAGGGTGCTTTTCCCGCTTCCGTTGCCGCCAAGCAGCGCAATGCGGTCGCCGCGCTCCAGCGCAAGGCTTACGCCCCCGACAACCTGGCGGCTGCCGTAGGAAACGCCCACATTCTGAAGCGTGATAAGGCGTGCCGAATGGTACTCCAAGGGGTGGAGTTTAAGTGTCTCGGCGCTTTCAATATTTTTAAGCAGCGTGGACTTTTCGTCGATTTCCCGCTCCTTCCGGCGCTCGATTGATTTCGAGCGCTTCATCATTTTGGCGGCCATGCGCCCGATATGCCCCCTTGCTGGGTCAAGGCCGGATTTTGGCCTTTCGTGCTTGCTTTTCTCCACACTGTCCGACCAGACCGCCTTTTCGCGGGCGGCGGCGGCAAGGCGCTTTATATCCTTTTTAAGCCGCTCGTTTTCCGAAAGCTCGAAATCGTCTTTAAGCTGTTTCTGACGAAACCAGGTCGAGAAGTTTCCGTTTGTGATTTCGATGTCCGCGCGGTTGATTGAAAGCACATGGTCAATGCACCCGTCCAGAAACGCGCGGTCATGCGATACCAGAATAAAGCCCTGTTTGCCGTTAAGGTAGCGCGCGACGGTTTCCCGCGCGGCCATGTCAAGGTGGTTCGTCGGCTCGTCAATAAGCGGGAAATTGTTTTCGCGAAGGAAAAGCCCGGCAAGCAGCGCCTTTGTCCGTTCGCCGTTTGAAAGCGTGGCGAAGGGTCGGTAAAGCGCCTCTTCGTCCACGGCCAGTTTTGAAAGCTCTTTTTGTACCCGCCAAAGCTCCGCCCCGGGCGCTATGGCGGAAAGAACGTCAAGCGTATTTCGCGACGCGTCCGCGACCGGGAACGGAAAATACTCAAACTCCACGCTCGCGGTGATTGTGCCGCGGTATTCGTATTTGCCCATAAGCAAATTGAGAAAGGTGGTTTTACCGCGCCCGTTGCGCCCGCAGAAACCAAGCTTCCAATCGGTGTCAAGCTGGAAAGAGACGTCGGTGAAAACATCGTCGTAACTTCCGTCATAGGCGAAGGTGAGGTGAGAAACGTTTATAAGCGACACATAAAGCCCCCCAAAATAAAAAATCCCTTTCCGTGGCGGAAAAGGGATTTCAGGCAAATATAAAGACACGCGGACAAACGCCGCAGCCCTATGATCGCCCAAGCCCAATTTCCACACGGCAAACACCCCTTATCGAAGTGTTGAAAATTGCGTGTTCGCCCGCAGGGCGAACGAGCGAAGCGCTTACGAACAGGCGGCTATGCCGCGGCATCGCAAAGCGCCTGCGGCGAAGAGCGAGCTTGCTCGCTTGACAGCCGCGAAGCGGTAAAAGCCGGAGCGGGCAATTTTCAACATGCCACTTACGGGGCATTGTTCGGCGCAAGGAAATCAGACTAATCGATCATCGTAACACCTCTTGTCAGTATTGCAGCGGCGCGTCTGCTGCGCCGTACAGAGATATTATAGGGGGAAGCGGGACAGGTGTCAAGCGCGGCGTACCGGAGCGCCACGGCCGACGCATGAATGCCCAAGATGCACACACAAAATGTACGGGCGGTCGACCCCGACCGCCCGTAACCCCGGAAAATCCCGCAAGTTAAGCTATTGCCGTTATGCAAAGCTTTTACAAATATTTCTTCATCGCGTTTATCGCGTTCTTTTCAAGTCTTGACACCTGCGC
>JAISVI010000065.1 GCA_031271665.1 Oscillospiraceae bacterium
AGTTTTACTAATGCGCAATTTTGTGCTATACTGATAAAAAGAGGTGGTTTGCAATGAAGCAAAGCGTTTATTTGGAAACAACTATACCAAGTTATGCGACGGGCAGACCATCCAAAGACATTATACAACTCGCGCATCAGAGTATAACCCGGCAATGGTGGGATACTATGCGTCATGAATATGACCTTTACACAAGCATTTACACCGAAAACGAGTGTAAAAAAGGCGATTTTGAGGCTGCACAAAAACGGTTGGATTTCATTGAAGGAATTCCCCTGCTACCGTTGACGAACGATGTATACTCATTGGCTAAAATCTACATGGATATTCTGCCCATACCCTCTGACAGCAAGAATGATACAGTACACCTTGCTATTTGCGTCATTAACCAGATAGACTATTTATTGACACGGAATTGCAAACACCTTGGTCCGTTGACAATGAGGAAAGTACAATCTTACAACGAAAAGAGCGGACTCTTTTCTCCTGTCTTGGCAACGCCTGAAGCATTTTTTTATATTTAGGAGGTTACTCATGGACTATTTTAAAGAGGATTCTGTTATGACCGAAATTAGGAAGAATCGCGCCGAGCTTTTGGCAGAGTTTAATGGGGACACCTTTAAGTATTTCCTTAATTGCATGGAACAAGAGAAAACCCTTAGAAACCAAGGCAGGAATTTTGAATCTCCCGAAAGCCTCGCGGCTCGCAAAGCATGGCACAGGCAGCAGCAGGAAGCCGAACAGCGACGGGCGGCTTTATAGTGACGCAAAAAGGCACGGCAACACTTGAAACCAGTCTGCTTGTTCGGAGGCCCCTTCTCACAGAGGGCGGAGTGTGCGGAAAGTATTCATAAGGTCAAGCTTGCCGTAACCCCATTGGTTGTTAGGGTACTCGATGTTCGGGTCGCGCGCGCATCCGGCGATAAGAGTCGCGCGGACGCGGAAAGAGTCCAGAGAGGTATCGTTTTTTTGAACGATGCCCCATTCAAGCAGAAGCGCGCACGCCCCGGCGGTAATCGCGGCGGCGGCGCTGGTGCCGCTCATGCTGCCGAGACCCGTGGGGAAAATGCCGCCGACCTTCACGCCGGGCGCAGCGAGATCGGGCTTTGTCGCGGGAAGCCTTGACGGCCCCCAAGAGGACGCGGAGTACAGTCCGCCGGTCTGGACGTCATACGCCCCGCAGGCGATTATCCCAAGAGACGTACCCGGCGTGACAACCGTTCCGTAGGGCGTGGGCGACAAGAACACCGTTCCCGGGTCGATAAATCCCGTAAGGGGAAGCCATGCGTGGTACGCGCCGTCAAGCACAAGGTCGCCGTAAACGGTTACAGTCCATACCCCCGGCGTCGCGGACAGGATTTTAACGCGGGTAAGCTGTCCCCCGCTGCTTTCAACGGGAAAAAGATACTCCACAGTCACCGAGGCGCGCTCTAAGACCATTTGGCTTGTATAACTGATTCCGGAACGGGCGGGTACGCGGCTTACAATCTCGCCCGCCGGGGACTTTACGGAAACGGAAAGCCGGTCGGTAGCGTTGTTCCATACGGTAATATACACATCCTGCTGTTTGTCGCTTACCCGCAGTTCTATGTCCTGTGTGCTTCCGGTAAGCGCAAGCTTGCCTTGTATGTGATGCCCAACCTGACTCTCGTTTCCGGCGGCGGCGCAGACGGCGGTGCCGATAATGCTTGAAATCCGGTAAAGATACCGCTCCAAAGTGGTGAAGCCGTCATGGCTTCCAAGGTTTGTCCCGACGGAGATGCAGATTGCCGCCGGGCGTTTAAGTTCCTGCGCCTTGCTGGCGATATATTGTACTCCAAGCATAAAGTCGTTTGACGCGAACGCGTTTTCCTGACTGCTTGGGATAAGGAAACGCTTATAGTCCGACGGCTTTGCCCGGCGCATTTTCACCATAACAATCTCCGCGTCCGGGGCCGCCCCGGCGGAAGCGCCCGCGGCGCGGCTTCCGGCGAGGGACGCCAAAAAAGTGCCGTGACCGCCCCTGTCGGTGTGCGGCAGCGTTCTTTTCGGGTCATCGGATTTAAGCGCCGCGTTTATCTCCGCGTTTGTGTACTCGCTTCCGTAAAGGTATCCTTCCGGGGGTTTTCCGGGGATCGTCTGATCCCAGATGTATTGGATTTTGCTTGTGCCGTCCTCGTACTTGAACGCCTCTTGGGTATAGTCGATGCCCGTATCCACAAATCCAAGCAGGACGCCCCTTCCGCGCAGGTTAAGGACGGGATGGTTTTGCACTTGGGATATCCCTGCCGCGCTTAGGTCGGCTTCGCCCAAAAGCCCCAGTACAAGCGGGTAAATGCTGCTTGTATACCTTTCAATGTCCGTAACGACGCTTTCAACATTGTCGCGGTTCACATACGCGATAAGATAGTCTCCGGACATGGGCGGCCCAAGCAGTATATCTGGATTTTTCCGAAGGCTTTCCATATCTGTCGCTTCGCTGTCGATAATAAGCGCCACGGTGTTCGGGTCATATATAAAATCCTCGGCGCTTGTTTTGTTTACGGTCATATAAGCCCCTCCATCGCGTTATAAAGGCAGAGTGTGCCATAACCCCAAACAGGGTTTGGATACCTTGTCGACTGATCCCTTACCGCGCCCTTTTGAAGGAACGCCTTGACGCGCTGGCCGTACAGAAACGGGTCGTTTCCGCGTACGATACCCCACTCCATCATAAGCGCCGCCGCCCCCGTGACAAAAGGGGCGGCCATGCTTGTGCCGGTAAACGCGTCATAGCCGCCCCCGGCGCGCGCGCTTATAACGTTTACGGCGGGCGCGGCAAGGTCGGGCTTTATATACATATCCCGGTAGGTATAGCCCCTCCCGGAAAAGTCGGCGGCGGCACCCAGCGCCGCGTCATACCCGGCCACAGAGATGACCTTCGCGGCGGTGGCGGGCAGGGTTATTGTTATGTTGGGGTCGGGCGCGGAAAAGGCGACGTCCGGCCCCGCCTCTTCAAGGGTGGGCAGCCATATGTGAAAAACCCCGTCCATAACCTGACGCCCGGTTACGCGCAGCCGCCAGACGCCGCTTGGCACAGCGCCCGACATTCTTATAAAAACCTCCTGCCCGCCGTTATAGAAGGACGGCTGGCCGTAAAAAACCAGAACCTCCGCGCCGTCAAGTCGCAGACGCCGGAAGGTTTCCGAGGTGTCAAGCGTTCCGCTTGACGCGCCGCTTGGCGATATAAGTTCCATGCTGAAGGTGTCCGCGAAATTCTTCCACAAGGTCAGATAAAGCGGACGCCCCGCCGACGTAAACAAGGCGTCAGACGTTTGGCCTTTAAGCGCCCGCCCGGAAAAGTGGTGTCCGGCAAAACCCTCGTTCCCGGCGGCGGCGACTATTACGCTTTTCCCGATTCCCGCCATTTCTCCGATATAGGTTTCAAAAAGCGATTCGCCGGAATGCGAACCGTCGTTTGTGCCAAGGCTTAAATTAAGGGCAAGCGGAATAAGCGCCTCCCGCGCCCTGTCATAGACGTATTTTATCGCGCGCATTATGTCCGTGGTGCGCGACGTGGCAAGCTTCACCGCAATAATCGACGCCTGCGGCGCGACGCCGTAGCGGTTTCCTGCGGCGATCCCAGCGACCGCCGTGCCGTGACCCGCGCCGTCTTCCGGAAGCGCCGTACGCGGCTGCGGCGTACGCAGGATTGCGTTTATTTGACTGCGCGTATACTCCTTCCCGGCGAGAAACCCCGCCGGGGGCGTACCCTCGCCGGACTGATCCCAAAGGCAAAGGACGCGGCTTTCGCCGCTTGTGTCAAGGAAGTCCGGGTGCGCGCAGTCAATGCCCGAGTCTATTATCCCAACGGCCGTCCCCTTCCCGCCAAGGTCAAGTCCCGGCGCTTTGCGCACGGGCGTTACGCATACGGCGTCCAAACTGTCGGTTCGCGTGAAGGATACCCTTTTGGGAAGCTCTATGTACTCTATCTCTCCGAAATTGTAAAGCGACGGGATAAGCTGCGCGGGCAGTGTAAGGATCGCGTAAGACTCCCCAAGAAGCTCTGCCTGTATACCAAGCGAAGACTCCACCCCGGAAAGGCTTCCGTGGTATTTGACAACCACCTCCCACGCGCCGTTTGCCGAGTTAAAGTCCGGCTCGCCGCGCAGATATTCCAAAATCCCGCGGCGCAGATTCTCCGGCATAGCGCACGCCCTCCCCCGCTTTGCTGCTTTAGTAATTATATGACGCGCGGGCGCGGGCGATTACCGGGGCGCGGCTTAAACTCTTATCTCCCCCGTCAGATACAAGGATACTTTCCCGCCGATTTTCACGCGCTCCCCGGCGTCCTCGCACCAAATCTGACCGCCGCGCTTTGAAAGCTGCCGGGCGGCCAGCGTTTTTTTGCCAAGCTTTTTGCCCCAGTACGGGATAAGGACGCAGTGGGCGCGTCCCGTTACTGGGTCTTCGTTGATTCCGGCGTTCGGGGCAAAAAAACGTGACACGAAATCGCAGTCAGTCCCGGGCGCGGTGATAATAACCCCGAAGCTGTCGTCCGGCATTCCGGCCTCGGTTTTCACGCGCTTCAGCGTTTCAATGTCGGGGCGCGCCTGTCTTACCGCCTCTTCACTTTCAAGAACCACGAGCAAGTCGGCGGATTTGTGCATTTCAAAGTCCCGTAGGCTGAAAGCGTCCGCTATGGCTTTGTATTTCGGCGCGGGGACGGCAGGCCGCGACGGGAAGTCCATCAAAAGCATATCGCCCTTTCTCTCGACTGTCAGTATGCCGCTTTGCGTGGAGAACCTTAATACGTCTGCGGTCGTTTCAGTAAAGCTGAACAGCACATACGCGCCGCCCATAGTCGCGTGGCCGCAAAGGTCAATTTCAATCTCCGGCGTGAACCAGCGCAGGTCGTAACAGTCGCCGCGCTTGACCAGAAACGCCGTCTCGGACAGATTGTTTTCCATCGCGATGCTTTGCAGAATCTCGTCCGACAGCCACTCCTCCAGCAGGCACACGCCCGCCGGGTTGCCTCCGAAGGTTTTGTTCGTAAATACGTCAACGACATAGTATTTCATGTTCATTCCCCTTTCTAAAAATAAAAACGGTCAATGTCCTTTGCGGCATATGCCTTTGGACTTTGACCGTTTGCTTCAATCGCCTTTCGCGAACGCGAAATGGTATATCTTTGGAAGATAATGTCCACCGTATGGACATTATACTATGGCATTTTATACCTGTCAAGCATGAATTTTGGAGTTGTCCCTCCATCTGCCCAAGCGCCGCGAGGTGCGGCTTTATCTCACAAGCGTCTGTTTCGCGCCGGCGGATTTTTTCGCGGTCGCGCCCATCCAAAGTTCTACCGTCCCGGTGACGTTAGTCACATCCACCGTATCTTTCGCGGAGTACAGCTTGGGCGTCGCGCTATTGATACTTACATAGGTCGCGCAGCACTTTCTGAAAATTCACTGCTTACACAAAGGCCTGTCCATTTTGAAAGCACTTTAATGTAAACATTTCCTTTCAAGTTTTATTATAGCCCACATGATAACTAATGTCAAGGCATTATGTGTCGATTCTGGTAAATGTTTTGTAGATTTAGCGCTTTGGAAAAATTTTCGTTCCCCCGCTGTACAAACGCTACGGCAAATGGTATTATATAAACATACTTCAAAACAGGGGGAAACAGGCATGAACAAAATCATTTGCAAAAGCCGGCAGGAGGCGGCACGCGTCGGCGCGCTTATAATCGCAAGACAAATCTGGGATAAGCCCGACAGTGTGCTTGGCCTTGCCACCGGCGGCACGCCCGTTGGAATGTACGCGATACTCGCGGAGATGTACCGGGCGGGGGATCTTGATTTCTCGCGCGTGACAACATTCAACCTTGACGAATACTACCCGATAAGCCGTGAAAACGAGCAAAGCTATGACTACTTTATGTGGAAGAACCTGTTCTCCCATATCAACATCGACAAAAGCAGGGTGAACCTGCCGGACGGCGGCGCGGCAGACCCGCTTGCGGCCTGCGCGGAGTACGAGCGCAAGATCAAGGCCGCCGGGGGCATAGACCTTCAGCTTCTTGGGATCGGCCATAACGGCCATATCGCCTTCAACGAACCCGCGCAGGAGCTTTCCCTCCGTACGGGCGTGATTACCCTTACCGAGCAGACGATAAAGGCGAACGCCCGCTTCTTCGCGTCCGATGAAGACGTCCCCAAAAAAGCGGTTTCAATGGGCATAGGCTCTATTTTACAGGCGCGGAAGATACTTATGCTTGCCTTTGGCGAGGATAAGGCGCCCGCCGTTAAGAAGATGTTTTCCGGCGCCGTCACCACGCAATGCCCCGCGACTATGCTTGCTCTGCACCCCGACGTGACGGCGGTGCTGGACGAAGCTTCGGCCTCGATGCTGTAATACTCCATGCGTCTTGGACGCGCCCGTTCCGGCATATAATACTCCGGCGGCTTTGCCGCCGGAGTATTTTTGTGGGGTGTGCTATTTTGGAAACTTTGCGTATGGGGTCACGCGGGCCGGCGGTGCAGCTTCTTCAAACGGCGCTGTCGCGCGCGGGGGTATATGAAGACGCGGCGGACGGTGTTTTCTGCCAGTCCGCGCGTACGGCGGTTCGCGCCTTTCAAGACGCGAACGCGCTTACAAGCGACGGCATTGTCGGCCGTGACACATGGCGGGCGCTTAAACCTTACCTGAACCGTACGCTTACATACGCGGTCAAGCCCGGCGATACGCTTTCGGCGCTTGCCGCCCGGCAGGGTGTCACGCTTGGCGAGGTGCTTGCCGCAAACCCGCTTATCGCCGACCCGGACTATATTTTCCCCGGGCTTATCCTTACGCTTCCGTGGCCCGGCTCGGTGATAACAAGCGCCATTGCCTACAGTTCGGAGATAATGGCGGCGAACATAGCCGCCCTTCAGTCGCGGTTCGGTTTTTTAGAATGCTCGGTGGCGGGCGCAAGTCTTCTTGGAAGGGACATACTGTATCTGCGCTTTGGGCGCGGGGGGGTAAATGTCGTTTATAACGCCGCCCATCACGCCAACGAGTGGATAACAGCGCCGCATCTCATGCGCTTTATTGAACAGCTTTGCACCGCCAAGGCGCGGGGTGAAGAACTGTTGGGGATTCCCGCAAACAGGCTTTATGACCTTCTGTCGCTGTACGCCGTGCCGATGGTAAACCCGGACGGCGTAGATTTGGTGACGGGACAGCTTAAACCGGACAGCGCCGCCTATCAACAGGCATACGCAATACGCGGGGAACTGCCGTTCCCGTCAGGCTGGAAGGCAAACATACGCGGCGTAGACCTTAACAATAACTATCCCGCGCTTTTCGAGAAGGGCAAAGAGGAAAAGGAGAAGCTTGGCACGAACCGCCCCGGCCCGCGAGATTACACCGGCTCGCACGCACTAAGCGAGCCGGAGTCTGCGCATATGGTAAGCCTTACGAACGCAGTAAATCCGGCGCTTACAATTGCCCTTCATACCCAGGGCAGGGAGATTTACTGGCGATTTGAAAGCATCACGCCGCCCGGCAGTCTTAGGATCGGCGAGGCAATGGCCGCGGCTTCCGGCTATACTCTCACCGACCCGCCCGGCGCAAGCTATGGGGGGTACAAGGACTGGTTTATCCTTGCAAAAAACCGCCCCGGCTTTACAGTCGAGGCGGGACAGGGCGTAAACCCCTTGCCGATAGAAGACTTTGAAGAGGATTATAAAGAGGTCGCCCCCATCTTAATGGCCGGTATGCGCGAGATACTGCGTTCTTTGTAGCCAGTGCGCGGCAGAACACCCCCTGTAATTCCCTCTGTTGCCGCTCTTAGAAAATATTTTGCCAAATATATTGACATATTTTACTTCAGGGCGTAAACTTGTCCTATCAGTATGCTGTGACCGCAAATGCAAGAGCGCGCGGAGGGCTGTAGGGCGCTGTAGGGCGCGA
>JAISVI010000088.1 GCA_031271665.1 Oscillospiraceae bacterium
TCCCGCATTGCCGAAAGCGTCACGTTTTCGCCGTGGGCGACCTCTGCCGTGCCGGACGCAAGGCTGACATTTACGGATGTAACGCCGTCAAGGGCTGAAAGCGCCTTTTTGACGGCGTTTTCGCAGTGTGCGCAGGACATTCCGCGCACGGTAAGCGTTGTTGTCAAACTCTTCACCTCCATCTCCTAAGCCGCAGCGCGTTAAGCACCACGGACACGCTTGAAAGGCTCATGGCGGCGGCGGCTACCATCGGGGACAGAAGAAGCGCCGGATTCCCGGTAAGGGCGTACAGCGCGCCCGCCGCGATCGGTATCCCCGCCGTGTTATAGCCGAACGCCCAGAAAAGGTTCTGCTTTATGTTGCGTATCGTCGCCCTGCTAAGGCGTATCGCGTCGGGGACATCCCTAAGGTCACCGCGCATAAGCACGATGTCCGCGCTTTCTATGGCGACGTCCGTGCCGGTTCCTACGGCGATGCCGACGTCCGCGCGGGCAAGCGCGGGGGCGTCGTTAATGCCGTCCCCGACCATAGCCGCGACCGCTCCCCCGGCCTGAAGCTTTTCGATTTCGGCGGCCTTGTCCCCGGGAAATACCTCGGCAAGTACGCGCGTGATACCGGCTTGGGCGGCGATGGACTCGGCGGCGGGCTTGCCGTCGCCGGTCAGCATCACAACATCTATGCCCATTCCTCTAAGACTCGCGACGGCTTGGGCGCTTGTGGGTTTAAGCTTATCCGCGACGTTTATCTTCCCGGCGTAAACCCCGTCCACGGTGACCGACGCTCCGCGCCCGATTTTAACTTCGCGGCCGTCCGCGCGCCCCGTCACACCCTCGCCGGGCAGCGCCCGGAAGTCCGTGACATCCATATAGCCGCCCCTGTAATACTCTGTAATCGCCCGCGCCACGGGATGCTCGGAATAGCGCTCCAGCGACGCGGCGAGGCGCAAAACCCCGTCCTGCGTGAAGCCCCCGGCGGTTTCCACGCTTATGACCTCTGGCCGCCCCTCGGTGATGGTTCCCGTCTTGTCGAAGACGACCGTGTCTATCCTGTGTGCGGTTTCAAGCGCCTCGCCGCCCTTGATAAGGATGCCCTTTTCCGCGCCCCTGCCCGTCCCGGCCATGATGGCGGTGGGCGTTGCAAGCCCAAGCGCGCAAGGGCAGGCGATTACAAGCACGGATATGAACACCCTAAGCGCGAATGCGAAATCGCCCTTTACGGCAAGCCAAACAATAAACGCGGCAAGCGCCGCGCAGAATACGGCGGGTACGAACACGCCGCTTACCCTGTCGGCAAGCCGCGCTATGGGCGCTTTGCCGCCCTGCGCCTCTTCGACAAGCCTTATTATCTGCGCAAGCGCGGTGTCCGCGCCAATCTTTTCCGCCCGGAGCTTTATAAAGCCGTTTTTGTTGATGGTTGCGGCGTAAACCCTGTCGCCGGGGTTTTTGTCGGCGGGCATACTCTCGCCCGTAAGCATACTTTCGTCAACGGCGCTTGCGCCCTCTGCAACCGTGCCGTCCACGGGTATTCTGCCGCCGGGCTTTACAAGCAGTATGTCGCCGGGCATAACGTCTTCAGCGGGGATTTCCTCTTCGCGCCCGTCCCGTATGACAAGGGCCGTCTTTGGCTGAAGCCGGAAAAGCTTTTTAACCGCCTCGCCCGTCTTGGCCTTAGACGCGGATTCAAGGCTTTTCCCAAGCAGGATAAGCGTTATGATAACCGCCGCCGACTCGTAGTAAAGGTTTTGCGCGTATTCGTGTTCTCCAAGCGCTATGCGCAGCGTGGCGTACAGACTGTAAAGCGCCGCCGCCGAGGTTCCCATGGCGATAAGGCTGTCCATATTGGGCGCGCGCATTAAAATTGCCCGGAAGCCCACCGAGTAAAACCGGCGTCCCGCGACAATCACGGGGATTGTAAGTATAAGCTGGGCAAGCGCGAAGTTAAGCGCGTTATGCCCGTGGTGCAGGAAGGCCGGAAGCGGCAGGTTCAGCATGTGACCCATAGCGATATACAAAAGCGGCAGCGCGAACGCCGCCGAAATATAAAGCCTTATCCTAAGGACACGAAGGGCGCGTTCGTCGCTTTCACCGTCACCGGTTCTTACGCGCTCAAGACCGTAGCCAAGCTTCTCTACGCGCTGTTTTATCGCCTCGGCGCTTATTCGCGCGTCGTCATAGTCAAGCACTGCGCGCCCGGAAGCAAGGTTTACCGCGCAGTACGTTACGCCGTCCATCTTCCCGACAGATTTTTCAATACGCGCGCTGCACGCCGCGCACGTCATGCCCGTGACCTTGAACGTGTCGCGCATTATGTCTCCTTTGTAATGGGGGCAAAAAACAAATCGCCCGGCTTATTGTTGTTGGCGTGTTTGTATGACAGCTTAGGGCGCCTTGCCGCAGGTTGCAGGGCGCTTTGAAGCGCTGCCTCGCGCCGCAGCCAGACCTCGCGGAAATCGTCCTTTTTTGAAAGAGTCATTGGACTGTCGAAAATAATGCGGGTCGGTTCGTAAAGCGAAACCTGCTCTATAAACATACATACAATGGGGACGCCGGTTTTATCGGAAATTTTCTCGGCCACGGACGAAACACGTTCGGGGCTGTTGTTGTTGAAGTCGGAAATCGTCCCTTGGCTGAACACAAGATAATGCCTGCTGTCGCCGCCAACCTTAAAATAGCCCACGGCGTCTTTAAGCAGTCCCCGCAGACTTTGAAGCGAGGCGCGGTCAAGCCCGTAAAGGTCGTAATGGGCGCTTAAAAAATCCTTTAACTTTTCGTTGTCCGTCCAGTCGTTTTTGGCCACAATTCTTATTCTTGGGTGCAGAAGTCCCAGAATTATCGCGTCAAAGTCGCTTACATGGTTCGGCGCGAGGATAAAGCGGCCATTGGTCAAGTCGGGCATATTGTAAACCTCGATGTTGAAAAGCGTTCTAAGTCCTTCTCGCAGATCCGCCGTCTTCATCGGGTCAAGACCCATTTCTCCGACCATCTCAAAAAGCAGGCGGCTTCCCGTAACGGACGTTTCGCCGTCAAACGAGTACGTGCCGCCGGTTTGCGCCACCAGTGCCTCGAATGTTCTGAAGCTTTCAGAATCAAGTTTCGCCATGCCTCGCACTCCTAGCCGTTGTATTGCCGCATTGTTGGCGGACGTGTACTTTGGCGTCCTTTTAGACAAAAAACCCCACAACCCTTTCAGCTGTGGGGTTTCCCCTGGTGGAGGCAAAGGGACTCGAACCCCTGACCCCCTGCGTGTGGAGCAGGTGCTCTACCAGCTGAGCCATGCCTCCGGACTGCTTGTGATTATACAGCCAATCTGCCACGCCGTCAATAGGGTTCACCGAAAAAATCGTTACATCAGTGTCGAGGTGTAATAAATCGCGGTGATGAACAGATATATGATACAGGCAATTAAGGAAACCCACGCGCCCATCCAACCAAAAACAAAGCACGCCGCAAGCCCCAGAATCAACATCCCGCAATTGACAATAAGCGCCCCATAGCGCGCGTTAGGCGGCAGGATGCGCAGTTTCCAAAGTATGCCCTTGCGCGCCCTTAGCGCAAAGACAAATAAGACCGAAAGCAGCACGGCAAATGCGAAAACCAACATGACAGGCGTAGTGGCCGACGGCCACACGCGCCCCGCAGACGGCATAGCATAGCCGTTTCCCTGAAGCGACCAATTCATTATCCAAAAACCAAGCGCCCCGCAGGCGTCAATTATTGACATAAGCGAGAACTCACGCGGGTAAATGAAATAGAGCAGATATAAAAGCGCAATGGCGGGAAGCATCAGATAAAGCGGCATAAGTCCGTCCTGTCTGAAACACAGCAGAAAGGCAAAACACAGCGCAGAAAGGCCAAAAATCCCGGCAGCGCAGCCAATTACTTCACCAAGCACAGGCCGTTTTTTTCGCGAGAGTATCAGCGCACATATTACGGCACAAACCACCGCGGCAATCAGAGAAGCCATAACCCCGACACGCAAGCCGCTTTCAGTGTCTTGGGAAAATGCGCCTTGCGTTACCCGGCGGGATACAGTAATCGGTATCGACATAAGCGCCGCAGCCATACCGAAGGCAGCCAGAACACGCCATGTAAAACGCTCGTTCTCGCGCTGCTTCTGCTCGCGTGCTTTGCTAATTTGTGTATGCGGCATATTAAAATACCCTCCGTTTACATCTGCCCACAAGCGTATAGTACGGCGGCGGCGGCGGCAAGGGGTGCCGTCTCACATCTAAGGATTATTTTCCCAAGCGATACGGATGGGATTCCGGACTCCCGGATCAGTTCCGCCTCGCCAAGCGTATATCCGCCCTCCGGGCCGGTAAAGACGTGTATCTCGTCAAAATCGCCCGCCGATTCCAGTGCCGCTTTAAGACTGCCGCGCGCGCCCTCGTAACAAAAAAGCGTAACGCCCGTCCGCTGACGCCGCACACATTCGTCAAAGGGTTCAAGCGCGTTCAGGGCGGGTATCCGCGCCCTGCCGCATTGCTTGGCAGACTCCATAAGTATTCGACGATATCTGTTTGCCTTTTGTTCCGACCATTCGCGCGCCACACAGCGATCCGATAAGATCGGTGTAATCTCCCATGCGCCAAGTTCGCAAAGCTTTTGTATCGTCCATGAAAACCTTTCGCCCTTTGACAAAGAGGGGTAAAAGCACATTTTTATGCCCGGCTCTACCCCGTTTTCGCTTACGCTTTCTATAGCCGCCCTTACTCTTCCGTGCGTGATATCTGTGACGCGGCAGTGCGCTTCGCGCCCGACACCGTCGCTTATAGTCAGCGCGTCCCCCGCCTTAAGGCGCAGAACCTGCGCCGCGTGACGCGCTTCATCACCTTCAAGTACGACTTCACCGCCGGAAAAGCCCTCCAACAGGAAAAATCTTGGCATGTCCCCCATAAAGGCGGCCTCCTTTTGCGCAATTATAACACGCTTTTCTTTTAACGGCAAGACAATAACCTGTTTCCACCACGGTTGACGCATGAAGATACAAAATGCACAAAAACCGGCATTCTCATGTAGGGGCGACCGTCCTCGGTCGCCCGTGCCTGCGGGATTTTCCGGGGTTACGGGCGGTCGGGGACGACCGCCCCTACATTTCGTCTGCGCAAATTGTACATTCATGCGTCAGCCGTGCTGTTTCCACAGGCGCAAAGCGCCGCAGAGTGGTCAAGACCCAGAGCGCGTCAGCGCCCTGGGTCTTGTAAAACCGTCCTACTGAAGAGATAGGCGGTGCCTTGTGTATATTACCTATAATACACAGAGATTGTGAATAAGTCTTGTGCAAAATATTAAAAAATGATGACGAAATATTACGTTTCTTCCCTGCTCCCCATGCCCCTTTCCTGAAGCACTGCCACTTGTGCGGACAGGGGGGGCGTGTTATAATGTCCGTGCAGTTACGCTTATGCGAGGAGGACAAGACAATGGACACAACCGCCCTTTTGGAAAAGCGCGTCGCGCTGTTAGAAGAGATATTAGAGGTCACGCGCCAGCAGCCCGCGCTTTTGGCGCAGGAGGACATAAACCCGCTTCTTGACAATATCGGGCGGCGGCAGGAACTTATAGACAGCCTTGAGGAACTGACGCGCGCCCTTCCCGAAGGCTTTGAGAGCGCGGGCGGAAGACACGGCGAGCTTAATCGCCGCGCGCGCGAGCTGTACGGTCAAATATCCGCGCAGGACAGGCAGAACGAAACCGCCGCGCAAAGCCGCATGGAGGAGATTAAGGCTCAGATGCGGAAACTGCGGGACGGCAAGACCGCCTTCGGGGGTTATGAAAAGATTATTAAAGACCCCGGCTCGACCTATTTCGATAAAAGGCAATGAAAATCAACGACCTTACCACGCTTTCAAATATGGTGCGCTCCGGCGCGCCCATAGAGCATCAGCGCGCCGTCGCCGCGCAGATGCCGACGTTCCGCGCCGCGATGCAGAACGTGAACAGGCAGAACGCCGAGCAGTCGCTTAAAGAGCTAAGCGACCGAATCGCCCAGCAGGGCGAAATCCTTGGCCGCCGCTGTGACATACTGGAGCTTAAACGGTTCAAAGAGCTTGTCACCCAATACCTTAACGAGGCCGTGCGCTATATGTACGAGTTCAAGAAGCAAAGCACGTTCGACGCGCGCGGACGACACCGGCTTTACGCAAGAATCAAGAAGATAAACGAAGACCTTGAGAAAATGACGGAAGACGTGCTTAAAGGACAGACCGATAATCTTCAGCTTCTTAACGCCATTGACGAGGTGCGGGGTATGTTGCTTGATATTTTCTTATAGCGAAACCCGTAATTCAGATGGCGCGCCTTACACCATCTCCGTCACGCTGCGCGTGCCACCTCCCCCGATGGGGGAGGTAGGGGACGCCCATTGGGCGTCCCGCAGGCTAACAACAAATTCGTACTTCGGACGGCGCGCCGAGGGCGTCGCGCCCTACAACACGCCCCTTGCCTCCCCCTTTGGGGGAGGTGGCGGCGACAGCCGCCGGAGAGGGTTTGGGGAACGGTCTTACTTTCTTTGGTTTCGCCCAAAGAAAGTAACAAAGAAATGCGTCTTAGAAAACCCTTGGTTTTCTAAGACCTTTCCGCTTATACGGGGGTTTAGTCTGCGGCTTTGGCGGCGTGTTACCGTACCTATGGCGTTTCTCCGCACACAGCCAGTCTATGTCTGGCCTGCCGCGTATTGACGGAACTGTGTACGGCGACGCCGTAATGTTTGTAGGGCGCGACGCCCTCGGCGCGCCGTTACCCTAATCGCAGGCTCGGGAGTTTTCTCCGGGCGGCAGAACGCCGCCCCTACAAGAGGGTTTTTAGGGAAACGCACAACGCCACTCCTACCCTCTTTAGAAAAGAGGGTGCCGACCGCAGTCGGCGGGTGTTTTGACCAAAACGGCACAACGCCGCCCCTACAATCCGTCCCCCATAATTGTCAATTGTCAATTGTTCATTGTCAATTGACGTCAACCCTACACGGCCAAAGTGCCGTTTTCGTCTTCGATAAGGATAAGGATTTTCTCCTCGATTCCGGTTTCTGTGCCGACGTATACAAGCACATGGGTACCGTCCTTGCTTTCGCAGGTCAGCTCATAGCAAAAGCGCTCGTATTCGCCGGGGCTTGGGATAATGCAAAGCCTGTCTGATTTAAGGGTAAGGTCGGGGGTAAGCGCGGCCTTGGCCGTTTCCGCGTCCACCGCCGGGGCGGGGAGATCGCGTTTTTCGGTGTGGTTTAAGATATACCCCCGCGCCTCGAACTGCACTATTTCGCCGTTGTCTCGCGCCACACCCACCTTTACAAGGTCAGGATAGCACACAACGCCGTCCTGCTGATAGGCGTAGTTTATAAGAAGCGCCTCGCCCGTATCTATCCAGTAACTGGCGGTCATGTTGCCGTACCCGCACCGTTTAAGGAACTCCTCGGCCTTCTTCTTGCATGCGTCCGTGTCAAGCTTCGCGCCCTGCTGTACGCGAGTGTTCGTCATGCCAAGCGGAAGCCCGCCCGCCTTGGTGATGTCAACGCTTATCTCCCCGCCGTTCAAATGCCCGGTGAAGCAGTATGCCGGTATCTTCCCCTCTACCTCGCGGGCGAACGAAAGCTGACCGCTTTTAAGCTGAAGAACCGAGTGCGCCTTTTCAAGCGCCTCTTTGACGTCTATATCCTCAAGCCCCTTTGTCGCGCGCGCGGTCTTTTTATCAAGATGCGCGGAGAACGGGCCGTCATACACAAGGCTTGGAAGGTTTTGAACACTGCTTTCCATTTCGCTGAAAGACTCGTACACCCACGAGCCGCCGCCGGGGTTCTCCGCCATTATAATCTCGCCCACACTGCGCTTCTGCGCGCTTATCATGGCCTGTAAGTCGCCAAGTTCAAGCGCGATAGAACGCGCGGATGACGCAAGCGTACGCAGGTTCTCTGTCTCTTCCGCTTCAAGCTTACGGCCTGCCGCCGCGCGGCGGCTTAACGCCGCGGAATAGTCCGACACTTGGGTCAAAAACTGCGACGTCTTTTCCATCGACCCCGTCCGGAACGGAAGCTGACTGAGAAGCGCCTGGGCGGCGGCGGCCTCGTGGCTGATTTCACTGGCAAGCTGCGCCACCATAACGGGGCTTGTCGCGTAAAGCCCCTTTTGAAGAGCCGTGTCCACCGCGCCTATGCCGGTTGCAAGCTCTATAAAACTGCGCTGATAGGTATACTCTATAAAGCGTTCAAGCTCGTTTACCCGCCGCCACCCCTTTGCCGTAAAGCCGCCAAGTATCAAAAACCCCAGCACGGCAAAGCAAAGCACACGTATGCGACCGAGTTTGCTTAACGAAAGTCCTTTTAATTTCATCTGCGCCCAACCCCTTCGCTGTTTGCCCATAGGGTGTGCAGATAAAGTCCGTTTATGCTTTTGCGTCCTTACAGGGCGCGCCGTCCACTACGCAAACGCCGCGCGCGGGTATACGATCAGCAGCGTACCTTTAACGACAGAAATAACGCTTTCACTGCCGATGAACTCATTGCTTATGCCAAGCGGGAAGGTGTTCGTGATAACCGCGTCCTCCAGTTTGTATTTAAGCCCTTTCAGGAATACCCCGGTTGACTTCTCAGAATGTGAAAAGACCGAAACATATCCCCTTAGATCAGCGCCGAAAGTGATTCTGCCGTCCGTGACGGCGGTTATAACGCTGTCCCTGCCGACCAGAAAACCTTTCAGCCCGCTTTGCGACAAGTGCGCGAGAAGCTGTATATTGGCGATTGTATGCTCTATCCGCCCCCCGGTGCAGCAGTAAAGCCGGAAGTTTTTATACCCAAGCTTGATACCCTCTCGCACGGCGGCGAAGGTATCCGTTTCATCCTTTTCGCTGTCTAAGCGAAGTGTGTTTGGGTGTTCGGGACAGCGCGCCAGTGAATCAAAGTCGCCAACCGCCAAATCGGCGGTCAGACCGCTCTTTTCCAAATAATCAAGTCCGCCGTCCGCGCCGATTACACAGTCGCCGGGACGCGGGACAAAATCAAGCCCGAAGCATTCACCCGCGCCCACAATAAAGCAAGTCTTACTATCCATTGCCGTTCGCTTCCTTAACGTCTGTAAAGGCGTATCTGCTCGTCCTGGAATACGCGCCCCTTGGTGTCGATGCCGACGATAAGGCGCAGATTCTCTACGCCAAGCCGCTTTACCGACTCGGTACCGAGATCTTCGTACGCCACAACTTCACAGGTTTTCACCTGATTGGAAATCATCGCGGAAGCGCCGCCGATGCTTAGAAGGTAGACCCCGCCGTACTGTTTGCAAAGGCCGGGGACGAAGCCAGACCTGTCGCCCTTCCCTATCATGCCAAGCATTCCAAGTTTGAACGTCATCTCGACAAAACTGTCCATCCTCATGCTTGTCGTCGGCGCAATCGAACCCATCGTTCTGCCCGGCTTTGTGGGGCACGGCCCGGCGTAGAAGATAAACTGATCACGGAAATCGACCGGTTGCGCAAGCCCCGCCTCCATCGCGGACTGCATTCGCTTATGCGCCGCGTCCCGCGCCGTGTATACCGTACCCGTAAGCTCTAAAACGTCTCCGATATTAAGATTACCCATATCTGCTTTGGTTAAAGGGGTATGAAGCTTTATAATCTTATCCATGCTGCCCGTCCTCCTATATCTCGGTCGACGCGAAGCGGCTTGCGTGGCACTGTAAATTCACCGCCACCGGAAGCGCCGTTATATGGCAGGGGAAGTACTCGATATGTACAGCAAGCGCCGTCATCCGCCCGCCCATTCCAAGCGGGCCTATGCCAAGGCTGTTAATCCGCGCAAGCAGCTCGTCTTCCATCCGCGCGTAATGAGGAACCGGACTGTGCTTGCCGACCGGGCGCAGCAGCGCCTTCTTCGAAAGCCACGCGCATTTGTCCATCGTTCCGCCTACGCCGACGCCGACGATAACCGGCGGGCAGGTCTTGCCCCCGGCCTCGCTGACTGTCTTCATAACGAAGTCTTTAACGCCTTCCTCGCCCTGTGCCGGGACAAGGGTTGTGAACGCGCCCATATTCTCGCTTCCGCCGCCCTTGGGCATCACCGTGACGCGCACTTTGTCGCCCGCGACGATCTCCGGGTGGAATACGCAAGGGGTATTGTCGCCGGTGTTCACGCGGTCAAGCGGGTCGCGAACCATGGATTTGCGCAGGTATCCCTCGTCATAGCCCTTGCGCACACCCGCGTCAACCGCCTCGCCAAGCGGTATGCCGCGCCAGCAGACCTCCTGCCCGATTTCCATTATCACGACCGCCGTCCCGGTGTCGTGGCAGCAGGCGATTTGTTCGGCCTTCGCGTACGCGGCGTTTTCGATAAGCAGCGCGAGCGTGTCCCTGCCGTACGGGGACTCCTCTTTTTCGTGCGCGTCTTTAAGCGCGTGAACAAAGTCGTCGCTTAGTTCATAGCAGGCCTTTTTGCAAAGCCCGGCAATAACGCCGATTACCTCGCCCGTGTCAATAACCCTTGGCATACTACCCCTCCCCTTATAGGTTTTATGCCATTATATAACGGCGGCGCAAATCATACAAGTGGGGTGGGACGGCGGCCGTCACAACGTTTGTAGGGCGCGACGCCCTCGGCGCGCCACCCAAACAATCGCCACCCAAACAATCGCCACCCAACGCCGCGCCGCACAACCGCGCGGGCGGGGAAACAAACGGGCAGCAGAACGCCGCCCCCACAGCCCTTCACCCCGCCGCCCAAGCGGCGCATAAGGCAAAAGGAGACGTCCGAAATGGAACAGAAAAAGCTTAGTATGCGCGAAATACTTACCTTCGCGGTGTTTATCGGCGCGGTGGGCGTGCTTTTCGCGCTTAACCTTATCCTGCCAAAGCCGGATATACTTGTGGCCGAGCGCCGCGCCCCGGCGCGGTTTCCCGACCTTACGCTTAGATCGGTAATGTCCGCGGACTTTATGAAAAAGTTTGAAAACTATGCCGCGGACAATTTCGTGTTCCGCGACACGTTCCGCGCGGTGCGCACCTTTACGGTGCTTGACGTGTTCATGCAAAGCGACAAGTCCGGCCTTTATATCTCAAGCGACGTCGGGCGCGGCGAGTTTAAGCGCACGGACGAAACCGCCTTCCGCCAGACCGCCGGAAAAATACGCACTGTCGCGGAAAGCCTTAGGGATATGAACGTTTACTACAGCATCATACCCGATAAAAGCGTTTTCTCGGAAAAATACATGCCGGGCTTTGATTTAGGCAGAGCCGAGGACATCCTTTCCGAAGAGCTTGCGGGCTTTTCCTATATACCGCTGGAAGGCGTTCTTGGCGCGGAGAGTTACTATAAAACGGATTTGCACTGGGATCAGACGAAGATAGACGGCGTTGCGCGGCGCGTGACATCTTATACCGGGGCGCAGTCGATCGGTTCGGACGCAAACGCCCAAGAGAGCGCGGGCGAGTTCCGGGGCGTTTACGCCGGTCAGCTTGCCCTGCCGACAGCGCCCGACATCATGGGCTACAGCCCGGACGCGGGGCTGAAGGCGCATTACCTGAACACGCAGACCCTTGCCTTTGAAGAGGGGCCGGTTTACGACGCCGAACGCTTTACGGGGGTTGACCCCTATGACTTTTTCCTGCGCGGCCCGCAGCCGCTTATAGTGCTTGAGAACGAAAACGCGCCGCAGGAGCGCGAACTTTTCCTGTTCCGGGACTCGTTCGGCTCAAGCCTTGCGCCGCTGCTTGCGAAGTACTATTCCAAAATCACGCTTATCGACCTTCGCTATATCAACGCCCAGCTTCTTGACGATTTTGTGGCGTTCACCCCCGGCGCGGACGTTCTTTTCATGTACGGCTCGCAGATTTTCAACAACTCAAGCGTCCTGCAGGTGTAAAATATACGTCTGCGGGACGCCGATTCGGCGGCCCGCGCCACGGGATTCTGCGCCATAAGGCGGCTCGCGTTGAAATCCGGGGTGTTACCCCATGCTTTCGCCGCGAATCGCCTCGACTATGCTTTCGCCGCGCAGTTTGGACGCGCTGTAGCGCATGGTGACCCACGTCACGGCAAGCACGCCCGCCACGCAGTAAATAACCGACATAAGCGGCGGCTCGTAGGCGAATTCCGTCGACTGCGCGATAGAGCGGTGCAGCAGGAAGGACGCGAGAAGCCCCAAAGGTATGCCGAGAAGAAGGGCGCGCAGCGAACACAGAACGCTTTCAAGGTTAAGCATTCGCGCAATCCCCTTGCGCGTCATACCCACGCTTTGCAGGACGGCGAACTCGCCCGCGCGGGCGCGGATATTGGTCGAGATGGTGCTTATTACGTTGGTAAGGCCGATAAGGATAAGCATCCCCACAAAGCCGTAGACGAAGACCATGACGACACGCGTAAAGTTGCGAATGGCGCGCGTAACCTCGCGGATGTCCGTCACTTGGGCATAGGCGCCGGTTCCGGCAATCCGCCTTTCCAAAACCGCCTTGGCGTGCGAGATAAAGCCCTTTACGTCCTGCGGCGCGGCGAACCACACGTAATCCTCCGCCTGCAGGCTTGGCACAAGGATAACTAAGTCCTGATTGTCCGCCGCGTATATGATCTCGGTGGGGACGTCGCCGCCGGAAAGCTGGCCGTGCAGGGGTATCTCAACGGAGGGCTTGCCGTAAACGTCCATTGTAAGCGTCTGCCCGGCGAACACATAGGGCGCGAACTCGGACTTTTTTTCGTCAATTTCGGTTCTTTTAACGTTGATAAGGATGTTAGAGCCAACCGGCACGCCCGCCCGCGCGCAAAGCCGCGCGTAGTTGTCTTCGTCGGCGGAAATAAGGCTTACAGCCGCCGCGAATTCGCCGTTTGGCGCATACGGAAAATCCCGAAAGTCTTCAAGAAACTCGGTCATTTTCGCCGTAAGCATTTCCCGGGGAACACGCGTTTCACCGGCGCCAAGGTTCGCGCCCACGCCGTATATCTGCGTGTCCTGAAACTGCCCCAGTTCGTCGGCGGCGGCCTGCGCGTCCGCGCCGTTAAGCTTTCCGCTCTCCTGACCTCGGTATGACCACAGCGCGGTAACCGTCGCGTCCATGCCATAGCCCGCTATGACTACCATGCGGCGCATCTGGACGCCCAGATTGCCCGCCACGATCATAAGCACGATGCCCACGGTAAGCGAGGTCACGGTTGCGCGGAAACTGCGCCTTGCGCGTTTCATGGACTTCGAGGCAAGCGCCCCCTCGAAACCGAATAAAAGCGAGATAAGCCGGTTGGGTCTTGCCTGACGCGGCTTTATTTTCACGTCGCCCGCGCCGCGTATGGCGTCGATGGCGGCGATTTTCGCGGCCTTGCGCGCCGGAAGCCACGCCGAAACCATAACCGTAAGGAACGCGACTGCCGCCGCTATGACGGGCATTTGCCACGGCACGAGAAAGCGCAGATAAAGCCCGGCGTTGCCCATGTCCGCGTTAATCCTGTTAAGCCCCTCTAAAAAGTAATTTGCTATGGTTATCCCGGCAAGATCGACAAGCATCCCGGCCGCAATGCCAATCGGGATGCCTGCAAGCGAAAGCATGACCCCCTCGTACATAACGGTTTGGGCGATCTGGCGTTTTGTCGCGCCCACGCTTTTTAAAAGGCCGAACTGGCGCTTGCGCTCGCCCGCGCTTACGCGGAACGCGTTCGATACCACCACCACCGAGGCGGACACTATGATAAGGCTTAAAACCGCGCCAAGCCCGATAAGGGTGGATTTGTACACGCCCGTTTCATAATAGTCTTCGCCCTGAAGCTCTATCATGGCCGCGTCGCCGCTTGCCACAAAGCCGCATACGGCGGTTATCATGGCCGTTGACAGAATTATGCCCGCAAGCGTCCACAGACTGCGCCTGCGGTTCTGATTAAGCTGGCTGTAAGCAAGGCTTGCGGTAAGCTTTTTCATAAACGCACCGCCTCGTCCCGGACAATCTTCCCGTCGCTCAGGGTTATGACGCGGTCCGCCTGAAGGGCGATTTTTTCGTCGTGGGTGATGACGATAAGCGTCTGGCGGAAGCGCCTGTTTGAAAGCTTTAAAAGCTCTATAACCTCGCGGCTTGATTTCGAGTCAAGGTTTCCGGTGGGTTCGTCCGCAAGGATGACCGCCGGGTCGTTTATAAGCGCCCTGCCGATTGAGACGCGCTGCTGCTGCCCGCCGGAAAGCTGGCTTGGAAGGTGCTTTGCGCGGTCAGAAAGCCCGATTGTGCCAAGGATAGCGCGAAGCTTCTCTTCGTCGGGCTTTCGGCTGTCAAGAAGCCGCGGCAGAGAGATGTTTTCCTCTGCGGTAAGGGTTGGGATAAGGTTATAGAACTGGTATATGATGCCGATGTTGCGGCGGCGGAAAATGGCAAGCTGGCTTTCGTTAAGGGCGCAGACGTCGTTGCCGTCCACCGTGACGCTTCCCGACGTCGGGCGGTCAACGCCGCCGATAAGGTGCATAAGCGTCGATTTCCCGCTTCCCGACGCGCCCATAACCGCCACGAACTCGCCCTTCTGGACATCAAAGCTGACGCCGTCAAGCGCCCTTACCAAGCCCTCGCCCTTCCCGTAAATCTTCGTTAAATTTTCAACATGTAAAATGCCCATTTTCGGATTTCCCCTTTCCCGCGCTATTATAAGGCGCGAATGTGACATTACGGTGACTGCGAATGTGACAGTTTAGTCACATTGCGCGTTGCAGGGGCGGCCATTGGCCGCCCGAATGCCCTCTTTCGCCCGACATGCGGCGGGCGATTCGTGAATCGCCCCTACCGAGGAACGCGGGCGGCAGAACGCCGCCCCTACGTCGGGGGCGGCGCGCCGGGGGCGTCGCGCCCTACAAAACCCTCTTTAGAAACGAGGGTGGCCGCCGAAGGCGGACGGGTGTTTTGACACCGCCGCGGGCGATTCTTGAATCGCCCCTACGAAGGAACGCGGCCGCCCCTACATAACGCGAAACTTTACACAGATTTTACACAGTTGCGCTATTCGTTTTTACATCCCCCATGTAACCTAAATACCGTGCGATACATAACCGAAACAAACATGAGAGGGGAAAACCTGTAATGAAGAAA
>JAISVI010000120.1 GCA_031271665.1 Oscillospiraceae bacterium
TGCCAGCCCAGCCAACATGACCCGCTAGCTCAGGCGGCAGAGCACCTGCCTTTTAAGCAGGGTGTCCGCGGTTCGAGTCCGCGGCGGGTCACCACGAAACCCTTAGAGCCGCACGGTTCACTGTCACATCGATGTACAAGCAGCCTCTTGCGGGAAATACCGTGAAGCCGTTGGCCTCACGGTATTTCCCGTCTTTGGGGGTCTGTTGAGCGCGCACCTCCCCGGCGAAGTTGTGGCGTTGACGATACTGGCAATCGCGGAGGATTTAAGTCTGATTATCATGCGCATTTGCAAAACTGCGGCGTATATGCTATCATAGCCTTTATGAAACGATTCTTGCCTTTAGTCATAATCGCGTCTGCTGCCGCGCTGCTGCTTACAGCCTGGCTGATTTTCGGCGGGCGCGTTTTAAGGGCATATTACACGGCTTCCTACGAGCGCGCGCTTTCGGACGGACGGTCAGAAGCGGCGGCAAACGCCGTTGAGAAGCTTGTGGCGCTTGACCCGGAAGATCGGCGGATGCGCCAGACGGCGGCGGACGTTCTGGCGGACGCCGGTATGTATTCACGCGCGGAGTACCATCTTAGAGAGGCCATCGCCATCGGCGGGCCGCGCCCGGAGGAAACCTACGCGGCGTTAAGCGCGCTTTACGTGCGTCAGGATAAGATTTTTGACGCGATAGCCCTTCTTGACGAGGTGCGCGGCGTGGCCGCCGACGCCGTTGCGGAAATGCGCCCTGACGCGCCTGTTCCCAACACGCCGCCGGGCAAATATGAACGCGCGGTCACGCTTTCATTCTCTGTGCCGGATGGCTGCGCGTGCTATGTGTCTCTTACGCGTGAGTACCCCTCGTCCGAAGCGCCGTTTGCGGGAAAAGAGCTTGACGTCGGGGTGACGCAGGCGCGCGCCGTCGCGGTGGACGCGCGGGGCGTTGTTTCCGCGCTTTGGAGCGGAAGCTTTGAACTTAGCAATATCAACTACCCGATGGTCTTTGCCGAACCGGCGCTGGAGGAAGCGCTGCGCGCCGCCATAAACCGCCCGGAGGGCGATGTCTTTTCCCGTGACCTTTCCGGGGTAACCAGCCTTGAAATCGCACAGGAGAATCCGTACGTTACCCTTGCCGACCTTGCCCCGCTTGTCGGCCTTGAAAGGCTTTACCTTAAAGGTACGGGCGAAAGATGCGACATATCGGCGCTTTCCGGGCTTTCCGGCCTCCGCGAGCTTAGCCTTGGGGCCATGGGCATAGACTCGCTGGGTCTTGACGCCCTGTCCGGCCTTGAAAATCTTGAAAATCTTTCGCTTGCGGGGAACAGCCTTACGGCGCTTGACGGAATATCCGGCCTTACCGCGCTTAAAGAGCTTTCGCTTGCGTCAAACTCTATAATTAACATTCTGCCGCTTGAAACGCTTACAGAGCTTACGTTTCTGGATATCTCCGCCAATTCGCTTCAGGACATTCGACCGCTTGGCTCTTTAACAAAGCTTACGGCGCTTAATCTGTCGATGAACCGCATAAGCACGCTTGACGGGCTTGAGAACATGAAAGCGCTTGACACGCTTGACTTCTCGTCAAACGCCGCTTTTGACATAAGCGCGCTTGCCTCCCTTACAAACATAACGCGCATTAACGGTTCGCGCAACTTACTTGAAAGCATTGGCGCGCTTGAGAACCTTAGGAAGCTTACGGAGTTGGATCTGTCAAACAACACAATCACCGAAATCGGGGCGCTTGACGCCCTGACCGCGCTTAAAACCCTTTCGCTTGACGCAAACCAAATCGAGTCCGCGGCGGCGCTTGGCGGGCTTGCGGCGCTTGAATCCCTTGACCTTGACAATAACGCCCTTAAATCGGTAGAGCCGCTTGCGAATCTTAAAAACCTTGCCGAACTGCGCATAGAGAATAACGCCGTGTCCTCGCTCGCGCCGCTTCTCGGCTGCGACGCCATTAAGCATATATACGCCTTTGGGAACGGTATCAACGCCCTTACCCTTGACCCGGCGTTTATAAGCAGGGGCATCACGGTCTACGCGTAACGCGTCCTGCGTGAAAGGAAAAGAGCATGAAAAATAACACTACCCGCTTTATGGTGGCCGCCGCGCTTCTGGCGGCGCTTGACATCGTCTTTGTGCGCCTTCTGCCCTCGTATTTCCTGCCGCCCGGGCAGTATCTGTTCCGTATAACCCCGCAGTTCCTTTGCTACGGACTGGCCGGGTGGCTTATCGGGCCGGGCTGGGCGATGGGCACGGCGGCGGTCGCGGATATTATTGGGGCGATGGTAAACCCCACCGGCCCGGGAACGGTGTTCCCCGGCTATACCCTTACGGCCATTCTAAGCGGGCTTGTCTACGGGCTTATGCTGTACAGGCGCAAGCCGCAGCTTTGGCGAGGGCTTACTGCCGCCGGGCTGCATCTGGTGGCGGTCGCCCTTCCCCTTACCTCGCTTTGGATGCTTATGCAGAACGAAACCCCGTTTCTTACCACTTTCTGGCTTGCACTGCCGTGGCGCGCGGCCGCCGTCCCGCTTTTCGGCATCGCGCTGTTCGGGGTGCAGAAAGCCCTTGGCAAGCCGACGGCCAGACTGTTCGGCGGATAGCGGCGGGATCCGGGGCGTCCGCAGCCCCAAAAAAGTTAATCCCGCGGTTATCGTCCTCGGCTTCGTATCAAAGCATAAAGTCGTATATAACGTCCGCCATGCCCATGCAGTCTTCGTAACCCCGCTCCATACGTATCCCCGCGTCGCGCGCCGTGAAGTCAAGCGTACCCCCAAGACTTCTAAGCCATGATTCGTCAAGTGAGATAACAAGGAACTGCGCGCCGTGGAACTTTATCGCCGGAAGTTTGAACGTGCCGCCAAGGGAAACTATAAGGATTTTTCTGAATCCCGCGTCGTAAAGCGGAATAATGGGGACGTTGTCCTTAAGGCCGCCGTCCACATAAGTGCTGCCGTCTATGACGATATCGGGGAATACGACCGGGATAGCGGCCGAGGCAAGCAGTATTTTTTCTATGTCCGTTTCGCTGTAGTCGCTTGTTTTAAAGTATCTCGCGGTTATGGCGTCGGGCAGCAAAGGTCTTTTTTTAATATTGCTCGCGACCGCGTAGAAGACGGTTTTACTGTTCTTCAGCGCGGTCAAATTTATGTAAGTCCTTATCATGTCCTTAATGCCCTCGTTTGAAAACCAGCTTGAGTCATGGCTTCCCTGACGCGACAGGATCATGCCCTCGTCTATGCAGCTCCACGCCTTAACGGCGGACTGAAGGTCGCCCGCGCAGAACATGGCGCCGTTAAGCGCGCCGACCGAGGCCCCGGATACGCCCCCGATACGCCCGCATACGCCCATTTCCTCCAGCGCCTTCCACACTCCGGCCTGATACGCGCCCTTTCCGCCGCCGCCGCCAAAGACCAGACCCGTTTTGAAATCCATTTAATTCCACCCCCGTATATAAGAATCCTTTATAGTTTACGACGCCCGGACGGCGGGGGTTACACGGCGTACGCGAAAAAGCGAAGGACGGCCCGGAAAAGGCCGCCCTTCGCAATCTATGTAAATTTGCACGACTCGCTGTGAGACATCACAGCACCGGATGTACGGTCCTTCCCCCTTTCAAGTTTTAATGACTTGAGTATACCTCTCAATTGTGGCGGAACTGTTTACAAGGCGAGAACATATTGAGAAGAATCTGTAAACGCTTTATGAACCGGTATTCCCGGCGAAGGTGCGGGGGCGCTTGACAATACGCCGCGCCCGCCGGGTTGTCCCCAAAATCCGCAGAGACGCCGGGGCGGTCTATGGCGGTTCAGCCGCCGCGAACCGCGCGGTATTATTGCATCCGCCCCTTGAATTCCATGCCAAAACGCGCGCTTAGGCCGCTTTCGAAAATCCCCGCAAAGCTGTACACGTCGCGTATGCTGTCAAGGGTGCGGCTTTCGGGGACGGCAAGGCAAAGCCGCTCTATCGCAAGGCCCTTGTCAAAGGTATAGGTAAGCCCGCCCGACTGCTCATAGCGTATCTCAATAAGCCTGTGGCGGCGGCGGAAATGCTCCGCCGCGCGTTCGTGCAGTGCCTCGGGTGGTATCTCGACCACGCTGTTTACATATGTCATTCGCGTTCTCCTTAAAGCGGCGGCGCGCAAGGCCGCCGATTTCCACAACCGGCATAAGTTATGCTTTACATTTAATATTTCCAATTTACGGCATGGACATACACGCAGGAAAAAAGTATGGTGTTTTATCCCGCTTTAAGCTATACTAACGAAAGAAGGTGGTGTAAAGGGCATATGCATAAGATTTTCCGCAGAAAAATCGAGCCGCGATGCGCCTACTGCGCGCGCGGTCTTGCTCTTGACGGCTCAAGCGTTATCTGCAAAAGGCACGGCGCGGTGTCTTCAAACGGGAAGTGCGGCGCTTTCGTTTACGACCCGCTCAAGCGTGTGCCGCCGCCGCAGGTTTCCCTTGGCAGGAACTACACAGACGAGGATATGAAGCTGTGACGGGCGCGGCGTTCTCCCCGGCGGGGGATGAAAACTGCGCGGTTTATTTGCCCTATACGCGCAAAACCCAGTTTTTCGAGACGGACGCGATGGGGATTATTCACCACTCCAACTATATCCGCTGGTTCGAGGAAGGCCGCGTGGAGTTCATGCAGCGCATGGGCTTTGACTACGCGCGCGCCCACGACCTTGGCATCGACCTTGCCGTTACGGGCATAGAGTGCCAATACCGCGCCATGACGCGCTTCGGAGAAACGGTGATTGTCTGGACGCGCATTAAAGAGTTTTCGCCGGCGCGCATGACTGTCGGCTATCGCGTGACCGACTCCGTTACAAACGAGCTTCGGGCGCTTGGGGAAAGCGGACACTGTTATATAAGCGCGAAAACGGGCCGCCCGGTGTCCCTTAAAAAAGCCTTGCCGGAGCTTTACGCGCTTTTTTTAAGCAAAAAGGCCGAGATGGACGCGCGGCAATGAAGACGCTGCTTCACGTCTGCTGCGCGCCCTGCGCGGTCGCGTGCGTCAAAAGCCTTGAGGAAGAGGGGTTTTCGCCGCACGGCTTCTTCTATAACCCGAACATACACCCTTTTGCGGAATACACCGCGCGTCTGGACACGCTTACGGGCTTCGCTTCGTCAAACGGGCTTGCGCTTACCGTGCGCGGGGAGTACGCCCTGCGCCCGTTCCTAAGCCGCGTTTGGCCCGATAAGACGGACGGGGAGGCGCGCTGCGCCGAGTGCTATGACATGCGCATGGACGCCGCCGCCGCGTTCGCCGCGGAAAACGGATTTCAAAGCTTTACCACCACGCTTCTTATAAGCCCGTACCAGCGCCACGACCTTATCCGCGAAAAGGCGCGGCTCGCCGCACAAAAACACGGCGTAGACTTCCTCTATCGCGACTTCCGCCCCCTGTTCCGCGAGGGGCAGCGCGCCGCCCGCGAACTTGGACTTTACAGGCAGAAGTACTGCGGCTGCGTCTTCAGCGAGGGGGAACGGTAAGTCGCCCGTAACCCCGGAAAACCCGCGGGCGCGGGCGACCGGGGGCGGTCGCCCCTACACAGGTGTGCCGATTTTTGTGCGTTTTTTTGTATGCCCATGCGTTTTCCGTGTCCGTTTAGATGCTGTTGTAAATTGTTAAAATAGGGAGAGGCTTGAGGAGGCGGGGAGCGAGGTTAAGTAAATCCGTCGCCGGTGGCGGATTTTGGGGGCAGGGGTTTTGTTCCCCTCTTGTTCCCCTGTCAGTGATAAATATTGATAAAAACAGCGTATAAATGAGAAAATCAAAGGACACAGAAAAACCCTAGAGCCGTTGGATTGTCTGTTGTAACGATGTACACCCCAAAAATACGTCATTCCGGCGGTCAGCCGATTAAGGCGATCATCGTAAATATCAACATGAATTTCGCTGCCTTGAATCATATAGTCGCAATGTACGAGGGCATTGACCATCTTACGGCGCTGCCCGCCGCTCGCGGAGCGTCCAATGACGATACTGGCGCGGTAATACCCGTCCGCGCCCCGTTTATACCTTGCCATACCACCGCGCCTCCCGTTTCCTAAATCCGCTGCATATAATAGTTTTAGATAGACATCATTGTGTATATTGTATAACATATGAAAAATTAGTGTTGACGCGCAGGGTTCATTTGTGCTATATTGTGCTTGAAAAGTGGAAACACGCACCTTTTTATGATTCCCGCCTTGCAGTTTTCTCCGAAATGCAGGGAAACAAAGAAGGCGGGTGGTTTATTTTGAAGGAGGGTCAAAAATGCTAAAAATTAACGTCCAACAGTCCACAGAGCGATTTATGGCGAAACTTCGAGGCGGGGAATATGAGGTACCAACAATCTCCAATGACGAGGTCGTATATTCCGAAACCAAAGAGCGCCGGGATACGGAAGCCGTTGAAGCGTTTTTGTCTTCGGAACTGTCGAACAAAATCATAGAGCTGAAGTAACATGGAGTTTGACAAGAAGCACCAATTCCTTATCCGCGAATTTGGCGAGGATGTTATCTCGCAAAGGTACGCCACGTGGCTTAACGAAATACAAAAAATTGTTAACTGCCTTGGCGGCGGGGATTTCTTTTACATAGACGAAGACAATGTTGCGTTGGCGGTGTTGGATTACTTCACCGACGTTATTAGATTAAAACCCTTTCATCATATCAAGCACATCAATGTCCAGAAGATATATGGCTATAGCATGTTCTGGCTACTAAAAAACAAGCCTGTGCAAACAGTCGCGGCTGTGCCAGACAGCCTTCGCTACATAAATGAGCGCACAGTACTTTTTATGTTTGTGCCAAAGATGCTTGCCGAAATCGGGCTGCACCCTAATACCGCCGCGCAAAGTGAGGTGTTTGTGAACTTTTTGAACTTGCTGTACTACAACCTCCGTTATCGTCAAAGCAACTCGCAATCCCTAGAGTTGATGGTCGACGCTTTTATTTCTGGATACAGACTGCCGCATTAAAAACCGCCCGCCATGCCCCCGCTTGAACAAGCGGGGGTTTTTTGCGCTTGCTCCGCCGCCGACGGGTCAAGTTTCCCGATGACCTTGCCGCAGATATATTATTCTTCGTTCATTGGTATATCCCCATAGCTGGAATGGGGAGAGGCCTTGCGGTTGCGGGAGGCGCGTTCGGCTGAATCCGTCGCCGGTGGCGGATTTGAGTTCGGGGGTTTTGTTCCCCTCTTGTTCCCCTGTCAGTGATAAATATTGATAAAAACAGCGCATAAATGAGAAAATCAAAGGATATAGAAAACCCCTAGAGCCGTTGCGGCTCTAGGGGTTTTAACTGGTAGCGGGAGAAGGATTCGAACCCTCACAAACAGAGTCAGAGTCTGTCGTGCTACCTTTACACAATCCCGCTTTACTGGGCGGTATTATACTCCAGGGGCGAAGCTTTGTCAAGACAAAATCGTTCCACGTCCACTGACACGTCCACTGACGGCGCAGGGCCGTACAAAACACGCAAAAACCGGCACAGCTGCGCATGGGCGTCCGTCCCCGGTTGCCCGCCCTTGCGGGGTTTTTCGGTGTTGATTGCGGTCGTGGCCGGCCGCAATCAACCCGGCCTTTCGCGCGCCAAAATGAAAACTTTTTTCGCCTTGCGCAAAATTCGTGGAAAACGGCGGACAGGTATGCTATAATACGGTAATGCATACCGGCGGGTATTACTGTAAACCGGGAGGGAGCATACATGAAAAACGCAAATCTTCAGGATGTTTTCCTTAACGCCTCGCGCCGTGACCATGTGCCGGTGACGGTATTTCTTATCAACGGTTTTCAGATCAAGGGGCTTGTACGCGGGTTTGACAGCTTCACCGTTGTCATCGACTCCGACGGCAAGCAGCAGCTTATCTACAAGTCCGCGATATCGACCATTTGCCCGGCAAAGCCGATTAAGCTTGCCGAGGAAGGGGAAGCGGCGGCAGAGGAATGAAGAATCAGGGCGTATGGGCGATGAAGGTGATCACCCTTGTGCTTGTGGTCTTCGTCGTCGGGTACATGGGCTATCATATTTTTGCCGCGCTTAGCGACCCGTTCCGCACCGTGACATGCGTACTTATGCGAACCGAGGATCTGCGCGAGGTGACGGGGCTGTTCGTCCGGGACGAGGTCTTGTTCCCCATGCCCTCCGGCACCCTTCGCTTTGACGTTTCCGACGGCGAGCGCGTTTCTCCGGGACAGAAGGTCGCCACTGTCTATCAGGACGGCGAGGTGCTTATGGTCGCGGCGGAGTTGCGCCGTATGCAGGATCATCTTGAACTGCTTAACCAGATAAATAACCGCACAGTTACGGCGTCCGACAGCGCGCGCGTTAAAGAGCTTGTGCACGAAAGCCTTCTTGACATGCTTGACACGCTGGACGGCGGCGCTTGGGTCGGTGTACGGCAGGACGGCATGGACTTGCGGGCTTCGCTTTTTCAGCAGGAGTACACCCTTGGCGACCGGTCGGAGATTGAAAAACGGATAAGCGAGACAGAGGGGCGTATCAGCACCCTAAGCTCGCGCGTGTTCAGTTCGTCCAGCGTAGTGAACGCGCCGCAAGGCGGACTGTTCGTTTCGTCCCCCGACGGGTTCGAGACGCTTTTGCGCCCGGAAACGCTTGCCTCGCTGAATCCGGAAGGGGTTGACGCGTTCCTTAAGCAGAAGCCCGCCGCCATATCCGGCGTCCAAGCCGGACTTATCCTTGACTCGGCCTTCCGCTATGTGTTCACGCTTCCTGAAGCCGAGGCGCGCAAGCTTGGCTCGAGTATCCCGATGCGCTTCCACGACGAGGTGTCGGTGTTTGAACAGGACATGGAAGTCGAACGGATTTCCGAGCCGCAGGACGGGCGCTGCGCCGTCATTTTGCGAACCAACCGCTTCCTTACGCGCTTCTATGACCGCAGGCGGATGGACGCGGATGTGCTGTTCTCCGTGCATCAGGGGCTTCGCGTTCCGCGCGACGCGGTGCGCGTGGACGAAAACGGGGATCACTATGTGTTCTGCGCCGTTCTTTCCCGTGTCGTGAAAAAGCCCGTGGAGATAATCCGCGATATCGAGCGCGAAAACTTCTACCTCTGCGCCTATAACCCGGCAAGCACTTCAAACCTTCTTGAGGGCGACGAAATCATCACATACGGCACGGATCTTTACGACGGGATGGTGATATCGTGAGCGTTGCCGAACGCGTGGCGGTCGTCCGGGAAGAAATCCGGCTTGCCGCGCTGTCCGCCGGACGCGACCCCGGGGAGATAAAGCTTCTTGCGGCGGTGAAAACCCAATCGGTTGACAGAATATCGCAGGCCGTCGCCGCAGGGGTGGACGCCGTCGGCGAAAACCGGGTTCAGGAGATGCTTTCAAAGCTTGGGTCGTACGGCGGGACAGAGCTTCATTTTATCGGAAAGCTTCAAAAAAACAAGGTAAAACAGGTTGTGGGGCGCGTGTCGCTTATCCATTCCGTGGAGAGCGTTGCCCAAGCAGAGGTTATTTCCCGCTTTGCCGAAACACAAAATATAGTACAGGACGTGCTTGCACAGGTCAATATAGGGCGTGAGGCGAGCAAATCCGGATTTCTTCCCTCAGAACTCGAGCGCGGTGTTTTCGCAATGCGCGGTCTGCGCGGTCTGCGTGTCCGCGGGATTATGTGCATTCCGCCTTTGTTGGGCGGCGAAAACGGCGGCGAAGAATATTTTTTAGAAACACGTAATCTTTTTGTTGACATAAGACCAAAAATAATAGATAATGGTAGTATCCGTTCCGAAGAGGCATTTTCCGTCCTTTCCATGGGCATGAGCGGCGACTTCGCCAAAGCCGCCGCCTTGGGTTCTACTTTGGTAAGGGTGGGAAGCGCGATTTTCGGGCCGCGCGCGTCAGCGTAAAGCAGGATACTATTTTTACATAGACGGAGGTCGTCGCAATGGGACTGTTTGACGAATTCAGGAAGCTTGCCCGCCCCTACGCGGAGGATGACGAGGACGTCTTCCCCGAATTCCCCCAGGCGCGCGAGAAAGAATCCAGAACGCGCGCGTCTGTGCAGGAGAAGGAGAATCCGCGCGACAAGGTGCTTAATATTCACACCACCACCCAGCTTCAGGTGGTGCTTGTCCAGCCCGAGCATTTTGAAAGCGCCTCGGACATCGCAGACCACCTGCGCGACAGGCGCACGGTTGTGCTTAACCTTGAAAAGGCCAACCGCGACGCCATACGCAGACTTGTCGATTTCCTGTCCGGCGTCGTCTACGCCCAGGGCGGGAAGATAAAGCCCGTGGCCAAAAGCACGTATATAATCACGCCCTATAACGTGGACATCATGGGCGGCGACCTTATGGA
>JAISVI010000148.1 GCA_031271665.1 Oscillospiraceae bacterium
ACCGGGGAGTACGGATGCGCCCATGAGAAATACCCGGAACAGGTGATTTTAGATACGGTCAAAGCTGTCTTGAAATCTCAAATTGCACTCCTTCTTGACATGGAGCGTGTATGCCTTAACGGGAAAAAACACCTTCAGCATAGTATAGAATCATCAAAGGATGCCGCCAGAGGGCTTGAAAAAGAAATCACGCAGTTACAGGCATTTAAGCGTCAGTTATACGAACGCTTTAAGAAAGGCGCTCTTGAAAAAACGGAGTACCTTAAAGAGCGCGAAACGGTCGAGGCGGACATAATCGCAAAAACAACGGAGTACGAGGGACTGCTTGCGCGCAACGACAGTCAGACGGACGCGCTCGACACAGCGGAGCAATTCCTCGACAGGTTCAAAGGGTTTGAATCTCTTTCCGAGCCGACCGCGGAAATGGTGAACGCATTGGTTGAATCCGTCCTTGTTTACAGCAGGGACAGGATTGAGGTCAATTTCGCCTGCGCGGACGAATTGGAAAAGGCCATCCAAGCGTTAAACGGTCTGCGGCAAAGCTAAGAGCAAGCAATGTAAACCGCTTTCTACCGCTACACAGACATCACGACAATTTTTTTCTTGTTACTGCTTGACATCGGCAGGCCCGGTCGCGCCCGTCGAACCCGGCAATCCCTGCGCCCCGGTGGGGCCGATTTTGCCGTCCGCGCCCGTCGCCCCGATTGCCCCGGTGGGGCCGGTGCAGCACGGGCCTGTCGGCCCGGTCGGGCCGACCGCTCCGGCAGCTCCTGTCGCGTCGGTTGGGCCGGGCAAGGGCAAAATCTTCACGGGGACATCGTTTGTCGGCATGTCGAACACTTCCGGTATGCCGCCCGTCACGGGCGTATATGAATATTTGACCCGTGCGCCGTTGACCGTCGGGTTTACGACCGGAAAGACGTACGCGTTCGCCAAAAATGTTACGGTAAGCGTCCCGCCGCCGGGAATGTCCGGCACGGAAAACCCGGCTGCCGGGTCGGCGGACGGGGCGCTTTGCCCGTTTACCGAAACCGAACCGGGGACAAACCTCATTCCCGCGGGGACAATGTCCCGGACGGTCACGTCCGTCATCGGGTTCGCGCCGCTGTTTTTAAGCGTGACGGTGTATGAAACGCTGTCGCCCAAGTAAACCTGCGCGGAGGAAGCCGTCTTTTCCGGATTGTCCGGCGTTATCCTTACTTCATTAAGTGATATATCGTCAATGGCATAATCGTTGCCGAACGCCTCGGGGCCTTCGCTTGTAAAGCGTACGGTCAGCGAGGTGTTGTTCTGTGAGTTGATAATTGTGCCGATTTGCTTCCATTCCGGGCTGTCGGGGTTCATTGGGATAAGCGCGCCAAGCGTGGCTTTGTAAAGCACCCCGCCGTTTTCGCCAAGCACCTGCACGCCCAGTTTCGGGTCGGAAAGCAGCGCGTTTTTTGAAAGGTTTAGTATCCACGAACTTAAAAGGTAGTACGTATTTGGCGTGACGTTTACCTTCTGCTCAAAGATGGCCGCGCCGGGCGCGTCGCCGTTGATGACCATCACGCGCCCCGTCTCGTTTCCCGAGGTATGGTCTGCAATGCGCCACCAAGTCTGCTGTATATTGGCTGTCGCGTCGTTCATCACGTTTTGAATGGTATACTGACGGAACGCGGGCGTTATGCCCACGGGGTTGGGCTTTACATAATTGAACTGGGTGCCGATGTCCGGGTATGGGTTTGGGTCGGCACCCGTGTTGGCGGCGGTTCCGCGCGGGAAACTGCCGAAAGTGCCGTTATCCGCCGCCGTGATAAGATTCTGCGGCAGCGGCGTAACGCTTTTGTCAAGTATGGTGCGGATAGGCGTGTACTTGACCGGGCCGTTGAAAATATCCTGCCCCGCGAGGTCGCCGCCCGAAACCGTCACCGGTACAGCGGCGGGCGTCACCGAGTCAAGGTTTGTGGCTCCGGGCGGCGGGTTGGGTACGGCGCTGATGGGCGGGAAGGCGGACTGGACAGGGGCGGCGGCGACCGCCCCGGAAAAATCCCCCGGCGACGAACCCGCGGGTGTGCCGTATGCCTCGACAAGCGCGTAATCGCCGTCCGGCACGTTTGTAAATGTATAGTTACCCCCCGCGTCCGTCATAACGGCAAGCATGGCGTTTGTCGCCGTATTCTGCAGCGCAATCGGGACATTCGCGATACCCTGCGTCGCTTCCGCAGGGTTTGCCGTCCTTAAACGGTCAAATCTCAGTTTGCCGGAAATCGCGGCCATGCCAAACCCTCCTTGACATATTTCCCTATGGTATATATATGGCGCGGCGGAAACAGGGGTTCGGATGTTGTTCCGAATACTATTTCCGCCGCGCTATTTGAATACTGTTCTATATTTTCATATATGGCATTATATGGCAAGGCTATTGACATAACGATAATCATAGTAGTATCATGGCCTATGGCATGATGCACCCTTCGTATATATATGAATATCATGCCATGTATTCAGATTGGCGCAAATCCGCATTCCCGCGCCGGGAAATACGCATACGGCGCGCGGCATCACATGCGGGCGGAAGGGGCAAGGCTTTATGAACGTTTTGTACAGATTTATCAAATTTCATCGGACATTGCTTGCGCAGCTTATATTCACGGTGCTTGCGTTCGCCGTTATGGCGGTATTAAGCTTTATATTTATGAATAATACCGTGCGCGGAGATTTAGTGCGCAACGCGAACAGCGTACTCGATTTCACGGAGGATAGAATCGCGGACGCCCGGCTTGAATCCGAGGCAGAGCTTGAAAGTTTCGCGGACGAGGCGCGAAACATGGTTCTGCGCGGCGACAGCGCCGAAACGCTTGGGGAGTATATCGGGGTATTGTCAGCGTTTTTTGAAGACAGTGAGACATCCGGCATTCAAGAGTTTTTCGGATATTTTGAAGCCCTTCCGGGCGGGGCGGTTCTAGTCCGCGGCAGTCACAAGGATTTGCCCGCGGGGTACAGGCCGGAAGACCAAGACTGGTATCAACAGGCGGTCGGGGCGGGCGGCGGCGTAACGGAAACCGTGCCTTCTATAAACGGCGCGGGCGAGACGGTGTATACGTACGCGAAATGCGTTTATGACGAAAGCGGCCGCAGGCTTGGCGTTGTCGGCATAAGCGCGGAGCTTGACGTCTTGGGGCGGAATATCGTGGACACAGCCCTTAACCAGGGCGGATACGGTATGCTTATCAATCAGGACGGGCTTGTACTCTTCCACCCGAACAAGGATTTTGTCGGCATGGATTTCCGCGACCCCGCCATCCCCGTAAACGTATTTGCCGACGCGCTGTCAGACGGCAAACACATCACAGAGCAGTCCATGGTATCCTACAAAGGCGAAAAGTCGGTGACGTTTATCCGCACGCTTGATAACGGCTGGCGGCTTGGGCTTGTGACGCCGGAAAATCGTTATTATCAAGGCATGTCGGATATAGCGGCAATACTTTTTATACTCGCGGCGATACTTGCGGCAATACTTATCGTAATCCTGCTTCGCTTGGAAGCGGCAAAGGTAAAGTCCGACGAAAAGAACAGGCAGAAAAGCATGTTCCTCGCGAACATGAGCCATGAATTGCGAACGCCGATTAACGCCATCGTCGGAATGACCGCGATTGGCCGCGCGACCGGCGCGGCGGAACGCAGGGAATACTGCTTCGCGAAAATCGAGGACGCCTCGCGTCATCTTCTGAATGTGATTAACGATATTTTAGATGTGTCCAAGATAGAAGCGAATAAAATAGAGCTTTCTCCCACGGACTTCAATTTTGAAAAAATGCTTCAGCAGGTTGTAAACACCATCGCCTTCCGAGTGGACGAAAAGAACCAGAAACTGACGGTGCATATCGACAAGCGCATTCCCCAAACGCTTTACGCCGACGATAAAAGGTTCGCGCAGATTATTTCAAACCTTTTAAGCAACGCCGTTAAGTTCACGCCGGACAAAGGTGCCATCCGCTTGACCGCAAGGCTTCTTGGCGAGAGCAAGGGCGTATATTCCGTCCAAGTCGAGGTGGCCGACAGCGGCATCGGCCTTAGCGAGGAACAGCAGGCCAAGCTGTTTCACGCGTTTCAGCAGGCCGAATCCTCCACTACCCGCAAATACGGCGGGACGGGTTTGGGGCTTTCCATCTCCAAAAGCATCGTTGAGATGATGGGCGGCAGGATATGGGTGACGTCCGAACTTGGAAAGGGTTCCGTCTTCACGTTTAACGTGGACGTAAAACGCGGCGACGATACAAAGCACCCCCTTGCGTATCAGCGTATAAACTGGGGGAATATCCGTATTCTCACGGTGGACGACGAGCCGGACGTGCGCGAGTCTTTTCACGAGATTGTACACGGCTTTGGCGCCAATTGCGATATTGCCGCCGACGCCGGGGAAGCCCTTCGTCTGGTTGACGAAAAGGGTTCTTATAACGTCTATTTTATAGACTTGAGAATGCCGGGCGTGGACGGAATCGCCCTTACAAAAGAGATACGGGCAAGGGAGGAAAACCGTCGAAACTCTATTATTATAATGATTTCCTCCGCCGATTTACACGCGGTGGAAGACGAGGCCAAAAAGGCCGGCGTTGACAAATTCCTGCTGAAGCCCATTTTCCCCTCGGCGATTTCCGACGTGATAAGCGAATGTATCGGCATTGTCAACAAAGAGGAAAAGGCGCGCTCGCTTGATATCAACGGCATATTTGAAGGCCGCCGCATACTCTTCGCGGAGGATATTGAGATTAACCGCGAAATTGTTTCAACGCTTCTTGCGCCAACCCTTATACATATAGACTGCGCGGAGAACGGGATGGACGCCGTTAAAATGTTTATCAAAGAGCCGCAAGCGTATGATTTGATTTTCATGGACGTCCAGATGCCGGAAATGGACGGTTACGAGGCGACCCGTCAAATCCGCGCGCTTGATTTGCCAAACGCGAAGGAAGTACCCATCATCGCCATGACCGCCAACGTGTTCAAAGAGGATGTGGAAAAATGCCTTGCGGCGGGAATGAACGCGCATCTTGGAAAACCCCTTGAGACAGACGACATGTTTGACACGCTTTTTCAGTATTTGGGCGACGCTTGCGTAAAGAGATAAAGTGTGCTAAAATACAGAAATATTTTGGCGGAAGGGGTTCGGCGTATGAAAAAAATTGCGATTATTACCGACAGCAACAGTGGGATTACCCGCGCGGAAGCGGCGCGTTTGGGCGTTCATGTACTCCCTATGCCCTTTTTGATGGACGGCGGAATGTATTTCGAGGATGTCAACCTTACCCAAGAGGATTTTTATAAAAAGCTTATAGAGGGTGCCGATATCTCCACCTCGCAGCCTTCGGTCGAGTCAGTGACCGGGCTTTGGAACGACCTTCTTAAACAGCATGACGAAATTGTGCATATCCCGATGTCGGGCGGGTTAAGCGCCTCGTGCGAGACGGCCGAGATGCTTGCGCAGGACTATGGCGGCAAGGTGCAGGTCGTGAACAACCAGCGCATCTCCGTCACCCAGCGCCAGTCCGCCCTTGACGCGCTTGCCCTTGCGGACGCGGGTTGGGACGCGGCGCGCATAAAGGCGAAGTTAGAGGATGAGAAGTTTAATTCAAGCATCTATATTATGCTTGACACGCTTAAATACCTTAAAAAAGGCGGGCGCGTGACCCCGGCGGCCGCGATGGTCGGCGCGGTTCTTAACATAAAGCCCGTCCTGCAAATCCAGGGCGATAAGCTTGACGCCTTCGCGAAGGCGCGCGGCGCGAAACAGGCGTTAAGCATTCTTATTGACGCGATGCGCCATGATTTCCAGACCCGCTTCGCCGCATTTTCAGACCCGCAGCACATGTGGCTTCAAATCGCGTATACATATGACCATGACGCCGCGCGTGAGTTCAAGGCGCAGGCAGAGGCGGCGTTCCCCGGCTTTGATATCCATATGGATCCGCTTTCCCTAAGCGTATCCTGCCATATCGGCCCGGGCGCGATTGCCATAGCCTGCTCGAAGAAAGTCCTGTAGCTTCTAAGACCCACTGCCCCCGCATACTAATACGCGGGGGTAGTGGGCCTATGGATCCTCGTAAAGTCAACGTACTTATTGCCGCGATAACAAATCAGCTTTATTCCGCGCTTTCAAAGGATGATTTTCTCTGTCTGGGCATTTTCCTTAACGAGCTTGGCAAGTCCATGCTTTCCACAAACGGTATGCGCGAGTTGGGCGAAAGGATGGACGCGCGGAACGGGGAGAACCCTTGACGGCGGAACGTTGCGCGACGCCCTACTCCGAGCGCAGCGCCACGACCGGGTCTTTCTTCGCCGCCACTTTCGCGGGTATAAGCCCGGCGATAAGGGTAAGCACCATACTAAGCGCGACAAGGATTACCGCGCCCGCAAGCGGCAGACTGGCAACGCCGGAGATGTCCGCGAAGTGGGCTATGATAGCGTTGGCGGGGATGCACAAAAGAAGCGTTACCAGAATGCCAAGCGCGCCCGCCACAAATCCGATGATAAGCGTTTCGGCGTTGAACACGCGCGATATGTCCCGTCCGCTCGCGCCGATGCTTTTAAGTATGCCGATTTCCTTCGTGCGCTCCAGCACCGACACATAGGTTATTATCCCGATCATTATCGACGACACGAAAAGCGATATGCCCACAAACGCGATAAGCACATAGCTTATGGCGTTTATAATCGTGCTTACCGAACTCATAAGAAGTCCGATAAAGTCGGTATAGCTTATAACTCTTTCGTCCTCGCCCGCGTCTGTCTTCGCGCGGTTATAGTCGTTTATGAAGGACACGATGCTTTCCTTGGCGTTGAAATCCTTGGGATAGAGGTATATGCTGTCGGGGTTTTCCTTTTCGGCGTAACCGAACGCCGTCATGTTGTCCTCGTATGTCGCGGTGGCGGAGAAGGGTTTATCGTTAATAACGCTTACGTCCGGCGACGCGGTCTGCGCCTTTACTACATCAGAGGCCGCCGCCGCCGCCATCACATACTCGGTAAGCGCGCGGGTATAGCCGATAACGCCGCTTATGGCCGACATCTCGACGCCCTCGGCGGGGCGCATAACGCCGACCACTTTAAGTGTCACGGCGCTGTCGATAATGTCTTTCATGTACGCCTCGTCCTTGCTTTTGTCGGACCAGCCCTCGCCGTCCTTCTGATAAAGCGACGCGCCCGGCACAAGTTTGAAGGTAAGGGCAAGGGCGTCCTCGTAGTCAAGCAGAAGGGTGTCTCCGGCGTCGGCTTCCGGCCCGCCCTGAAGCTCGCCAAGCATCCCGAATATCTCGTCCGGGTCTTTTATGCCAAGGGTGTAAAGGGCAAAGTCGGTTATCTCGTTATTCTCGTCCACGACCATAATAATTTCGTCAAAGCTCTCCGGCCAGCGCCCGGCAAGCACGTCATACTGCTTTGAAAGTATCATGTCATTGGATTCGTCGTTTTTAAGCATCTCGGTCATAACGCCGCTGCCCGGCCCGCTGAATCCGCCGAACGCGGCCATGCCGCCCATTCCTCCCATACCGCCCATTCCTCCGCTGCTTCCCCCGTTGCCGCCGAAAAGCGAACCGGGGTTTACGCGCAGAATCCCAGAACTTGTGTCCGTGGCGTAGATGTTTATGTCCACGTCGTATCCGTATACGATGTCGCTTGTAAGCGGGTCAAGCGTTTCGCGGTTTGCCTCTATATGCTTCATAAACGCGGAAAGGTCGTTGCTTTGGATTTCTTTAAGCGCGGTTTGAAGCATTTTGCGCATAATGTCGTTGCTGTAGATTTTGTCAAGGGGGTGGGGTTCGCTTTCGTTAAGCTCCTGCATTGACTGCAGAAGCGTTGTGATGTCGGCGGCGCTTTCCTCGATGCTAAGGGGATAGGTGGACAGCGTATCCTCCTGAATGCGGTTTATGTACGCCTGAAACCCGCTTGAAAGCGCAAGAATAAGCGCTATGCCGATAATGCCGATGCTTCCGGCGAACGCCGTCATAAAGGTGCGTGTCTTCTTCGTCAAAAGGTTATTGCGGCTTAAAGACAGCGCCGTCATAAAGGACATGGAGGTCTTGCCGTCCTTCTTCGCGGGTGGAGAGACGATTCCATCTGATTCAAAGGGGTTTGAGTCGCCGGTCACGCGCCCGTCAAGAAGGCGGATTGTGCGCGTTGCGTACTTGTCGGCAAGTTCACTGTTATGCGTGACCATGATGACAAGCCGGTCGCGGGCGATTTCTTTAAGTATCTCCATTATCTGCACGCTTGTCCCCGAGTCAAGCGCGCCCGTCGGTTCGTCGGCCATAAGTATGTCGGGGTTATTGATAAGCGCGCGGGCAATCGCGACGCGCTGCATCTGCCCGCCGGACATCTGGGTTGGCTTCTTGCTTATCTGGTCGCCAAGCCCGACCTTCTCAAGCACCTCCACGGCGCGGCGGCGGCGCTCGGCCTTGCCGACGCCGGACAGCGTAAGGGCAAGCTCGACATTTGAAAGCACCGTCTGGTGAGTTATAAGGTTATAGTTTTGGAACACGAAGCCAACGCGCCTGTTGCGATAGGTGTCCCAGTCGCGGTTTGTAAAGTCCTTTGTGGACTTGCCCGCGATAACGATGTCGCCCGAAGTATAGCGGTCAAGTCCGCCAAGCAGGTTAAGCATTGTCGTCTTTCCGCACCCCGACGGGCCGAGTATCGCGACAAACTCGGCCTGTCTGAATTCCAGATTGATGCCGCGAAGCGCCTCGACCTGTGTAGTTCCCGCCATATAGTCTTTGGTAATGCCTTTCATCTGAAGCATTTTTCATTCATTCCTTCCAAAATGCGCGCGAAAACCCGGCGCGCTATGGGGGATTATAGCACAGCCGGGCACGGATAAAAATAGATAAATTGTTAAATTGCCTTGGCGGGATGCAAAACTACGCAACAGAACGGCGCATCAGACCTCCGCGGCTGCTGCTGCGGGGCTTTTGTTTATAACGGCGGTTTTCCATCGCCCGGTAAGGAAAAATACCCCAAGGAAGACAAGCGCCCCGGCGGAGGCAAGCGGGGCGGCATACCCCACGCCCGCCATTTGAAGCCCAAGCGTCTGCGACAGTAAAAGCGCGGCCGGAACGCGCAGCGCGACCGAGCTTAAAACCGAGGAGACAAGCGTCACGGTGGTATGCCCGCCGCCGTTAAAAATGCCCGAAAGGTTAAAGGTGAACGGCACGATCAGATAATCCCAGGAAAACGCCCGCATATAAATAACGCCTTGGTCTATAACGCCCTGTTTATTCGAGAAAAGGCGCATAACCTGTTCGGGGAAAAACTGCGCGGCGGCGAAAACAATGACACTAAGCGCCGCCGCCATAACCATGCCAAGGCGCATCGTATGAATGGCGCGGTCATGGCGTTTCGCGCCGAAATTCTGGGCGCACATCATAGACACAGAGTTTGAAATCGCCATGCTTGGAAGAATGGCGAAGCCGTTAAAACGCGCCGTCAGACCCGCCGCCGCAGAAGCGTCAACCTCGTATCCGTTTACAAGCACGGTCATAACCATAAACGACATCGTTACAAATAACTGCTGAACGCCGGCGGGAATGCCAAGCTGCATAATAAGCCGCAGTTTCTCGCGGTGAACCTTAAAGCTTTTGGGCATAAAGTCAAAGACAAAGCCGGATTTCGCGAGGTACAGGGCGGATACCAAAACGCTTGCCGCCTGGGAGATAACCGTGGCAATCGCCGCGCCCCTCGCGCCCATATGAAAGCCCGCCACGAACAGAAAGTCAAGCCCCACGTTAAGAAGGCAGGCACCGCCCACGAAGATAAGCGGACGCTTCGAGTCGCCCATTCCGCGCATTACGCCGGAGATGGAGTTATACATAAAGATAAAGATAAGCCCGATAAGACAGACGTCCAGATAACCCTTCGCCTCGGAGAAACTGTCGGCGGGAACCCGCAGCAGCGTAAGTATCTGGTCGTCGAAAACAAGGAATAAAACCGTCATAAGAACCGCCGCCGCGATAAGCGCCGTCATCATCGTGGAGACCGTTTTTTTAAGGTCGTCCATGCGCTTCGCGCCGAAATACTGACCCACAAGTATCGTCCCGCCGACGGAAATTCCGATGGCAAGCGCCGTTGCCAGAAACGTGACCTGCCCGCCGTTATAAACGCCGGACACGCCCGCCTCGGAAGCGGCTCCGCCAAAATAACTTACGATCACCATGTCCGCCATGTTGTAAAGCTGCTGGATAAAGGTAGAAAGCAAAAACGGCAGGCTGAAGCGCAGAAGGCGTTTCGCCACGCCGCCCTCGGTCAGGTCTGTTGAGTAATTCGCGCTCAAGGTGTGTTACCCCTCTTCTTTTGTTATCTTCAGACGATTGCGAAAGCCGTTGGCGGCGGAAGTTCCCTTGCCTCCCCCTTTGGGGGAGGTGGCACGCGCAGCGTGACGGAGAGGGCGGGAGGTCAAAACACCCGCCGTCTGCGGACGGCACCCTCTTTTCTAAAGAGGGTTTTGTAGGGCGCGCCGCCCCCGGCGCGCCGTCTGAATCGGTGGCACGTTGCGAAATTTTCGGGGAATGGGCGGCCAATGGCCGCCCCTACGACGCGGGATTTGGGCGGGCGGCAGAACGCCGCCCCTACAATGCACATGCGCCTAAATCCGTATGCTGACCCATTTGCCCTTACGGTAGCGCAGATAGCTTAACACAAGTCTAAGCGTTTGGTCAATCGTCATGCCAAGCCACGCGCCCACAAGCCCAAGCCCGACGGGGTAACAAAGCAGATACGCCATTATCCAGCGCACCGTGCCGATGCTTATCAGGTTAAGCACCATCACATAGCGCGCGTCGCCCGCCGCCCGCAGGCAGGATACGAAAATGACCATCGTTATCTGAATAAACACTATAACGGAAATTACAAGCATGATTTGCTCGCCGAATCTGTGGACGTCCGGGTTGTCGGAAAACCCCATATATAAAAGCCGCCCGAAAGGAATGTAGATAAGCGCCACCAGAAAAGAGCAGCAAAGCCCAAGGCGCTGGCAGACGGAACTGTACACAAGCGCAAGGTCGCCGCGCTTTTCACCAAGCCTGCGCCCGACAAGCGCAATGGCCGCCGCGGAAAGCCCGTCGGCAAAAGAGAAGGATATGGTTATAAAATTCATTCCGATAAAATGCGCGGTCTGGGCGGTTGTGCCAAGGCTTCCTATAATAATGAAGTACATAAGGAAGCCCGCGCGCGTTACAAGCTGTTCGCCAAGTGTAGGAAGACTAAGGTTCAGCATGGATTTCAGTATCTCGCGGTCAAGTTTAAGGCGCAGCCCCTTGAAAAGCTTCAAAACGCTGCTTTTCCGGGATACCGATATAAACGCCATTACACACGCGGCGCAAAGCCCGATTACCGTGGCGATTGCCGCCCCGGCAACCTTTAATCGCGGGAAGCCGAGGTTGCCTTCGATAAGCAGATAGTTGAAGCACACGTTCACCACGTTCGCGACAAGACTTGTGGTAAGGGATATTCGCGTTTTGCCCGCGCCGCGCTGGGCGGCGTTTATGACCATCATTGCGGTGTTAAACGGAAGCCCGGCCATCAGTATACGGAAATATGTAACTGCGTCCGCGTATGTATCGGGCTGGGCGCCCATAAGACCCATTGCCGGGCCGGCAAGGGCAATCGCCGCCGCGCCGAGTAAAACCGAAAGCCCCACGGTTATAATGAACGCCTGTTGAAGGATTTTCTGCGCCTGATCCATTTTCCCCTCGCCGCGCCGCCGCGCCACAAGCGCGCTTACCGCGATGTTAAGGGCAAGAAAAACGGCCAGAAACACAAAGCGCGGCTGATTGGTAAGGCCGACCGCCGCGACGGCGTATCCGCGCTCCAGTCCTTGGGCCGCGTCCTCCAGCCCGCTTACCATATAGGTGTCAACCATGCTTACAATAGCCACAAGGAATGTTTCGGCAACGGCGGGCAGCGCAACCCGTATTGTCTCGCCAAGTATCTCCCTGTTCGCGGGCAGCGGCCCCAGATCACCAATCCTGTTTCTGATTTTTTCCGCGTTAAACAAACGATCCACAAACGGTTTCAAAACGGTTTCGCCTTGCTTTCTCCGTCTATAAGGCGGTTATTATTTTACAGTATACCCTATTGCGGGGAAAAACGCAAACGGCTTTGCAACGCGATGTCAATTGACCCGTAAAACCTCGCAGACGCGGAAACGCCGTTTATTTGTGACACATGGATATTTATGCGCCTGCTTCGATCTGTAACTGGAAAATTCAGTTACATGGTTTTCTGTTCCATATTAGGAATAAATTAATTTATTAAATTTTGAGAAAATAGTAACATTGGGCGCTTCTATAGGGATAAAGAGATAGAGGGGTTTTTATGAGGCGGCTTAATTCCCCCCTTAAATGACCTCGCAAAAAGACCGGAAAGGACTGATTCCAATGGGCTTTTAACAGTATCCCGCTTGGGCGGAGTTGGACAAGGCATCGTCTTAAGGCGATGAACTTTTACATAAGAGAGGCCACGCGGCCTCATAGTTTTACAGTCTTGGCAAGACTGCGCGCGACAACAAAAAATATAAAGGAGAAGTGACACATGAAGACTCTAAAGAAGAAAATAGCCGTATACACGTTGGCTATCGCGGTTGTTGTGGTCTTTGTCGGCGCCATGACAGTTAGCGCACTGACCCCGCTTGGCCAAAACTTGCCGTTCACAGTAGACACCAGTTGGTGGAGCAACCGAACTCACGACAGCAAGTGGGAGCTTTCCGAAGCATCACAGTGTGTTTTTTCCGCAAGCGCAGGGGCATCCTGTGATTTTGAGTTCAAACAGTGGAGAGACCCCTTTATAGGAGACAAATCTCTTCATGTCGTCTACAACACAACTGGTATCACTTCTAGCCCATTAACACTCGCAAAAGACGATTACTATGCCAGAGTAAAGAAATCTAGCGCTGGTACGGCAACCGGTTGGGTCAAGCTCACATAGCGTCCGCACGGTTAACTTCCCGCAGCGCGGCTGTCCGACGTCGATTCAATTGTCGGGCAGCCGCGCGGATAAAAGAAACGGAGGACAATATGCTTTCGGAAAAGATAAGGCGCTTGTATATATCCTTTTGGACACCTTTGTTCTATACCCTTTTAATCTTGTTGCACACAGTGATATTTATTATCAATACAACCCGTACTGCCTCAGTGTTTATGCAGTGGAATGGCCTGTTCGGCGTATTTCTGTGTATATCTGTTTCAGTGATGTCGGTATACACCGCGCAGAACACCCATGAATATGAATTTTCATTGCTTCCGCAAAGGAAAGTGACCCTTTACTCCGCGCTTTCGGTTATTATATTCTTTTTGCCCGTGTTAGTAATCATGCCCGCGTTTATACTTCCCTCGCTGTTAAGCGACATCTCCCTTGACCTTAAACTTGATTTTCTGCTTTATATAGACGTCAAGGCGGCGGTTCAAATCCTTTTCTT
>JAISVI010000067.1 GCA_031271665.1 Oscillospiraceae bacterium
TTGGCGGAGAGAATGGGATTTGAACCCATGGTGCGTTTTAGCGCACACACGATTTCCAGTCGTGCTCCTTCGACCACTCGGACATCTCTCCAAACAAGCTTGCCTTGTGCATTATACGCGCAACATCGCGGCAAGTCAAGCGAAAAGCATAAAATTCGCCGTGCGCCGCTAAGAAAGCGGAAAGAGTGCCGTGCGCGGCGGCGTATGGCTTGTACGTAGGATTCAAATATGCTATACTGGGCGCAATCACTTATTCGGAGGAATACGTAATGAAGCTTGGTTTTGTGGGCTTGCCGAATGTGGGTAAGACAACTATATTCAACGCGCTTACCGGCGCGGCGGCGGAATCGTCAAGCTACCCGTTCTCCACTGTCGAAGCGAACCTTGCCGCCGTGGATGTGCCCGATTCGCGCCTTGACGCGCTCGCGGCCATGTTCAGCCCAAAAAAAATCACCCCTGCGACGGTGAACTTTGTAGATATTGCCGGGCTTGCGCGCGGCGCGTCACGCGGAGAGGGACTGGGAAACCGCTTCCTCGCCCATATCCGCGAGGTGGATGCCGTGCTGCATGTGGTGCGGTGCTTTGACGACCCGAATGTGGCGCACACGGAGGATGGAATAGACCCGACCCGCGACGTTGAGACAATTAACGTGGAACTTTGCATGGCCGATTTAGAGGTTGTGGAGAAAAGGATTCTCCGCGCGGAAAAGGCGGCCAAGGGAGACAAAACCCTTCTGCACGAGGCGAAGTTGTTCACGGCGCTTAAAGACCACTTGGATTCGGGGATGACCGCCCGCTCGTTTTCCTGCTCCGAGGAGGATAAAGAACTTCTTGCCGACTGCCCGCTTTTGACACTGAAACCGGTACTTTACTGCGCCAATCTCTCCGAGCAGGACTTCAAGGCAAGGGACAGCTTCAAGCCCTACCTCGCCCTTGCCGAGGCGGCGAAGGAGGAAGGCGCGGCGGTGTTCCCAATCTGCGCCAAACTGGAACAGGAGATTATGCAGATGGAGCCGGGCGACCGCGCGCTTTTTCTGGAGGATTTGGGGATGACCCTCTCCGGGCGCGATCGGCTTATCCAAATGTCCTATGACCTTATGGGTCTTATGTCCTTTTTAACCGCCGGAACGCCGGAGGTTCGGGCGTGGACGATTACAAAGGGCATGAAAGCGCCCCAAGCCGCCGGGAAAATACACAAGGATTTACAGCGCGGCTTTATCCGCGCCGAGGTCGTCCAGTTCGACGCTCTTATGGAATGCGGTTCGATGGCCGCGGCGAAAGATAAGGGGCTTGTCAGAAGCGAAGGAAAAGAATACGTTATGCGTGACGGCGACGTGGTGCTGTTCCGGTTTAACGTGTAGGACGCGACGCCCCCGGCGCGCCGTCTGAATTACAGGCGCGTCGCGCGGTCGCGGGGATAATCCTCCGTCGCGCTTCGCGCGCCACCTCCTTTTGCGAAAGGAGGCTTTGCGTCCCCCGTAAGGCTCCTTTTCCAAAGGAGCTGTCACGAAGTGACTGAGGATTTCTTCGGCATAAATTTCACCGCGCGGTGGTGCGGCGCGGGCGCACGTAGGGGCGCGCATTGCGCGCCCGCGTCCCCGCGGCGTCCCCTACGGTCAAAACACCCGTCCGCCTTCGGCGGCCACCCTCTTTTCTAAAGAGGGTAAGGGCGCAGGGTCACGGTGATGCCGTTTTTTGTACATTTTGTATGTTCATACGTTTGCCATGTAAAACCAACCAACGTGTCATTTTGTCAAGGTAGAATTTTATATGAACCATAAACTCTTTAAATAAACAGACCTGCTGCGTAAATCGGCAGGTCTGTTTGTATGCGGGAGGGCATTTTAGCGTCTGGCTTGGCGCAGGTAATCAGCGGCGGTCTGACACCGTGTATGAATATATGAGTCTCTATATCTACGCACAAATTTATTACATATTTACAAAATGCCACTTGAGTTCCCCGTGGTTATGTGTTAGAATTGCCCATAAGGCAATCTGCATCACACGATGTCAGTCTTGCAGGATTCCCCCTGAGCGGAATGGCCTACACATTGTTTAATATGGATATAGATATGATAATGACACGCAGGTATTAAGAACATAACATAAATCCTAAAAACTGAAAACGAGGTACTCACCATGAAAAAGCGTATATTCCCTCTCCTAAGCTTTCTTCTTCTCTTTGGCGGCTGTGTGTTTTCACCGCCGACTCCGCCGGAGACGCTTGGCGACATTGCGTATGACGTTGACAAGCGGCATGGCTATACCGTGTACATAACGGAAAACGACGAACCGACGCCGTACCTTGTCCTGACAGACGACTACAACGGCAACGTCTTGCTGCTGCGCGAACGGCTGCTTGACGAGGCTGTTAAATACAACGATTACGGCGAAGGATATGCCGCGCTCACTGAAGAAGGCTATCAACTTGGCTATTACAACCACAGCATCGTTGATAAATACCTTAATGAAACCTTTTTGCCGTGGATAGACGCGGAGTTGCAGGACAGCATCGTAGATTCTGAGATAACCATTACTGCGGAAGAAAGTCTTGGAAATCATGGGAAGTATGTTGAACAAATAACTCGGAAATCCTTCCTGCTTTCCTATACGGAACTGGGCTATGAGGAAAACATAATCCACCGTATTGAGGGCAAAAGTCTTAAATACTTCGAGGATGATTCTGACCGTCTTATTGCTTACAACAGTAAAGAAGCATGGCCTTGGTGGCTTCGAACACCGGTTACGTCGTTATTTAACTCATCGTATGGAATTGATCAAAAAGGAAGGTGTGGGGGGGGGCAAATAGAAACAGCGGGGTTCGCCCGGCGTTTTGCCTTCCAAGAGATTTACAAATTGAGCAGCAAGAGATAAACGGAGAGTTGGTTTATTGCGTCACAAAAAACTAAAACGAGGTTCAAACTGACGACAATCCATGGGACGGGACGGCGGGAGGATTG
>JAISVI010000015.1 GCA_031271665.1 Oscillospiraceae bacterium
GAGGCGATGGAGCATTTCATGCCCCGGCTTACCGATTACAAGACAAGCAAGGGCGCGGTGCAGTTCCCGTATAAATCGTTCGGCGCGCAGCAGCTTGCCCTTATCGCGGAGATTGCCGCGTGGTGCGGCAGGGAAGCTGCCGGGGCAGTGCCTGTATAGCGTGCTATGCTGAATCCAGTTTATTTCACGGCTGACGCATGAATGTCCAATTTGTACAGACTAGATGTAGGGGCGGTCGCCCCCGACCGCCCGCAACCCCGGAAAATCCCGCAGGTGCGGGCGACCGAGGACGGTCGCCCCTACATGAGGATACCGGTTTTTGTGCATTTTATATGTTCATGCGTAAACCGTGCAGTTTATTTTGACTTAGGTTGACTAATCAAAATAAAGCGGGTATAATAGACCTTGTAATTTTGATTTACAAGGGGGCTTGACACATGGCGCAAAAACGTGCGGGCAGCCTGAAAACGAACCTGTCCGGTGAATCCGCTTATAAATCCTTTGTTCCCGCGCCATTACCGCCAAGTCCGGCAATCGAACTTGACGTGGATATGGTTGCGTTGCTTGTTAAGGCGAACAGACACCTCGCTGTTTTAGACAGCTTATCCGCGCATATCCCCAACGTCAACCTGTTTGTGTCCATGTACGTCCGCAAAGAAGCGCTGATGTCCTCGCAGATTGAGGGGACACAGGCCACGCTTGAGGACGTTCTTGACCCGCTGCTTGACGCAAACGCAAACCGCAATGTCACGGATGTGATTAACTATATCAAAGCGACGGAATTTGCGCTTGCCCGGCAGAAGGAACTGCCGTTATGCAACCGTCTTATCAAGGAAACACACGCCGTTTTGATGTCAGACGTTCGAGGGCAAGAAAAGAACCCCGGCGAGTTCCGCCGCACTCAAAACTGGATAGGCGGACAAGGCAGCACACTCAAAAGCGCCCGGTATATAGCGCCGAATGTCGAGGATATGACCGTGGCTATAAGCGACCTTGAGAAATACATCAACGACGATGACAGCGCGCACGCGCTTATCCGCGCGGCCCTTATTCACTACCAGTTTGAAACCATCCACCCGTTCCTTGACGGCAACGGGCGCATTGGGCGCTTGCTTGTCACGCTGTTTCTAATGGAGCAAGGGGTTCTGTCCGTTCCCGCGCTGTACATTTCATATTTCCTTAAAAAGAACCGTGTGGAATACTACGACCGCATGACCGAGGTGCGTGAAAAAGGAAATTTCGAGCAATGGGTTAAGTTCTTTTTACAGGCAATTGCGGAATCGGCGGAGGACGCGGCAGACAAAATCCAAAAGCTGTCCGCGCTTCGCATAAAGAACGCGGAAGCAATGCGCGCAATGGGCAAAGCCGGAAAGACCGCCGTGCTTCTGCTTGCCTACCTCGAATCCAATCCCATCATTGAAACGAAAAAAACCGCCGCCGCCTTGGGGCTTGCGTTCAGCACCACAGCCGCCGCTATCAAACGCCTGGTTGACCTTGGGATTTTGGTACAAAGCGCGGGCGGGCGGCGCAATCGCATATTCAGCTACGAGGCGTATCTTGAATTGCTCCGCGAAGGAACGTAGAATCCGTTCCCATCGTGGACGTGCCACTAAAAAGCGCCCGTCTCCGCAGTCAAGGCGATACAGGGGCAGACGTTAAGAACCCTATGGCACGCTGAAAAACTGCGTGTTCGCTTTGCAGGCGAACACGCAGTTTTCAACGCTTAAATTACTTGTTAAGCCTTATGCCGCCGCTTGTGGCTTCGGCTGTCACGGTTATAGCGGGACTTTCCCCGTTATCGACGAATGCCGTCCTGCTATTCCTGCCCGTGTAGTAAAGGTCATAATCGCTGTTGATGCCGCCCGACGAGGTGGCCGCTTCGAAACGGAAGGGGTATTCGGGCGGAATCGTAAGAGTTATGCCGCCCGAGCTGGAGCGCGCGTCCACATCGGACAGCGGGTTCAGGCGGTGTACGCGTATGCCGCCCGAGGTGGTTTTAAGCTGTCCCCCGCCGGTAAGCGTGTCGCAGGAAAGGCTTCCCGAGCTTGTTTTCATGTCAAAGCCCGCGGCAGTCACCTCTTGCGCGTCTATATCGCCGGAACTTGTCTCAACGATGACGTCACGGGCGGAAATCCTGCCCTGAAGCTCTATATCGCCGGAGGAGGTATGCGCGGTAAAACTGCCCGAAACTTCAACGGTTCCCGCTGCGGTGATATCTCCGGAGTTGGCCTTCAAATCAGCCGAGGCGGCGGTAATGTCGGAAACGCGCACATTGCCGGAAGAGGCGGAGGCGCTTATGCCTTCCCTAAGCGTAAGCGAACCGCTTATGCCAAGGTTGCCCGAAGACGTGCCGAATTCGGCGCCACCCCACCGGAACTCGCTTTCAACTTTAATGTCGCCCGAGGAGGCGCGGGCGGTAACACGTCCCTCTGTCCAAGAGCGCGGCACCTCGACCTCTATGCGCTCCGAGCCGATAAAGATGCCGAACAGCCTTACCCTTCTTATATCCGGCAAATCAACGCGCAGAGTGTCCCCGTCCCGGCTTACGCGTACAAGTCCGTCTTCTTTGATATCGGACGGCCCGTAATGGCGGATTCCGAACTCGGAGGCGTCCGTGGCGACAATGCGTATATCTTGGCTGCTTGTCGAGATGTTAAGCTTCGCTATGCCGTCCGCGGTCGCGCTTTCCTCTTTAAGCATTATCGTTTCGCGGCTTCCCCAACTCAAAATCCCAAGCCCCTTTCCAAAGACCCCGACGCCAAGCATGACGATCAGGGCGACGCAGACAACGGCCCAGACCACCGTCACGCCTATACGGGTAGCTTTACTGTTCATTTCTCCCTCCAAATACGCACAAACTTAACCCCCTGCTCCACGGCGACGGCGGCAAGGAATATAAGCCATGTAATATCCCACCTGTCTGTGCCGAAACTTAGGATAAGATAGAGTAAAACGGCGCTTGTGTATATCATACCGCTTGTCAGCGAGTGCTTCTTGTCCGAGAACACGGCGTTTATCACTTGCTGAAGCACGACTCCCACAAGGAATATCAACCACGTATGCTCCCAGTAATCCGTCCCGATGCTTATCGCAAAATAGCAAATCACCAGAATCACCCAAAGCAGGCTCGTCGCCGCGCCGCGAAGCCGTGTATTACGGCTTGGCTGGCTGTATTTTTGTTTGTACTCTTCCACGAAAGAATCATCCTCCTTTTGATATGGCACGGGCTGTTTAATGCTCGAGCCGTAGATAAAGCTTGCCACGCCAAGGCATACAATAACGGCGGACAGCACTGTGGCCGGAATGTCAAGGCCAAGACCCATCAGCATAAAGAACATAAGCACGCCCACGATGACCAACCCCGCGCCCAACGCATAAAGCAGTATCGCGCGGTTTCTGCCGCCGGACTCGTCTGCGATGCCCCCTTCGCTTACCTCGGAGATAAGGCTTTCTATATCGCCGATACCGGCGGTGACCTCGCCGAACGCGTCATTCGGTTCGCGCCCCTGGGCGACAAGATCCGCGTACTTGTCGTTCATGTTGGAAAGCAGCTCCTCACGCAGTTCACTGACGCGGCGCTTCTCGGGCGCGTTTTGGAATATCGCGTCTACGTAGTGCAAGATTTGTTCATTCATTCGAATATCCTCCTTGCGCCGGCGAAGCGCCGTGCTGTTGATCGGGTGCGCGCGTATCCGGCGTATCGGTTTCGCCGGCGGACAGCAGCAAGTCAATAAGCTTGCGCGTTTCGCGCCATTCCTCCCGGCTTTGCATAAATGTCTGCCTTCCCTGCGGAGTGATGCGGTAATAACGCCGTCTCGCGCCGGTCTGCTCGTCGCCCCAATAGGACTGGATACACCCCGATTCCTCTAGCCGCCTGAACGCGCCGTACAGCGTGGCCTCTTTAAGCTCGTACCTTCCGGCGCTGCGCTCTTGGATGCTTTTGTTGATCTCGTAACCATAGCTGTCCCGCGACAAAAGGTGGGACAGTATGATGGCTTCCGTATGCCCCCGGATTAGTTCCGCTGTGATTGGCAATACGCCACTCCTTTCCGATACGAAACTCAGGCAGACGACCCCGGAAGCCGCCGCCCGCGCCTCCGGCAGGGCGTCCCCCGCCGTCAGCATATAAATAATAACACGCGATACCTCGCCTGTCAAGGTATATTTTCAAAAAAGCTATATATTTTTTCGTAATACCACGTCGCCTGCACCCGGCGTATATATGCTTGAACGAAGACCCCATCTGTGCTATACTGACTTACATTGAGTGACGGCATTTGCGTGAAAGCGGGGATATTTCGTATGAAAGCATGTTTTGACGGCGAACTGTACATGCGTTCGCAGACCCAGGAAATACAAAAGCGCATGGACGCCACCAAGGGTCGTCTTTACCTTGAGTTCGGCGGCAAATTGTTTGACGATTACCACGCCGCCCGCGTCCTGCCGGGGTTCGACCCCCTTGCCAAGGTGAAGCTTCTTCAGAATTTAAGCGGAATGACAGAGATAATTTTCTGCATAAACGCCTGTCACATTGAAAAAACCAAGCTGCGCGCCGACACGGGAATACTTTACGAGCAGGACATGCTTAGACAGATTGACAGCCTTCGCGCGATGGGTCTTAATGTAAGCTCTGTCGTGATTACCCAGTACGACGGCCAGCCAAGCGCCGACATGCTTCGCAAGCAGCTTCAGATGCGAAACGAAAACGTCTTTATCCACCGCCACACAAGCGGCTATCCCACGGACGTTGCCACGATTGTCAGCGAGGAGGGGTATGGAGCCAACCCCTATATTCCCTGTTCAAGCCCGCTTGTGGTGGTCACGGCGCCCGGCCCCGGAAGCGGCAAGCTTGCCACCTGCCTTTCCCAGCTTTACCACGAGTCAAGGCGCGGCGAAACGGGCGGGTACGCCAAGTTTGAAACGTTCCCCGTATGGGATCTGCCGCTGAAGCACCCGGTAAACCTTGCATACGAGGCCGCCACGGCCGACCTTGACGACGTGAACATGATAGACCCCTTCCATCTTGAACTCTATGGAAAAACTACTGTTAATTATAACCGTGATATCGAGGTTTTTCCCATTCTCCGCACGATCCTCTCGCGCATAACCGGCGCGGACAGCGTGTACAAGTCGCCCACAGAAATGGGCGTAAACATGATTGGAAGCTGCATTACCGACCACGAGGGCGTTAAAAGCGCGGCGCGCCAAGAAATCCTGCGCCGCTATTACCACATACGCCGCGACCACAAGCAAGGCCGGTTAGAGCAGTCCGCGGTCAATAAGATAGAGCTTATTATGAGCCAGTTAGAGCTTAAAACGGAAGACCGCCTTGTCGTTGCGCCCGCGCTTAAAAAGGGGCGCGAGTCCGGCTCGCCGGCGATGGCGATCATCCTTCCCGACGGGCAAAGCGTCGCGGGGCGCGGCACCGAGCTTATGCGCGCGCCCGCCGGAGCGATAATAAACGCAGTAAAGAGCGTTGCAAGCATCCCCGACAGCATGCACCTTATTTCCCGCCTTGCGCTTGAGCCGATTATAATGCTTAAAAGCCGCAACTACAATGTCCGCGACACCTCTCTAAACCTTGAGGAAGTGCTTATCGCGCTTTCAATCTCGGCGGTCACAAACCCCACGGCCGAGCTTGCGCTTAACCGCCTTGAAGAGCTTCGCGGGTGCGAGGCCCACGCAACCTACATCCTGCCCGAAACCGACGAGGACATACTTAGAAAACTTGGCATCAACGTGACCTGCGAAGCCATGTACAGCGGCCAAAACCTTTTTAACGAATAAAATTTCCGCGCACCAATATTATGTAACTTGACGCGCACG
>JAISVI010000036.1 GCA_031271665.1 Oscillospiraceae bacterium
TCTGTAAACAAGCTTGTGAACGGTGTAACGCGGCTTGAGATGCTTTTCCAGTCCAAACTGGAACTGTTCCAAATCAAGCCGCAGGCGTCTTAATTTCCGGGGAAACAGGCGGTTTTCGCGTGACGAGAACCGCCTGTTGCTGTTTCTTGACGCGACGGGCGGTTTTTAACCGCGGAGTTGTATGGGGCGGTGATACGATATGCGCAGATCGCGCATAGACAATCTTGAATCGGCGGCATTGGTTCAAACCGCCTTGGCACATTTGCTGAACGCCGAAGCGGAAAAAATCCAAAAGGCGGTTTCTATAAGCGACAATCTGGATGAACTTCTGAAGGTCAACCGTTCCGTTTATAAGACGCTTATCGGCGCGATCCATATGGAACAGACGCTTTATCACCAACTGGACAGTATAGGCGACGAAGACGCGTCGTGGGACGCCGGAGAGCCGGTAAGCCGTCAGAAGCCGGAAAAGCCGCCTTCCAAACCGAATCCCGCGCCGTGCGCCAAAACACGCGCCGCGGCGTGTATGAACCCGCGTCCCGTGAAAGCTTGCAAGCGCGTGTTCTCCGCCGCCACCGAGTACCGTTGGAACGGCGGCTCGACGCTGTATCTGCGCGAGGAGTCCGATTGTCTATTCGGCATTAAACTGTGCCGCATAGAATGCGATACTTTCATTATGCTCCCTGCGGGAAAGCGCTATATGATTGAAACGGCGCTTGAACTGACAAACCTGTCCCCGTCGCCTGTCTCCGCCGTGCTTATACTAAGTGACGAAAAGGGTTCGCCGCAACGGACACAAAGCCTTTTTGAACAGGCTGATCGCTACAGACTCAAAGATTACCGGACGGTTATCTGGGAAACGCCCGCCCGCGGCAGGTACTGTCTGCTTAGTGTCCGGCTTCTGTCATCGTCGGGTGTGAGGTTAGAAACCGGGAGGATAACGGTTAGCGTCAAGCGTGACATGGCGGCGCTGGCATCCCAAAAAACAATGCAGCCGCCAATCCCCATACAGGAGCAAGCGGCTACATAGCTTATTTTGTCGTGCGGCGCGCCGATTCTTGCGCGCCATGCCGTCCGCCCCAATGGGCGGCGCTGTGTCCGGGCGTCAGTCGGACACAAGCCTGTCAAGGTCAAGCAGAAGCACAACGCCGGCCTCGGTCTTGCCGACGGCCTTGATATAGCGGTTGTGCATCTCCTTGGCCGCGCTTTCGGTGTCCGTGATTTCGTCGGGCAGTATTTCCATAACCTCGCGCACGGTGTCCACGATAAGCCCGACCATTGTGTTGTTGATCATGGCCACGATAATACAGGTGCGGTCGTTGTACTCCATCGGCTCTTTGTTAAAGCGCAGGCGCACGTCCATGACCGGGAGTATCTTCCCGCGCATGTTGATTATGCCCTTGATATAGGCCGGAACCTCGGGGACGACCGTGATCGTCTGCATGTTAAGTATCTCGGAAATATACTCGATTTTAAGGCCGTATATCTCGCTTCCAATGGCAAAGGCCATATACTCGTTGGCCATACCGCTTTCTTCGTTATCATAGCGCACGCTTATCTCGTCCATTCCGTCGCCTCCCCTTTCCTTAAAGCGTCAAGCTTTTTACGTCGATAATCAGGTCAATGTTTCCGTCGCCCATGATGGTACAGCCGGAAATGCCGCGGATCTGGCCGATGCGCTCGGTTATGAACGAGGGTATGGGCTTCACGACGGCCTGCTGTTCGCTTACAAGTTCGTCTGCGAACAGTCCGGCCATGCGCCCCTCGTCCTCGACCATAATCATAATGCCCTGGTCAAAGGTTTCGGCGTTGGACGGCACACCGAAAAGCCGGCCAAGCCGGTTTATGGCAAAGCACTCGCCGCGGAAAAGGATCATCTCGTTACCTTCGGGGTCAACGATGATGTCCTTCATGGCGGGCTTGAAGGACTCGCGTATATTCAGGGTGGGTATCAGGTAGAAGTTGCTGCCCACCTTGATCTCAATCGCCTGGAGTATCGCGAGGGTAAGGGGGATGCGTATCGTCACGGTCATTCCCTTGCCCGGTTCGGAGTCAAGCTGGACGGTGCCGCCGATCTTCTCTATGTTCTTTTTAACAACGTCCATGCCTACGCCGCGCCCGGAAAGCTCGGTGACTTGGTCGTTTGTGGAAAAGCCGGGGAGCATAATAAACTGGTAAATCTCGCGGTCGGAATAATCCGCGTCCGGACGGGTAAGAAGTCCGTTCTTCCTTGCCTTGGCAAGGATTTTGTCGCGGTCAAGCCCGCGCCCGTCGTCGCTGCACGAGATGATAACGTCGCTTCCGGAGTTGCGCGCTTCCAGAGTAATGCGCCCGACGGGGCTTTTTCCGGCGGCGGCGCGCTCGTCCCTTGTGTCCTCAAGCCCGTGATCCATAGAGTTGCGCACGATGTGCATAAGCGGGTCGCCAAGCGAGTCGATCATGTTCTTGTCAACCTCGGTTTCCTCGCCAAGGATGACAAGTTCGGCCTCTTTGCCAAGTTTTTTGGCCGTGTCGCGGACAATGCGCGTCATTTTATGGAAGGTCGAGGATATGGGCATCATGCGCACGCTCATAATAACGTTCTGAAGCTCGTTCGTGTTTTTAAGAAGCTGTGAGGCGGACTTTTCAAAGGTGTCAAGTTTAAGCCCCTCTAAGTCCGGGCTTCCGATAACCATCGCGACCGAGATGACTATTTCGCCCATCAGATCCATAAGCCGGTCAAGCTTATCGACGTTTACGTTGATAACGCTTGCCTTAACCTCCGGCGCCGGCATGGGCGGCAAAGATTTTGCAGGCGCGGGCGGCGGCGGGGGCGGCTTCTCCGCGCTTACCGCGCTTAACGGCGTCTTCTCCGGTTCGGCGGCGGGCGGCGCTTCCGGCGCAGCGGTTTCGGTGACAGACGGTTCTTGCGCGGGCGGCGTCTCTTCCACGGCTGCGGGGAGGGCTTCCTCTGCCTTGGGCTTTTCAAGCATACCTATCTCAAAGCTTTTAACGAAAATCGCCTGATTGACGATTTCTTTTATGGCATCAAGGTTTTCCTTTGTGTAAACGGTCATTTGCGCGCCGGCGGCGATTATGTCGTCGCTGCAATCCTCAAGAAAATCCGCCGGCACGGTTTCGATACGCTCGGCCACCTCTGCAAGCGAGTTTGCGATTTGATACGCGCGTATGTTCTCCATCTTGCAGTCTTCCTGAAAGAAAACACGTATGGAAATAACGTTAAGCCCTTCTTCGGGCGGGGCGCTCTCTTCAGTCTGGACAGTTTTTTCTTCCTCTGGCGGCGGCTCGGCGGCAGTCTCAACGGCGCTTTCCGCAGGGGGAGCGGCGGGCGCCTTGCCCGTAAGAACGTCAAGGCACGCCTTGCTGCGCGCCAAAAGCGCGGAGTTGTCGCCGTCGCTTGGCAGATGATTCTGAACCTTGGCAACCTCGGCCTTGAAAAAGTCCACGGCGTCAAGGCAGATGTCGGCAATGGCGGACCAGTCGGGCGAAGCGTCGGAGTTCTCGCGGATATAGTAGAACATATCCTCCAGCGAATGCGCCAAAGAGGAAATCGCGGTATACTCCATCATGGCCGCCGAACCCTTCAAGGTGTGCATTATGCGGAATATCTCGTTGATATGCTCGGTGTTGAAACCGCCAAGCTGTTCGCCCTCGATAAGTATTCCCTCAAGCTGCTCGGTCATCTGTACGCTTTCAAAAACATACATCTCCAGCATAGGATCGTTGTTCATAGACGCCGCCCCTTACCAAAATACTCGCCGGGCAAATATTGCCTTCAGTATTATATATTCGCAAAGATAATTTGTCAATTCTCGCGCAAGATTTTCGTTTCAGACGCGCTATAGCCTTTGGCGGTCGATGCGGGCGTCGGCTCTCGCGGCAAAAAGCCCCGCGCCCCGCCCCGCCGCATACCCGGAACTCCACGCCCACTGAAGGTTGAAGCCGCCGCATTGCCCGTCCGCGTCAAGCACTTCGCCGCAGGCAAAAAGGCCGGGGGACAGGCGCGAAGAAAGCGTGTCCGGCGCGAAATCGTCAAGCGCTATGCCGCCGCAGGTCACCTGCGCGTCCGCGAAGCCGCGCGTCCCCGTGACTGTTATCGGGTACGCCTTGGCAAACTCGGCGGCGGAGAGAATGTCTTCTTGCGCAAAGCCGCCGCAAAGCCCAGTATGCGCAATCCCCGCCGCGCGCATGACGGCAAGGCCGACACGCTTATGGGCAAGGCCGAGGAAAAGCTCTTCCGCCGCCCATTCGGCGTGATTGCGTCTTCGGTCAAGTAATTTCGCAAGCAGTTCCTCTTTGTCCATCTCGGGGAAAAGGTCAAGCGTTACGCCGCAGTTTTCGGCTTCCGGCAGGGCGTTCAGGTATGCGGAAGCTTCGCGCGAAAGTGAAAGCGCAAGCGGTCCGGACAGCCCGTAGTCGGTGAAGAGAAGCTCGTCCGTCCCGTCTGCCGCAAGGACGCCGCCTGTATAAAGCGCCGCCTTGGCCGTCACGCGGATACCCGAAAGGCCGCGTATTGCGGCCTTCTCCGTGACAAGTTGCGTAAGGGCGGGGAAAACCGCCGTCTTCGCGTGTCCGAAGCCCGTCAGTATCGCATAGCCCGAGCCGTCCGAGCCAAGCGAGGGAGAGGCCATGCCGCCCGTGGCGACGACAAGGCTTTTTGCGGCGAATCCTGCGGCGCGATAGCGTCCGCCGCCGTACTCAACCACGGTGACGGGCGTGTCCGTTACGGTCTTGACGCCAAGACGCCCGGCTTCAAAGCGAAGGGCGTCAACCACCGCGCCCGCCAGAAGAGAATAGGGGTACAACCGTCCGTCCTCCGTGCGCGCGGACACGCCAACAGAATTAAAAAACCGCTCGGTGTCCCCGCGTGTAAACCGGGCAAGCACACGCGCCACGGTTTCAGGGCGGCCGCTTTTATAGAAGGACATATCGTCCGCGTTTACGTTCGTGAAATTGCACCGCCCGTTTCCCGTGGCCAATAGTTTTTTCCCCACGCGCGGCATTTTCTCGGCAAGCACGACGCGCGAAACGCCCTGTACTCCGGCGGACGCAATTGCCGCCATAAGGCCGGAGGCCCCGCCGCCGACAATAAGCACATCTACGTTTTCAGACATATGCGGCCTCCGTCTTGCGCATAAAAGGATTTAATGATAGAATGGTTTTATCACATACAGTCGGTAAAGGGGGGACGCAGCCATGAAAAAAACAGCGGCGCTTATAGCGGCGGCGGTGATGCTTGTCGCCCTGCTGCCTGTTCGGGCCGCGACGGGCGAAGAGTTCTATTTCGGCGCGGTCAATGACGAACCGCTTAAACCCCTGTCTACACGCTATATGCCGATCTATATGGACAATAAGGTTTTTGTTCCGCATCAACTGCTGACCGAATCCAAAATCGGCGCAATCGTGGAATGGTTTCCCCAACACAGTTACCTTAAATTTACGCACGCCGGCAAAAGCGTAAATTTCGAGTACGGCTCCAGCGTGGCCGTCGATTCCGAGGGCAAGCAATACGAGGCGTATATGTACCGCTATGAGGGTTTGGATCGCGTCAGAATATACTACCTTGACCTTGCCTTTTTAGAACGTTTTTACGGTTGGGAGAAACACACCGTAATTGACGACAATGAACAGTACGGGGAGATAATCCGAGTAAAAACAACAAAAAACTTACGTACCGACCAACTTTACGCATCAAATTACAGAAACACGCAGATGCAGTATTACCTCGCTTCCGATTACGCACCGCAGCCCAGCAACCCGCCTGCTTCACAGACGCCGAATTCCGCCGCGCCAATTACTCCGCCGCCAAGCGCCACCCCGCCGCCGATTATGGATCCTCCGCGCGGTGTTTATATTACCTTTGACGGCGAACTTAACGCCCAAGTAACCGAACTTTTGGATATCCTTGAAAACCGTGGCGGCAAGATTCCCGCGGCGTTCTTCCTTAACGAGGCTGGGCTTAAAGATGACCCCGCCCTTCTGCGCCGTCTTTCCGCCACCCAAACGGTGGGGCTGTGCGCGGACGGGGACGGTGAGCTTACAGACGAATTAAAGCGCATGAACGGCATTCTTGACGACGTCACTTTTACTAAGACACGGCTTGCCCGCCATCCTGTTCCGCCAACAGATAAAAACGCCGGGCTTTCGCCGGAAGAGCTTGCCGCCCTTGGGGTCGAAGGCTTTCTGCTGTGGGGCTGGACCATTGACGCAGGCGCTTACCAAGAGGATCTTTCAGGTCAGCGTCTGGCGGAGCGTGTCATAAGGGATATTGGGGCGTCAGACGGGAACATCGTTGTCCGCCTGCGCACCGACACCCGCTCGGCCGAAGTTCTGCCTTTTCTTTTGGACGCGTTCTCGGACAGCGAAAAATACTCCTTCCGAACCCTAAGCCTTATAAGTCAGCCGATTAATCCGTACATAGTGATTGAGTAGGGGCTATTCATGACTCGCCCGCGCTCTGCGAGGCGGCGTGACGCTCAGGCTGGCGGCAAACCTGTAATTTAATATGGCGCGCCGGGGGCGTCGCGCCCTACAAACATTGCAGCGGCTGTATTTTCATGTAGGGAACGGCGTCCTCGACGTCCCGCCCTATAATTTATTCTCAGTCTGCGCGGACTTGGTTTGGCCAACGCTGCAGCGCCATACCCTCCCTGTTCGGGTGGGGCGCTCTTCCTTAAAATGTTTTCATCAGATCCGTGTAAAACGCAACTGCGCGGCCAAGGGCTTCCACCGATACGCGTTCGTCGCGGCCGTGCATACGGTCGTGTTCCGCAGGGGTCAGCAGGAATGGCATGAATCGGAATACGCAGTCAGAGAAGCTTTCGTAATTGCGGGCGTCCGTGCCGCCGTACATAAGATTCGGCACGACCGGCGTGGGTCCGAATACCCGCCTGACGGACGCGGCCACCGACTGGAAGTCACGCCCCGAATACCTTGATACCTTTGACGGTTCTCTTGAGGTAAGCACCTCGACCTCCACGTCCAAATCAGCGGTCAGATCCGTAAGGTACTGGGTAAGCGCCACGTCATTCTCGTCATGGAGCATACGCATGTTAAGCGTTATCTCCGCCGTGTCCGGCAATACGTTCGGCGCACCGGAACCCCTTGCCATCGTCGGCGCGGCGGTTGTGCGTATAAGGGCGTTGGAATCGGGGCGGCTCGCCATTATCTTCAGAACGCGCGACTTGAACAGCCAAAGATTGGAAAGGTAGAATTTCCAGCGCCAGGGAAGTTCGGGGCTAAGGGTGATAAGCATGTCCCGCACAAGCGGTGTAAGGCGCGGGGAGACAGGTCGGAACTCAAGTCTGCATACCGCTTCGGAAAGGCGGCCGATTTCAGTTTGCTTTGGCGGCGCGGCGGCGTGGCCGCCGCCGCTTTTGGCGGTGAAGCGAAGGTTTGCCATCCCCTTTTCCGCGACCCCGACATGCGCCACCGGTCTGCCCGCGGGTATCGCCGAACGACCCAGCGAACCGCCCTCGTCAAGAACCATCGCGAATCGCGCGTTGCGTGTCGCGAACAGGTCGGCAATTGCCCCCGCACCCTCTAACCCGCCGATCTCCTCGTCATGGCCGAAGGCAAAGAAGATATCGCGGCTTGGCGAAAACCCCTGTTCGATAAGCGCCTCGGCGGCCTCGAACACGGAAATAAGCACGTTTTTGCAGTCAAGCGTCCCGCGGCCCCATACAAAGCCTTCGGCAATGTCGCCGGAGAACGGGGCGTGAGTCCAACCCTCTCCGGCAGGCACAACGTCCATATGCGCGCAGATAAGTATGGGTTCCTTTTCGGCGGCGGGCGCGGCGGCCCAGCGATAAATCAGCGAGAAACCGCCCACCACTTCCCATGCCATACTGCTGTGGACAAGCGGATACCGGTTTTTCAAAAACTCGCGCAGACGTATCCACTCGCCGTATCCGCCGTGTTCCATCTGGTTTGTATGCGACACGGTTTGGTATGAAACGGCTTGGGCAAGGCTTTCCGCCGCGTGTTCGGCAGCGCCGATATCATAAGGCGGAAGGGACGGCGGCGCGCACGGCGCTTTGTCAAGTTTACGTGTCCGCAGAAGCATTGCCGCCGGAATGGCCACCGCCGCCACAATAAGCATTCCCCATGCGAGAATATAAACAATGTCCGGCAAAATTCCACATCCTATACTCAGTGATTGCACCACTATAGCATATATGACCGGAATTGGCAAACGGAAAGAGGCGCGAGATGCGAAATGTAATCATCATTAAGCGACGGATTGTATTAAGCGGCGGCTTTCTTCTGGGAAGCGGCGCGTTGTTTTTTGCGTCATTTATACCCGGCTTTTTCAACATATATACACCGTGGTCAAAGTGGATAAGCGGGGCGGTTGGCTTTGTGGTAAGCTTTGCGCCGTTTTCCGTGGCGGAAATACTTCTGTATGGGCTTATACTCTACCTTTTGTATTCACTTGTCCGCAGCATAATCCGTTCGGTGTCGCGCACCGGCGGGGCGCTTTATCTCGCTCGCTTCGGAGTGACGCTTTTGGCGATTGCGTCCGCGGCAGTATTTTCTTTCTTGGCAATGTGGGGTCTTATGTACCGCGCACCCCCGCTTGAAGAGCGGCTTGGGTTTACCGTTAAGGAATACGGTCAGAGCGAACTTCACGTCCTTGCCGAATGGCTTGTAACGCGGGTAAATGAAGAGGCCGCTTTGGTGCGCCGCGACGAAGACGGCGCTATGGACGCAAGCTTCGGGGAGCTGGCCGGCATGACCGAACGGGCGGTTAAAAAGCTCGCGGGCGAAACCCCGGTTTTTTCCGGGGGAACGGTCACAAGGCCAAAGCGTGTAACGGCGTACATATTTATGGACTACTATTATATCGGGGGGATATACTCCCCCTTCACCGGCGAGTGTAACGTAAATCCGAACGCCGCCCCTGCCTTCCTTCCCGAAATGATGGCGCACGAGATGTCGCATCGGCTTGGCATAGCGCCGGAGGAGGACGCGGGCTTTGCCGCGTTCCTTATCTGCATTGGTGCGGAGAATCCCGAAGTGCGCTATTCCGGTTATTGGGGCGCGCTGCGCAGTTGCCTGTCAAAGATTGACGACGAAGTTATGAAAGCCGCGCTTTATGACGCGCTTACGCCGCTTGTGTATAACGAGTCAAGAAAACAGGAAGAGCTTACAGCGTACATGGACAAAGACCTTGCAAAAGTAACCGCCGCCGTGTCCGAAACGGTGAACGACGGATATCTTAAGGCAATGGGGCAGGACGACGGCGTGAAAAGCTATGGGCGTATGACGGATTTGCTTCTGGCGTGGTATTATTCGCGCAGTGATTCGGGCGAATGAAAAAGTAATATCCATGCTGCACGAAGTGATTGCAGTCGAGGGCGGTCGGGTGTTTAGACCAAAACAACGGCTGCGCGCCTAGATAAGGATACCCTGTTTTTTTGCGTGGAAGGTAAGGTCGTCCCGGAAATCCGGGTGCGCAACGGCGATAAGGTTCTTGGCGCGAGCCGAAAGGGGCTGGCCGCGCAATTTGGCGACGCCGTATTCGGTGACAATCATGTCAACGTCATTTTTGCTTGTGGTGACAATAGCCCCCGGAGCTAGCACCGGGACGATGCGCGAAACCTCGCCGTTCTTTGTCTGCGCCACAGACGAGAAGGCGATAAAACTGCGCCCGTTTTTGCTTGTAACAGCGCCCCTTACGAAGTCGGGCTGACCGCCCGAGCCGGAGACATGCGCCGTTCCGACGGATTCGCCGCATACCTGGCCGTAAAAGTCCGCCTCGATCGCGGAATTGACGGAAACCATGTTGTCGTTTTGGCAGATGACAAGCGGGTCGTTCACAAACTCGCTTGGCAGTATTTCGACTGCCGGGTTATCGTCTATAAGGTCATAGACCCGGCGCGAGCCAAGGGCGAAGGTGGCGACCGTCTTCCCCGGCTTTACCTGCTTGCGCGAGTTGTCTGCCGCCCCGCACTCCAAAAGCTCGGCAATGCTGTCGGTAAGCATCTCGGTGTGTATGCCAAGGGAGTGCTTGGATTTAAGAGTGAAGCCCACGGCGTTCGGTATCGCGCCGATACCAAGCTGAAGGCAGTCGCCGTCGTTGATACGCTCGGCGATAAGCGCGCCTATGCGCTGGCTTACAATATCTATTTCGACAGCCGGAAGTTCGGGCAGCGGGGCGTGATGCTCGCAAAGCGCGGACACCATGGAGATATGTATCTGCGGCCCGGCAAGCGAACGCGGCATAAATCTGTTAACTTCAAGGAAGATGTGCCTTGCCTTGCGTATGCGCTCTGTCCCGAACGAGCCGCTTGTCCCCATGCTGAAAAAGCCGTGCCTGTCCATCGGGGAGACGACAAGGCAAAGCGCGTCAACGGCGGTATAGTCGCGTATAATCGCCGCGCCGTCGCAGTACCTTATGGGCATAACGTCCGCGTAACCGCCCCTTACCGCCTTTCTGGCTCCCGCGTTGGAAAACCAGCTGCACCCGGTGACGTTTCCGAAAATGCTTGGGTTTTCAAACCACGGGATAGGCAGAAGCTCGATGTTTGTGTCCGCGATTACGCCGGACAGCGTGTCCGCCCGCGCGCCTATCGCGTCGAATATGGCGCTTGGGTTTGACGCGCCGACGTCGGCGCATATGTGCCAGCCGTTCTCCACACGGGCGGCGATTTCCGCCGCTTCGCAGCGCTTGGCCGCGTATTGGCCGCTGTAGTCCATATTATCCTCTCTTTCGTAAAAAGGGGGAACCGGACGGTTCCCCCTTTTTTTGCGCGTTTTGCCGGGTCTTACTTCGCGGCGACTTCCTCAAGCGTCTCGAAGGGGCGCAGGGCGATCATCTTTTCCTCTTTCGTGGCGGGATCTCCGACGTACTCAAGGAACGCGAACTGGTCAACGCCCATGCGCTTGCCGTTCATATAGTCGAACGAAAGCGCGCCGAGGGTGAACGGCTCGATTTCCATAAGCGTCACGAAATCTTCCCAGTTAAGGCCGTACTGCCCCTCGTACTTGGCATAGCGCTCGAAAGCGTCAACGACTGTCATGCCGTAGGCATAGCCCGCCACGCAGTAGTTGTTGTCGCGATAGGCCTTCTGCTCGGCTTCGGGCACGTCTTCCAGATAGGAAAGCGCATCCACCATGTCGTCAAGCATGTTCTGACCCGCCTCGCCGCTGTAGTCGCCCCAGACGGTGGCATAGCAGGGTCTGCCGGGCTTGTATGTATCCGGCACGAAGGACTGAAGCGTAGACGCGCCGTAGGAAAACACGACAGGCACCTCGTACTGGGCGTCGTCCATCGAGGAAATCCACGTGGTGGCGTCAATGCCCATGAAGATAACAATTTGGCAGTTCTCGTTCTTGAACTTCTGAATCGCGGCGGGGTAGACGCTGCCTTCCGCGACGGCTTCCATGACAAGGCGGTCAAGCGCGCCCTCGCCCTCGGCGAAGGATTTCAGGTACTCAAGGCTGTTAAGGCTTGCGGAGTCCGTGCCGTGAACTATGCCGATCTTCGCGTCCGACGGAAGCTTTTGATCCTTGTTGGGTCCGAAGATGGATTCGTGCAGGACACGCGCGATAAGATAGCGCGCGTCGGTCATGTTGGCGGGCTGGACTTGGAAAACCGTCCCGCCGGGGTCGTTGCTCGAATAGCACACGTCAAGCCCCGAGGAAATGTTTATGACCGGGATTTTCTTTTCTTTAAGGTAGTCAAGGCTTGGCTCGACGATGTTGCCGCCGAGCGAGGCAAGCAGGAACACCTTGTCCTGCTCTACAAAGCGCTCTACGGTCGCCTTGCCCGTCGCCGCGTCCCACTGGTCGTCATAGGCGACAATCTCAAGCTGACGACCCATAACGCCGCCTTGGGCGTTAAGGCGCTCGATACATGCGCGGAATCCGTCATAGGCGGGCTGGCCGATATAGGCGAACGCGCCGCTGATAAGCGAAATCGTACCGATTTTTATGGTGTCATCGGTAACGCCTTGGGACACAACGTCCGGGCTGCCCTGCGGCGTAGTGCTATTGGGGTCTTCGCCGCCGTTCGAGGGCGGCGCGGTCGTTGCGGGGTTATTGGCGGGCGGCGCGGTGGTAGACGCGGCTTCATTTCTGCTGCACCCCGCGAATATGCCGCATAGCATAACGAGAGTCAAAGCGATGACAAGTATCTTCTGTGTTTTCATAATGCTTCTCCTATCCAAAATAAAGTTAAAATTTCTAACGCCCCGTGTTGCACCGGCGGCAAACCGAGATTTCACCACCTTCCGCGCAGTATTCCGTCGGCAGGTTAAAAGGGCCGTTATTCGGGGTTGTCCGCCGCGCCTTCATCGGCCGCGTCTTCTTCTGCGGCGGAAGTTTCGGCCGCGCCTTCATCGGCCTTGGCTTCTGCGGCTGCGGACGGTTTTTCCTTCTTTTTGCCAAGATACGCGCTGATAAGGGCGTCATCCTTCAAAAGCGTGTCGCCCGTACCGTGGGTCTTAATCGTGCCAAGCTCCATTACATAGGCATAGTCCGCAATCAGAAGGGACTGCCTTGCGTTCTGCTCGACCATAAGAACCGACACGCCCTCGGCGGCGATTTTCTTAACCGTCTGGAAAATGTCCTTTACAATCAGGGGCGCAAGGCCCAGCGACGGCTCGTCCAGAAGAAGAACCTTGGGGTTCACCATAAGCGCCCTGCCGATGGCAAGCATTTGCTGCTCGCCGCCGGAAAGCGTCGTGGCCTGTTGGTCTTTGCGCTCTTTAAGGATGGGGAACAAATCGTAGACCTGGTCAAAGCTTTTTTTGATATTGCTTTTCGACTTCACGCTGTACGCGCCAATGCGAAGGTTTTCCTCAACGGTAAGCCCGCCAAGTATAAGCCGCCCTTCGGGGGACTGGCTTATGCCGCGCTTTGCTATCACGTAGGGCTGTTTGTTTCTTATGTCCTTGCCCTCTAAAAGAATTTGCCCGGAGACGGACTTTACGACGCCGGAGATTGTACGCATCGTGGTTGTTTTCCCCGCGCCGTTCGCGCCCAGAACAACCACGGTTTTCCCCTTGGGGATAACCATGTCAACGCCTTTAAGCGCGCGTATGATGCCGTAACTTACGACGAGATCCTTGATTTCCAGAATGTTTTCCATTTCTGTTCCTCCTCTTTATTCGGTGCCCAAATAGGCTTCTTGGACGACTTTGCTGTTCTGGATTTCCTCGGGAGACCCCATCGCGAGCATTTTTCCGAAGGAAATTGTGCATACCGTGTCGCATACGGCCATAACAAGGTTCATGTCGTGTTCCACAAGGAAGATTGTGCAGTTGAAGTCATCCCGTATAACGCGGATAATTTCGGCCAAATCCTCGGTTTCGGCGTCGTTAAGACCCGCCGCGGGTTCGTCAAGGATAATCATGCGCGGTAAGCTCATAAGCGTCCTTGCAAGCTCGACCTTTTTAAGCACCCCGTACGGCAGGCCGAATGGCGGCACGTCCTTATAGGCAAGGATGCCAAGACGGTCAAGAAGCTGTATCGCCCTGTTTCTGAACACCTCTTCCTCGCGTTTAAGCCGCCCCGTGTGCAGGAACTGGTCGGCAAGGTTCGCCCTGTAAAACCCGTGCGCGCCGACAAGAAGGTTATCCAGTATGCTTAACCAGTATACAAGCTCAAGGTTCTGGAACGTCCTTGAAATACCGACCTTTACTATCTCGGGCGTCTTGTAGTCCGTAAGCGAAACGACGCCGCCGTAACGGTCGCGGTAGTAAACCTCGCCGCCCGTGGGCTTATAAAACTGTGTCACGCAGTTGAAAACGGTGGTCTTGCCCGCCCCGTTTGGGCCGATAAGCCCGAAAATCTCGCCCTTCTTAATGTTGAAGCTTAAATCGTCAACGGCCTTGATACCGCTGAAGTACATTTTAAGGCCGCGTATGCTTAAAATGTTATCCTTGCCAAAGGAAGCCTCGTCAAGGACGGCGCTTGCGCGCAATTTCTCGTTCGCCGTGTTGAAGGCCTCGTCCAGTCTGGGTTTCTGCGCGGCAATACGCGCGTTGATGGAGTCAAGCCGGCGCTTTTTATCCGCCGCCTGCTTCGCCATAAAGCTTTCAAGCGCCGTCGTTTCTTCCATTTCCGCCTGCTGATAACGCGCCAGCGCGTCTTTGTCAACGGCGCTTCCGACTCCGCCGGGGTATTTCTGCCTAAGCTCTTCGGTCTTGGCCGCCAGCGCGGCGTCAAGGCGCGCCACAGCGCCGTCCCTGTACTGCTTTGCCGCAAGCTCTCCGGCTTTTTTGATTTTCCGTTGGTGCGTCTGCTCGACCGCGCGGCGCGGCAAGTCCTGGCTCTTTTTGAACGCCTCTAATTCCCGCGCGAAAAGAACCTCGTTTTTATCCGACGCGGGAAGCGCCGCGATTTCAAGGGGCAGAAGCCGCTTCTTCATTTTAAGCTCCCGCTGTTTCAAAAGGCGCAGGTTTTTTTGGTCGATAAGCGCGCACGCGACATCCGGGTATTTTTCGTTAAATATCAAGGAGTCATAGGCCTTGTCGCGCTTTTTCACAAAGCGCCGCATCGCGGGCTTGTTTACGGAATTATTTTTCTGGGCCATATCTGTATAACCTCACCTTCGCGGCTGTCTGCTTGGCTCCGTTTCTTATAGAGCCAAGAAGCCTTATAAGTCCGCCTGGGTATTTCGCTATAATCAGAATAATCACGATGCCGTTGAAGAAAAGAGACGCCTGGGGATTCTTCTGGAAAAACTCGATGTTCTTAAGGAACGCGTAGTCAACCGTGAAGATAACGAACGAGCCGATAAGAACCCCCGCGGGCTTGGCCGTACCGCCCAGAATCACCGCGATAAGGATGTTCATCGCAAGGCCGCTTGTCCACGTGGCGTAAATCGACGACTGCATATAGCTTATATAAAGCACGCCGGAAAGCATCGAGAACACCGTCGCGACAATAAAGGCCAGAAGCCGGTATTTAAGAAGGTTAATGCCCATCGCCTGCGCAAGCGACTCGCTGTTGCTCATAGAAAGCATGGCGCGCCCCATGGGGCTGTTTATAATGTTCATGGTTATGACTATAAGAAGGAACATCACAAACAGAATGACGAAGTAAATCGTGTCACGTGACGTTTTAAGGAACATGAACAGTTCCGGGAACGGCACCCTTGACACGCCCAGCGCCCCGCCGGTAAAGCTGTTTGGCAGATAGTAAAGGGTGTACAGCACCGTGGCAAGCGCAAGCGTGATTATAATAAGGTGCATTCCCCGCACGCGCAGCGATATAAACCCGACGACGATACCGATAAGGACGGCGGCAACCGCCACAATGGCGAGTATAAGCGTATAGGGCGCGACCATATCTTTAAGGATATACGCGGCCATGTACGTGCCAAGTCCGATAAACGCCCCCGTGCCGAAGCTCATAAGCCCCGCCATCATAAGCAGAATGCCGACGCCAAGCCCCGCTACCACGTAAATCATCGTCTGCATAATCGCCTGGGTTACGTTAAGCGGGATGATGCCGTCCCCGAAAATGAACAGAAGCTGAACGGCCATAAGGATCAGGGTCAGCACTATATAGCCGAACAGCGGGTGGCGAACCGCCTTCGCGGCGTACTTTGGCTTCGCCGTCTTTTCAAGCTCGGAATAGTCGTTTTTAAGCGTTACCATGCGCTCACACCTTCTTTACTGATTTTTTGCCGAACAAACCCGCCGGTTTTATAAGAATTACGATCATAACGATTATGTAAAGCAGCGCGCTTGCCCAAATACTGCTTACGAAGGTAAGCAGTGAAAGCACGATGGGAATAATCGCCGCGCCTATGGCCGGGCCGTAGAAAGACGCAAATCCGCCCACGACGAAGGCAAGCAGGGAGTTTGCCTGGGTCGCGCCAAGCATCGTTATGCTTATTAACTGCGTCTGAGAGGCCAAAAACACGGCCGCAAGCCCGCCGCAGGCGCTTGAAATCGCCCAGCTTAACGCCGTCATCATGTTGGTGTTCACGCCCATCATAGACGCAACATAGATATTCGAGGCCGTGCCGCGCACACCAAGCCCCCATTTCGTGAAACGCAAGGCCGAGAATATGACCGCGATGACAACCGCCGACGCAATCAGTATAAACATGGCGTTCTGCGTCACGTTGAAATCCTGCCCGAAAAGCCGGAACTCAATCTGCCCCGTGAAGAAACGCGGGAAGTTGTAAGGAATTGTGCCGAAGACAAGCGGAATCGCGGCGGTGATAAGGACGATAAGCCCAATCGTCACCATTATTCTGCCGCCCCCGCCGCCGACATGCCGCACAACCGCCGCGTCAAGAAGGAATCCGATTACAAAGCATACAGCCACGCCGATAATCATGGATTCCCACGGGCCAAAGCCAAAGTCACGAAGCAGAAGACCCGCCACATACGCGCCGATTGTTGAAGTTATGGCCTGGGCGAAGTTGGCAACGTTCGCCGTTTTGAACGTAAGCGAAAGACCAACCGTCGTAAGCGCAAGCACGCCGATTATGTGGAAGTTGCTTAAAATAAGCTGAAAGATATCGTGGAAAACGTTTGACAAACCAGTCACCTCTTTCGGATTTTTTGCTTTTGGGAACACGCGCGGGCGGTTATATGTCAATAAAGTCGTACTCGAACCATTCCGGCTCGAACAGCGAAAGGTTTTCCATAGAGCAGGTAAGCGTACCCCTTTCTATCCGTCCCACAATTTCCACTACCCTGTCGTTGAAAGGCGTTGGGATGCCCAGACGCCTTCCTGTTTGGCATACATAACCGTTAATCATGCCAACCTCGGTCGGGCGGCCCTTTTCCAAATCCTGAAGCATACTGGCCTTGGCGGACTGGAGTTCTTTGTACATGTCCCAAAACGCCCGCTGAGAATCGGCAAAGCCCCCGGCGCTGTTAAACGACAGACATTCCGGCGAAATCCCGCCAAGAAGGTCGGGCATGGCGTATCCTTCCGCGTCGCAGCACGCTTTGACCTCGCGCCCCAAGTAGCTAAGACAGGCGCGAGCTTTGGGGTCGGCTCTGACCTCTCCGAAGGTCGCGCCGCATACGGCGGACATCCCGCTCATACAGGCGTTGTTGACAAGCTTGCCCCAACGCGCGGCCATAAGCTTGTCGGTGATAAGCACCGGGCCCATCTTTTCAAGCACCTGCGCGACGGCCTTTATGCGCGGCGTAATCTCCCCGGAGATCTCCCCGACATCGAACAGAACCCCGGTCTTGGTTATGTCCTGGGTAAGTTCGGACACGCCCGGCTCGACGAAAGTAGCCCCCCACAGAACCGTTCCGCCCACCGTGCGCTTTTCGCCCACGTACTGCGCGACAAACGGTTCCGGCACACCGTTTTGAAGGGTGCAGACCGTGCTGTCCGGCCCAAGGTGCTTTGTAAGGCGGGGCAGCAGTTCGGCGTTGGCAAGCTGCTTGGTGAAAAGAAACACCAAATCGTAAACACCGGACATCTCGTCCGTCGTATAGGCATTGACCGGGACGGTAAAATCCGCGCAGCCCGTCACCCGCGCCCCTTTTTCGCGCATCGCGTCAACGTGAGCCTGATAGTTGTCTATCAGTTCGGGGTCAAGGCCGTTCTTGGCGAAATACGCGCCCATCACAGTACCCATAGCTCCGCTGCCCAAAATCGCAATCCTCATAACAAATACCTCTACTTGTTTTTTTCTATGAACTCTATCATCTTCGCCATTGCCTGAAGCTTTATCTCGCGCGAGAAACCGTGACCCTGTCCCTCGTACAGGACAAGCTCTGCGTTCTCATAGTGATCGACGGAGTTTTCAACGTAAATCGGCGGAACGATCACGTCGGCCGTGCCTTGGAACATAAGCACCGGCCCCTTAAAGGGCGCGATTTCCGGGTAGATGTCAATTGTCCACGCGTCCGTGTAGAATTTACCCGCGACAGTCACCCCGACGACGGTTTGGACACGCTCGGGGACAAGGTCAGGCGTTTTGAACATATAGCGCGTCTGCTCGGAGATGCTGAAGGCCGGGTAGAAATGAAGCAGTCCCTTTATTTCCCCGGCGGGGCGCTGCGCCGCCACAAGAGAACCCACCGCGCCGCCCATGCTTTCGCCGAAGATAAAGATGTTGTCCGTATCGGTAAAGGGCTGGTCGCGGATAAAATCGACCACGGCGTGCAAATCCTCGACCTCGGTAAGCATCGACAAATCATAGAAACTGCCGTCGCTTTTGCTTGTCATAGACCCGCCGCAGAAATCGAAGCAATAGCTTGCGATGCCGCGCTCGGC